>CAMCHD010000105.1 GCA_945874545.1 Akkermansia muciniphila | reverse complement strand
TCGAAAAAGAAGGGATCATCGACCTCCCCGGCAAAGAAGGAGACGCCGGTCGCCGCATCGGTCGTGACCACCTGGACCGGGGCCTCGGTGTTCAGGGTGGGATTGGTCGCCGGCGCGCGCAGCACGAGGGTCTTTTTGCGGTTGCGCGGATTGGGCATCTTAATCGTGGCGATCTGGGCGATGGTGCTCGCCTCGCGCGGGCTGAAGGTGACGTCGATGTTGAAGTCCGGCTTGGGGTTGCCGTTGTTTTCGATCTGGAAGCGATACAACACCGCGGTGTCGAAAATGCCCTGGTTCACGGCCTCGCCCGGCACGATGAAGCCGCGCACCGTCATCGAGATGACGATGAAGTTGTTGTCGTTAGGATCGAGAAAGATGAAGGAGTCGTTCAAGTCGGCCGCGACGTCGTTTGAGGTGAAGGGCGCGTCCGCGTGATCCGCCGCCCGGACCGCCGGGGCGAGACAGGCCGCGGCCCCGAAGGCGAGGAATGCGGTCAGAACCGAAAAAACAAGACCGGCCGCGGGGGTGGTTTTCATGCGTCCGCAGTCGGGCGCAGTCCGGACCCTATGACAAGCAACTTGCGCCTTCGCGACCGACTTTGTCGCGCGCCGGCGCCGTATCCGCCACGCCGGCACGGATGTTTGGGGTTGCCGCAAAACATCCCCGAATCCAGACCCGACACGTCTCGCGACGTTCAACCGCCCTTCCCGCTCTCCCTTCCCGCCGTGCCTCCGCATCTTAAGTTTGTGTGTCGCGTCATTTTGTTGGGGGCGACGCTCGGCCTGGGAACGGCCCGCGCCTACTCTCCCGCCACCCTTCCCCCCGTTTACACCGCCGCCGATCTGGATCGCATCCAGCAGCAGGCCGCCGACCGGGCGATGGAGCGTTTTCCCCGGGCGGTGATCGCGATCGTGGACCGCGACGGCCGCGAGCTCGTGCTGCGCCGGGCGAACGGCACCGGGTCCATCCTGGCCAACGAACGCGCCATCGCGGTGGCCAAGGCCGGAACCGCCGTGTTCCTGAGCTCGAACGAGCATTCCTTCACCCCCCGGACCGCCAGTTTCATCATCCAGGACAACTTCCCCCCCGGCATCCGCAACAAACCCCCCGGCCCGCTGGTCGGCGTCGGTCTGTCCAACCTGGCGTATTCCGATATCAACTACTTCCGCGCGGTCTCCGGCGCCCGCATCCCGCTCACCCGCCTGCGCGCCTCGCCCGGCGGCGTTCCGCTCTACAAGAACGGCCGGCTTTTCGCCGGCGTCGGCGTGCACGCGGACGGCACCGAGGCGGAGTTCACCGACGAGGAGGGTTACCTCCAGACCCTCGGCCCGGATGAGGACGAGGCCATCGCCCTCGCGGGCCAGATCGGCTACGCACCGAATCCCCGACTGCACGGGACCGGGATCTTTATCGACGGCATCCGCCTGCCCTACGTCAAAACCCGCGTCCGCGCCGCCCGCGTGGCCGGCGCCGCCCCGGTCCTGCCCGCCGCCGCCCCGCCGCCGCCCTTGGTCTGGCCCGCCGCCACCCTGGGCGGTCTGACCGGGGAACTGCGCGCACCCATCATCGCCGACCCCGAGGCCGGCCTGATCGGCGGGCAGCCCCGCCTGACCGCCGCCGAGGTGCGCTCCATCCTGGCCGCCGGCGCCGCCCGCACCCGCCAGACCCGCGCCGGCATCCGCCTGCCCGTCGGCCGGCCCGCGCAGGTGTTCATCAGCGTGGTCAACAATCCCGCCGCCCCCGGCGTCGCCCCGCGGGTGCTGGGGACCTTCCGCACCCCCGACGCCACCCTGTTCTCCTGGGACGTGTCGGTGCAAAAGGCCCGCACCGTGATCTATTATTCGTCCGACCAGCGCGCCCTGTCGGCCCGCGCCGTGGGTTTTCTCTCCCAGTTCCATTTTCCGCCCGGGATCAATCGCCGCGGTCCGGGACCGCTCGAAGGGGAGCAGTTCGAGGTTTCCCTGCCGCTTTTGGTCAGCCCCGCCTCGGCCACCAACGGCGAGGCCGCCCTACCCAATGGCATCACCATCTTCCCCGGCGCCTTCCCGCTGTTTCGCAATGGCGTGTTGATCGGCGCGGTCGGGGTCTCGGGCGACGGCATCGATCAGGACGACCTCATCGCGGCCTCCGCCGGCGCGGCCTTCCTTCCCCCCGCCCGGGTTCGCTCCGACGCCTTCGTCGAGGGCGGCGTTCGCCTGCCCTACGCCAAGTTCCCCCGCGATCCTCAGCTGCGCAGCGAGGTCCGGCCGCTCACCCGCGGTCCCTGAGCCGCCCGCCATCCGCGGCGAGTTCGCTCAGTTCGCGCCGCCCAACGCCCGGGGCAATTCGTCCAAAAGGATCGCGAAACCCGCCGGCTCGAAGTCCGGCACCGACTGCGCGGCGGAGAACAAACGCGCCACGACCGGCTCGGCCGCACGCGCCCGCGCCCGCTCCGGCCACGCCGCCAGCACCCGGTCCAGCCCGAGCACGAGCCGCTCCGCCCGGTAGGCCTGCTCCAGGCGGGAAATGCCCGCCGCGCGGAAATCCCCGCCCGCTCCGGCCAGCCGCCTCAGCACCGCCTCGCCCTCACCGACCGTCCAGGCCGCGTCGACCCGCCGCGCCACCGCGTCCGGCGCCTCCGCCCCCGCTCCACCGGCGGCCCGCGCCACCAGCCAGGCCAGCGCCGCCTCGCGCTCGACCGCGCCCTCGAGCGTGTCCCGGCCCTCCGCGCGCGCCGCCGCCGCTTCGCGCCAGGCCACCGCCTGGCCGACCAGCCACGCCTTCGCGCCATCCCAGCCATTCACTTCGCGCCAGTGGGACGGCTCCGCCGCCAACTGACCGTCGAGTTCAAAAATCAATCGCGGATGCCGCCCGACCTCGACGAGGCGCGGCTCGATGACCTGATGGCATGCCACGCAGGCGTCGGCCCGCGCATAGGCCGAGCGCAGATCGCGCATGCCCGACGCGACCTTCGCCGCGTGGTCCAGTTCGGGCCGGGTATGCGTCCGCAGCCAGGTCTCCGCGCTGTCATGGCAACTCGCGCAGCCCACGCCGTCCTCGATCCGCAGGTCCTCCCCGCGCAAATGCTCCGGCACGCTCGCGGCCGGGGCATGGCACACAGTGCAGCTCGCGCTGGAACGCACGTCGGCGATGCCCAGGGCCTCGCCCATGCGCGCGGAACGCGGCGTCGCCAGGGTGTCGTAGGAACGTGCGTGGGGATCCTCGCGGGTGAACACCGCCACCGCCCCCCGCACCGGCCCGGCCCCGCCATGGCAACCACTGGTCGCGCACGAGGCCGTGCCCAACACCTTGTGCAGCAACGCCTCTTCATGCCCGGCCGGCACCTCGGCCCGGGCCGTCCCCCCCATCGCGATCAACGAGACGGTGAAAAGGCCAAGTATTAGCGTTTTTTCGCGCATAAGGATTGTCACTTAAAAATTCACTCGCGAATTTGACTTCTAGACAAACGCTAAAACGGCCGCGCCCGGCTTCTTTATTTCGCCCACCCAAAACCACCATGTCCGCGTTCGACTTGTCCCCCACCAGCCTGGCTTTCCTTTTCGGCTGCATCTTGGTCGGCGGCCTGATGTTGCAAGGAGGCCTCACCCTTTTCCACTCCCTGCGCGGCGCCGTCCACGCCGGCCAGGCCCAGGCCCGCGAGCTCGAGCGCCTGGAACTGGAGATCCAAAGCGCCCGCCTGCGCCTGCAATCGGTGGAGCAGGAACGCGCCGGGTGGAACGGCGTGCGCAAGTTCGCCGTGACCAAAAAGATCCCGGAGTGCGCCGACACCTTCTCCTTTCACCTCACCCCGCACGACAGCCGCCCCATCCCCGGATTTAAGCCCGGCCAGTATCTGACCTTTCAGCTCCTCCTGCCCGGCCAGGCCAAGCCGATCGTGCGCTGCTACTCGCTCTCCGATTGCGCGCGGCCCAGCCACTATCGCGTCACCATCAAACGCTGCCCGCCCCCGCCCAAGACCGACCATCCCCCCGGCAAGGGCTCGTCCTTTTTCTGCGACGCGGTGAAGGAAGGCGACATCCTCGACGTCAAAGCCCCCGCCGGCCACTTTTTCCTCGATCTCAACAAGGAGAAACCCGTCGTCCTGATCTCCGGCGGCGTCGGCATCACCCCCATGATCGCCATGGCCCACGCCCTCATCGAGGCCAAGGCCAACCGCGAGGTCTGGTTTTTCTTCGGCTCCCGCGGCAGCGAGGACCACATGCTCCGGGCCGAGACCCTCGCGCTGGTCGAGAAATACCCCAACCTGAAGCTGCACATCTGCTACTCCCGCCCCGGGAAAAACGACGTCGCCGGCCGCGATTACCAACACGAGGGACGCGTGACGGTGGAGTTGATGAAGAGCCTCCTGCCGTCCCAAAACTACGACTTTTTCCTCTGCGGCCCGGGCTCGTTCATGGAGAGCATCACCGACGACCTGCGCGCCTGGGGCGTGCCCGACGCCTCGGTGCATTTCGAGGCCTTCGGCCCCGCTTCGGTGAAAAAGGCCGCCAAGCCCGAGATGAAGGCCGCGTTGACCACCACCCCCTTCGCCGGCGGCGCGCGCATCACTTTCGCCAAGTCCAACCAATCCGCCCAATGGAGCCCCGAGCACGCCACGCTGCTCGACGTCGCCGATGCCTGCGGCGTGCGCATCGAGGCCGGCTGCCGCGCCGGCAACTGCGGCGCCTGCCTGGTGGCGATCAAGTCCGGCGAGGTCGAATACATCAATGAACACGGCGCCGACGTGGAGTCCGGCTCCTGCCTCGCCTGCATCTGCAAACCCAAGGGCACCCTCGTCCTCGACGCCTGATCCGCCCCCCGTCTCCCGCTTCCCGTCTCCCCGCTCCCCGCATGTCCACCGTCGCCAGCCTAGATCGCCCCCGCCGCTGGGACGCCCCCTTCGATGCCGAGTTCCCACCCGAGGCGGTGGACCGCCTGCTGGCCCTCGCGCCCTTCAGCGCGATGAACCCGGAGAGTTTCCCCCGCTCCGCCACCCTGCCCGACATCCTGCGCAACGACACCGCCATCCGCACCTTCCAGGCCGAGGAGCTGATCGTGCGCGAGGGCGACTACGGCACCTCCGCCTTCCTTATCTTGAAGGGCCGCGCCCGGGTCGTGCTCTCACCCGGCCTGCCCCCGGCCGCCGTGGGCCGCAAGGAACGTGGCCGCCGGGGCCTTTTCCGCTCCCTCGCCCAGCTGTGGTCGAATCCCCGCGAGGACGAGGTCGTCGCCCGCCAGCGCCGCACGGCGGAGGCCAGCCGCTCGGTGTTTCTCCAGGACGTGCCCCGCGTGCTCGGCGAACACAAGACCGCCGCCATGCAGGCCGGGGATTTTTTCGGCGAGATCGCCGCCCTGTCGCGCATGCCCCGCACCGCGACGATCTTCGCCGAGGAGGACGGCACCCAGCTGCTGGAGATCCGCTGGCAGGGCCTGCGCGACCTGCTGAAATACGACCCCGCCCTGCGCGCCCACGTGGACAAGATCTACCGCCAGCGCGCCCTCGCCTCCTACCTCCAGGAGATACCCTTCCTGCGCCACCTCGCCCCGGAGGCCCGCGCCGCCGTCGAGGCCGCCACCCAGTTCGAGACCTACGGCGATTACGACTGGTCCGGTGAATACAAAAAACTCGTGCAGGCCGGCGCCGCCGCCGTCGCCAAGGAGACGACCATCGCCGCCGAGGGCGATTACCCGAACGGCATCGTGATGGTGCGCTCCGGCTTCGCCCGCCTCACCCAGCGCCACGGCGCCGGCCACCGCACCCTGAATTACCTCGGCGCCGGCCGGGTCTACGGATTCGACGAGATCGCCCACAATTGGAAAAACCCGGACGCCGCCGTGGCCCTCCAGCACAGCCTGCGCGTGATCGGCCACACCCACGTCCTGACCATCCCGGCCGCCATCCTCGAGCGTCACGTGCTGCCCGGTCTGCCCGCCCACCAGCTGCCGCCGCCGATCGTCATCGCCGGCGAAGCCCCCGCCGCCCTCGCCCCCGTCCCGAAGCCGAAGGGGAAAACCCGCCCCTCCGACGCCCCCGCCGACGCCGCGTTGATGGAGTTCCTCACCCAGAACCGTCTGTTCAACGGCACCGAGTCGATGGTGATCGACCTCGACCGGTGCACCCGCTGCGACGACTGCGTGCGCGCCTGCGCCTCCACCCACGGCGGCAACCCCCGCTTCCTCCGCCACGGCCCGATCCACGATCACCTGATGGTCGCCCAGGCCTGCATGCATTGCGCCGATCCGATCTGCATGATCGGCTGCCCCACCGGCGCCATCCACCGCGACAGCTTCGGCGGCGAGGTCGTGATCAATCCCGAGACCTGCATCGGCTGCACCGCCTGCGCCAACAATTGCCCCTACGGCTCCATCCGCATGGTCGAGACCCGCGACGAGGACGGCCAACCGCTGGTCGCGAAGGACCAGAAGCCTCTGCTGAAGGCGACCAAGTGCGACCTTTGCCTCGATCAAATCGGCGGCCCCGCCTGTGTCCGCGCCTGCCCGCACGACGCCCTCGACCGCCTCGACCTGAACACCCTCGAACCCCTCACCGCCTGGCTGGCCCGCCGCTAGGCCCCCGTCACCATGGAACCACCTCCCGCCCTGGTCATTGGACATTGGTCATTGGTCATTTCCTAGCATGCTCCGCCCGCTCCTGATCCGCCGCGCCGTCCTGTCCCTGCTCACCTTGGGCGCGGCCGCGGCCCTCGCCCGCCATTACCCGCGCCTCGAGGCCGGCTTTCCCCATTTGGTCTTCCTTACCGGCTGGTGGCTCTTCGCCCTCTGCCTCGGACTGACCGCCTACAACCTGCGCAAAAAACTGCCCTTTCTGCCCCTGCTTTCGTCCCGCGTATGGCTGCAGTTCCACGCCTACGCCGGCCTATTTGCCGGCGTCCTTTTTGTGTTCCACCTCCGCTTCGCCGTGCCCACCGGCCCCTTTAACCTCGTCCTCGCCGGACTTTTCCTCGCCGTGACCCTGAGCGGCATCGGCGGCTGGTGGCTCTCCCGCGCCATCCCCCGCCGTTTGACCAGCGCCGGCGGGGAAGTGCCCTTCGAGCGCATCCCGGTCATCCGGCGCGACCTCCGCCTCCAGGCGGAAAAGATCGCGCTGGCCGCCATCCCCGAGGCCAAGGCCACCACGCTGGCGGCCTTTTACGCCCGTGAACTCGCACCCGCCTTCGCCGCCCGCCCGGCCTTTCTGCCCCACCTGGTCGGCTCCCGCGCCACTTTGAACGACCGCCTCGCCGCCCTGACCGAATCCGGCCGCTACCTCGCCGCGGCCGAAAAGACCCGCGCCGAAGAAATCGCCGAGTTGCTGCGCGCCCGCCACTCGCTGGACTTTCACCACGCCAACCAGTTGCTGTTGAAGGGCTGGCTCTTTGTCCACCTGCCCCTGACCTACGGCCTGCTGGTCTTCACCGCCGTGCACGTCCTGCTGGTGCACGCCTACTCCGGAGGCGCCCGATGAGCACCGAAGGCCGCCAGCCCCCGCCCGAGTTCGACGACAGCCGCTACGAACGCCCGCAGAAAGATTGGGTATGCGGACACGCCGGCGACGGCTGCCCCTGCCGCCTCGGCCCGTCTCCGTCCGGCACCTGCCGCGCCGGCCCGGATTGCAAACCACTGCTGGTCACCGCCCCCGGCGAGACCAAGGGCCTGTGGAAATGCACCCGCCCCGCGGATTGGGGCGGCCCCTGCCGCGAAGGCCCCCGGCCCGACGGCTCGTGTTGCCGCTCGACCCCGCCCTGCGTCCCGGTGCGCAGCCTCCGCGCCCGCCGCGGCCTGCTGGTGACGGCCACGATCGCCGCCTCGCTGGGCGTGCTGCTGTTTGTGCTATTCGGCCCGGCCCGCGACACCGCGATCAACCCGGGCCCGCTCAGCGCCGTCCACTCCGGACCGCATTTCGCCGCCGCCCACGCCGCCGCCGGGGTGAAGGATCCGCAAGGCTGCGCCCAGTGCCACGCCTCCGCCCACCAGTCCCCCGCCGGCTGGGCCGCGTCGACCTTCCGCCTCGTGACCACCGGCAGCCTGGCGCCCGAGACCCTGTTCGCCCACGAGGCGCGGGATTTTCGCGCCATGGACGCCGCCTGCCAGGACTGCCACCAGCCGCATTCCTTCCACCAGGCCAGCGTGGCCCGCGATACCTCGTGTTCGGTCTGCCACCTCGAACACCAGGGCCGCGCCCAGGACCTGCTCGCGGTCGACTCCGCCACCTGCACCGCCTGCCACGGCTCCCCGCTGGCGATGGGCGACGCCGCCCTGCTCGCCCGAAAGCTGGATCCGGCCCTTTTTGAAAAAACCCTCGACGCGGGCCGCGTCGGATTCCCCGTGACCCGCCCGCCCGAAGGCCTGACCGCGATTATCACGTCCTTCGCCGACGATCACCCGGAGTTTCGCGCCAAACTACCCGAGGCCCGCGATCCCAACGCCCTCGCCTTTAACCACGCCCTCCACCTCACCGGCCCGGACATTCCCCGGGTCGACGGCCAGGCCCTCGATTGCCGTTCCTGCCACGTGCCCGACCCCACCGGGGCGTTGATGCAACCGATCAAGTTCGAGCTGCACTGCCAGTCCTGCCACGGCCTGCCCATCGATCCCGCCACCCCGTCGCTGGTCGTGCCCCACGGCTCCCCCGAAAACGCCCGCGCGTTCCTCCGCGCCCTGCCCGCCGCCTATTCCGACGACGCCGTTCGCCGCCTCGGCCTCGCCGGCCAGCCCCTCCACGACCACGTGACGGCGAAACTCGCCGCCCTCCAGTCCCGCCACCCCTCCGGCGAACACCTCGAGCGGGAGGTGTTTTTTGGCGAACCATCCGCCCCGGCCGGCCGCGATTCCTGCAACCTCTGCCACGTCGTGACCGCCGCCCCCGCCGGCGCCGCGCCGTTCATCGCCCCGGTCCGCCCGGTGGACGTGTGGCTGCCCCGAGCCCGCTTCGACCACGCCAAACACACCCGCATGGACTGCGTGTCCTGCCACGCCGCCCCCACCAGCGTCGCCACCGCCGATGTGCTGATGCCGGCGAAAAATTCCTGCGCCTCCTGCCACAGCCCGCAGGGCGGCGTCACCGACGCCTGCACCGCCTGCCACGGTTACCACAACCCCCGGCCCACCGGCCTCCCCGCTCCCACCACCGCCGAGGCCCCGCTCCCCGCCGCCCTGCAACGCGCCCTCGCCGCCGCACCCTGAAGCCCCCAATGCGTGCCTTCCGTCACCCCGGGCCTCGGGCTTCGTTCATGGGTCATTGGTCATTGGTCAATGGTCATTCCCGCGCCCTCCTGGCCGCCCTGGCCCTGACCGTGCCCGCCCAGGCCTCCGCCCCCTCCGCCACGACCACCGCCGAAGGCACGCACGAGCTCCCGCCCGACGCTCCTCGCGCCCATCAACGGATCGACCCCGGCCCGCCCCCGGCCGCCCCGGCCGACACCCCCGCCGACCCCGGCGCACCCCTCCCCCCCTTGCCCGACCCCGGCGCGCCGACCCGCCGCTTCGAAATCACCCCGATTCCCGCCGCCCCGTCCTTCAACCCCGATCCCGGCGCGACCCAAAACCCGCCCCCGCCCGCCCCCGCCACCCCGTTTTTCACCGAAGACCCGGCCCTCCCTCCGCCCCCCGCGCCCCCCGCCCCCCGCCTGCCGACCGGCCCGCTCGAGCGGCAAACCCCCGTCGTCACCCCCTCCCCGCTGACGTCCGATCCCGCCGAGGTCACCCCGCTCGCCGCCGACTACCCGGCGCCGCTGCCGCGCGCCGACGTCCGCCGCACCGAGTTTATCCCCGCCCACCACGGCCACGGCTGGCCCGCCCCCGGGTCCGACACCTACCCGCTGGCCGAGCGCGGTGAAGGCTACCCGGCCGATTCGCGCCCCGTGCCCGACCGCTGGCGCGACGCCTCCTTCGCCCCCTGGCGCCGCTACACCTCCGGCGACCTGAACGAACAACCCTTCGGCCACGCCGAACCCGAGACCTGGCACTGGTATCGCCAAAGCCTGCTCAAGGGCGACCTGCCGGTCTTCGGCCAGGACTGGTTCCTCGCGCTCACCGCCTCGTCCGAGACGATCTACGAGGACCGCGCCCTGCCCCTGCCGAGCGGCGTGAGCGCCTCCGCCCCGGGCCAGTCGGATTTTCTCGGCGCTTACGACACGACCGTGTTTGTGCAAAACATCGCCGTCGACGCACTCCTGTTCCAGGGCGAGACCGTGTTTGTCCCGCCCCGCCAGACGGTGAGACTCCGCCTGGTCGCGAACTACAACCGCGTCACCGTCGCCGCCCCCGGCCTGCTCAACCCCGACCCCGGCGCACCCTCCGGCGGCAACGACGGCCCCACCCGGCGCAACGACGCCTTCCTCGCCGTCCAGGAGGCCTTCTACGAATACCACCTCGCCGATCTCTCGCCCAACTACGACTTCGTTTCGATCAAGCTCGGCCTCCAGACCTTCAACTCGGATTTCCGCGGCTTCATCTTCAACGAGACCCAGCTCGGCGTGCGCCTGCTCGGCAACGCCGACAACAACCACCTGCAATACAATCTCGCCGCCTTCGACCTGCGCGAGAAGGATACCAACTCCGAGCTCAACACCTTCGACTCCCGCCACCAGATCGTGGTGGTGGCCAATCTTTACCGCCAGGATTTCCTGACCAAGGGCTACACCGCCCAGGTGTCCGTGCATGGGAATTTCGACCAGGCCGGTGACGAATACTACGACACCAACGGCTCGGTCGTGCGCCCCGCCCCGCTGGGCACGCCCGTCCCGCACGACCTCGCCGTCGGGTATCTGGGCTGGACCGGCGACGGCCACGTGGGCCGGCTCAACATCAACCACGCGCTCTACCACGCCTTCGGCAACGACGAGTTCAACGGCCTCGCAGGCCGCGAGGTCGTCATTTCCGCCTCCCTCGCCGCCCTCGAGCTGAGTTACGATCGCGACTGGATCCGTTTCAAGGCCTCCGCCCTTTTCGCCACCGGCGACGGCGACCCGACCGATGGCCGCGCCACCGGCTTCGACAGCATCGTGGACAACACGAATTTTATCGGCGGCCCGTTCAGCTACTTTGTCCGCCAGAGCTTCAACCTCGCCGGCACCGGCGTCGCCGCGAAACAGCGTTTTTCCGTGCTCCCCAACCTGCGATCGAGCAAGACCCAGGGCCAGGCGAATTTCGTCAACCCGGGCATCCTGCTCCTCGGCGTCGGGGCCGACATCGAGGTCACGCCCCGCCTGCGCGCGTTCGTGAACCTGAACCACATCGACTTCGCCCGCCCCGAACCGATCGAGGCCGCGCTGTTGACCAACGAGGTCCACACCGACCTCGGCTGGGACCTCTCCCTCGGGCTGCAATGGCGCCCGCTGTTGACCGACAACATCATCGTCTCCGCCGGCTACGCCGTCCTCCTGCCCGGCCGCGGCTTCGAGGACATCTACCGCAACACCGTCCCCGCCGTGCCGGGCCTCACCCGCTCCCCCGAACCCGCCGACAACCTGCACAGCGCCGTGCTGGCCGTGACCCTGACCTACTGAAGCGCCTCCCCGCCGTCCCTCCCTCTCCTCCCGCTCCCCGTGTTCCCCGTGGTTAAAAATTCCCGCCTCCGCCGCCTCGTCCTGCCCGTCATCGCCGCCTGGGGTGTCGGCGTCGCGTCGCTGCTGCTCTTCGCCGGCCCGACCGAGCCCGCCGCACCCGCCGCCCCGCCCCGCGCGGCCGGCATCACCGGCCCCGCCACCGCCACGCCCGCCGCGCTGGAGTCTTCCCCCGCCGCCCCCGCCCCCAACCTCGTCGACCAGTCCCGCGCCGACGCCGACCGCAAGTCCGCCGGCTGCATCGAGTGCCACACCGGCATCGAGGACATGCACGCCTCGCCCCACGTCGTGCTCGGCTGCATCGATTGCCACGGCGGCGACCCCACCCCCGGCCTGACCATGCGCAAGGCCCACGTCTCCCCCCGCCATCCGGAACACTGGCCGTCCTCCGCCAACCCGGCCGACGCCTCCGTGCTGCTGAACCACGAGTCCCCCGAGTTCATCCGCTTCGTCAACCCCGG
>CAMCHD010000104.1 GCA_945874545.1 Akkermansia muciniphila | reverse complement strand
AAGCCCAGGCTCAGGCGGGTGTCGTCGTCGAGGGCGCGCGAGACCTGCAGCGAGCCCTCGTGGGTGGCCGCCTCGAGGTTGTAGGCGACAAACGGATCGTCGAAAAACCCGGTGGAGCGTTTGATCGGCACGGTGCTCAGGTAGGGGCTGAGGAAACGCCAGCTGGGCGGCGGCGTGGCGAAGGCGAGCACGTTGCCAAACCGATGGGCGAAACCGGTGGAGAGGGCCCAGCGGTCGTCGGGGAGGAAGGTCAGGTCCGCCGAAAAAGTCCGTCCGGAGATGTCGTAAAACGTATCGCGGGTATCGATACGCTCGCCCTCGAAGGCGAGGGTGTAGCGCAGGAGGGTCCAGGGGCGGTGGGTGAACTCCGCGGCGGCCAGGCCGGTCCAGCCGGAACGGTCGTCCTCCCGGGCGGCGCGTGGTCCGCCGGCCAGCGCGAGGCGCAGGGCGGGAGCGGCCGGACCCAGCCCGAAGCGGCGGCGGAGAGAGGTTCGCGCGGTGAAATCGGCCGTGCCGAAACGCTCGTAGGCCAGCCAGTGTTCGCCCCGCGCGGCGAGCCCGGCCACGAGCAGCCAGTCGCGGGCGAAGGCGCGGGTGTAATCGGTCGAGACCGCGAGCCCGACGGCGGTGTCGCCCCTTTTATCGGCGGCGTCGGCGGCGCGGCCGAGGTTGTCGTCGTAGTGCACGGTGGTCTCGACCAGCAGGGGAAGGCCGGCCTGCGCGCGGGCGGGGAACGGGCCGCAAAAAAGGAAAAACGCGACGACGAGACCGAGGCTTCGGGTGGGGCGGGCCTTTTTGATCAACGGGTGCATGGCGGGGCGGGGCGGAAAGGATGGACGCGCCTGGGATCGACCGGCAACGACCGACTAGCGATTTCCTCCGGGTGCGCCGGATGGCTCGACCAAAGGGGCAAGGGCGGTCCAGACGGTCTCAGCCATGCGGACGTGGCCGGCCTCGTTCGGGTGGATGGCGTCGGCTTGGTTCATTTCGGGCACACCGCCCACGCCTTCGAGCAGGAAGGGGGCGAAGGCCCAGCCGCGGGTGGCGGCGAGGGTGGGAAAAACCGCGTCGAAACGCGCGGCGTAGTCGCCCATGCTCACCGGCATGCGTTGGCCGACCAAAAGCACGCGCAGGCCGGGGTTCTTCGCCGCGAGCCGTTCGCCGATGGCGGCGAGGTTGCTCTCGACCAGGGCGGGGTCGAGGCCACGCAGGCCGTCGTTGCTGCCGAGCGCGAGGACAAGGATCGCGATGGGTTGGCGCGACACCCAGTCCACCCGGCGCAGGCCGCCCGAGGTGGTGTCGCCGGATACGCCGGCATTGACCACCCGCCAGCGCGCGGCTGCGGGTGCGGCGGCGGTCGGATCGGCGAGCGCGTCGAGTTTTTGTTGCAGCAGGGCGGGGTAGGCCTGGGTGGCGGGGTCGGGCAGGCCGTAGCCGAAGGTCAGGCTGTCGCCCAGCACGAGGATGGTGCGTGTCGCGGCCGGCGCCGGCTCGGTCGCGAGGGCGGGGCGGGGCGCGAGCAGGGGGCCGAGCAGCAGGGTGAGGACGAGGAGGCGGGGGAGGATCATGGCGACGGACGTTGCGAAAGTGGGCCGGGGACCTTTGTTCCGCAACCTCGCCCGCTCATGATCCCTCCCGCCGCGCCCCTCCTTCAGGTTGACAACGTGAGTCGCACCTACGCCACGGCGGCGGGGCCGCTCACCGTGCTGCGGGGGGCGTCCTTCGCCCTCGGGGCGGGCGAATCGCTCGCCTTGGTCGGTCCCAGCGGCAGCGGCAAGACCACCCTGCTCGGGCTTTGCGCCGGGCTGGACCAGCCCAGCGAGGGCACGGTCACCCTGGCCGGGCGTGTCCTGGGAGGGCTGGACGAGGACGCGCGCGCGCGGGTGCGCAACGAAAACACCGGCTTTGTTTTCCAGAACTTCCAGCTCATCCCCTCGCTCACCGCCTTGGAAAACGTGCTCGTGCCGCTCGAGCTCCGCGGTCTGCGCGGGGCGGCGGCGCGGGCGGCGGCGGACGCGGCGGCGCGGGGTTTGCTCGCGCGCGTGGGCCTGGGCGGGCGTCTCGACCACTACCCGGTGCAGCTTTCGGGCGGCGAACAGCAGCGGGTGGCACTGGCGCGGGCCTTTGTCACCGAGCCGCGCATCCTGTTTTGCGACGAGCCCACCGGCAACCTCGACGGCGCCACCGCGGCGGTGGTGACCGAGCTGATCTTCGGGCTGAACCGGGAAAAGGGCACCACGCTGGTTCTGGTCACCCACGACGCCGAGCTGGCCAAGCGCTGCGGTCGCACCCTGCGGCTGCGCGGCGGGGAGATCGTGGCGGACGGCGGACGCTGAAGATGGCCCACGAAACACACCAAAGGACACGAAAATGAAGACCAACCCGGAGCTGATTCTGAAGGACGAATGTTATCAGGTGATGGGCGCGTGTTTTGAGGTTTATAAGGACAAAGGCTGCGGGTTTTTGGAGGCCGTTTACCAGGAGTGTCTGGAGCTGGAGCTTCAGGATAAGGCCGTCCCCTTTGTCGCGCAGCCGGAGCTCGCCCTGGGTTACAAGGGCCGTCCGCTCAAACAGACCTACCGGCCCGATTTGATTTGTTATGGCGGCGTGTTGGTGGAGTTGAAGGCGGTTTCGAGTTTGGCCGACGAACATCGGGCCCAAGTCATCAACTATCTCCACGCCACCGGATTGCGGGTCGGAGTATTGGTTAATTTCGGACACCATCCCAAGGTCGAGTGGGAGAGAATCGTGGTCTGAACTTTCGTGCCCTTTCGTGTGTTTCGTGGGCGACCCTTTCCAATGATCTATCTTCTCAAACTGGCCTGGCGCGACGCCCGGGCGTCGCGGGGGCGGCTGGCGCTGACCGCGCTGGCGGTGGTGGCGGGCGTGGCCGCGCTGGCCGCGACCGGATCGCTCGGGGCCAATATCCGCGCCGCCATCGACCACCAGGCGCGGGCCCTCCTCGGAGCCGACCTCGTGGTCGAGTCGCGCAGCGCGCCCGACGCCGAGACCGACGCGTTTCTCGCCCGTCTGGGCGGCGAGACGGCCCGCGAGGTCGCCTTCGCCTCCATGCTGGTGGTGCCGGACGCCGCTGGGGCGGTCATGGGCTCCCGCCTCGTCACGGTGCGGGCGGCGGACGCGGCGTATCCGTTTTTCGGCGACCTGGTGGCCGAGCCGGCGGGCGCGAAGGCGGAGCTGGCGGCGGGCGACGCGGTGTTGGTCGAGGAGACCCTGTTGAAACAGTTCGGCCTCGCCCCCGGCTCGACCGTGCGGCTGGGGCGGAAGGACTTCCGGGTGGCGGGGGCTCTGCGCAAGATGCCGGGGGAATCGGCGGCGATCGCCCTGCTCTCGCCCCGTGTGCTGGTCGACCGCGCGGGCCTGGACGGCGCCGGGCTGCTCGGGCCGGGTTCGCTGGCGCGTTACCGCACCCATTTTCGCTTCTCCGAGGGGACGGACGTCGAGGCGCTGGTGAAGCGGGAGCGGGACGGGCTGCGCGCCCTGCGGCTCAACGCGGACACGGTCGGCGAACGCAAACGCGAGCTGGGGCGGGCGCTGGAGAACGTGAACGCGTTTCTCCGCCTCACCGGCCTGGTCGCGCTGTTGCTCGGCGCCATCGGGGTGGCGGCGGCGATGCACGCGCTGGTGCAGCGCAAACTCGCCACCGTGGCGGTGCTGCGCTGCCTCGGGGCGGGCGCGGGCCTCGGGCTGGGGGTGTTTTTGGTCCAGGGCGTGGCGGTGGGCGTGGCGGGCAGCCTCGTCGGGGCGCTGGCGGGCGCGGCTTTGCAAGCGGGCCTGGGCGCGATGGTGCGGGACTTCTTGCCGGTCGACGCGGCCGACTTCGCGGTCCGTTGGCCCGAGATCGCGCTGGCGGCGGGCATCGGGGCCGGGCTGAGCGCGTTCTGCACGCTGGTCCCTCTGCTGGCGGTGCGGCGGGTGTCGCCCCTGGCGGTGCTGCGGGCGGTGGTGCCGCCGGCCGGCGGGCGCGATCCGTGGCGCGCGGCGTCCCTCGCGTTGCTCGTGGCGATCGTGCTCGGCCTGACCGTCTGGCTCGGCGGCGGGTGGCGGAACGGCGCGGCGTTTTCGGGCGGTTTGCTTTTCGCGGGGCTGGCCCTGGCGGCGGTGGCCCGCGGCGTGATGGCGCTGGCCCGGCGGGCGGGCGGTCTGGCGGCGTTGCGCGGCCTGCCCTTCGCGGTGCGCCAGGGCCTGGCCAATCTGCACCGCCCGGGCAACCGCACCGCGCGTCTCGTGGTGGCGCTCGGGTTGGGTGCGTTTCTGTTGCTCACGCTGGCGTTTTCGCGGGCGTCGTTGCTCGGACAACTGCGTTTCGCCGGGCAGAGCGACCGGCCGAACCTGATGTTCTTCGACGTGCAGGACGACCAGGTGGACGGCTTGCGGGCGAAGCTGGCCGAACTCGGCGCGCCGGCCGCGGCGGAGGCGCCGATCGTCACCATGCGGCTGGCGCGGCTCAAGGGGCGGACGGTGGAGGACGTGTTGAAAGATCGCGCCGCCGGCGTGCCGGGCTGGACCTTGCGGCGGGAGTATCGCTCGAGTTACCGCGCGACGCCGGCGGACACCGAAAAAGTGATCGCGGGCGAGTGGGTGGGGCGGTGGGAGCAAGGTGCGGCGAGCGGGGAGCCGGGAGCGGGAAGCGTGGAGCGGGGAGCGCTGGGCGACCTGGTGCCGGTCTCGGTCGAGCAGGGGCTGGCCAAGGATCTGCGCATCGGGCTGGGCGACGAGCTCGAGTGGGACGTGCAGGGGGTGACGCTGCGCACGCGGGTGGCGAGCCTCCGCGAGGTCGAGTGGCGGCGGATGGCGCCGAATTTTTTCGTCTTGTTCCCGACCGGCGTATTGGAGGGCGCGCCCAAGTTTCACATCCTGGCGGCTCGGGCGGCGGACACCGCGCTCAACGCCCGGGTGCAGCGCGGCGTGGCGACGGCTTTTCCCAACGTCTCGATCCTTGATCTCGGGCTGGTCATCGAGTCGCTCGACACCGTTTTCGGCAAGGCGGAGCTGGCGGTGCGTTTCATCGCGCTTTTCACCCTCGCGACCGGCGTGGTGGTGCTGGCCGGGACGCTCGCGGCGGGCCGTGATCAACGGGTGCGCGAGGCGGTGTTGCTGCGCACGCTCGGGGCGAGCGCGGCCCAGGTGCGGATGGCGCTGGTGGTGGAGTTGGCCGCGCTCGGCTTGATGGCGGGGGTCACCGGGGCGGTCTTGGCCCTGGGCGGAGGCACGGCGGTGGCGACCTGGGGTTTTGAGGCTCCGCCGACCCTTCCGTGGGGGCCCTTGGTGGCCACGGTGACGGGCGTGGTGGGTTTGACCGTGGGGGTGGGTATGTTGACCCAGCGCGGCGTGGCCCGGAGGCCGCCGCTGGAGGTCTTGAGGGCGGAGGGCTGAGGCGAAAACCGCGAAGGGGGTTGACCACGGATGGCACGGATTTTCACGGATAAATCCCCGTGATACCGAATGCCCCAAACTTTTTGATTCATGGTGGACGGGCGGGTCCCTCCGCCCGTGGATTGGGCTACCACTTCCGGGCAGCGCGCGCAGGGACGCGCACGCCCACCTGTGTAGTGCACATCGAAGGAATTGGGTTGGTTTGTATCCGTGCCCGTCCGTGAAATCCGTGGTTTCAAAGTCTTTCATGGACGTTCGATAACGGCTGGCGCGGCGGGCAAGGGCGTGCTCGGCTCCTTGGACATGAGCCGCAACGTCGTTACCTTTCACTACACTCTGCGCGATACGGACGGTCGCGTCCTGGACGCCTCCATCGGGGGCGAACCCATCTCCTACCTGGAAGGCGGCGGGCAGATCGTCGAGGGCCTGGAGGAAGGCCTGCGCGGGCTGGCGGCGGGCACGCGGGCAAAAATCGGTGTGCCGGCGGCCAAGGCCTACGGTGAACGCGACGAAACCCAGGTGCAGCGGGTGCTCAAATCGCTCCTTCCCATCGAGGGCGAGGTGCGCCCGGGCGATCAATTCCGGGCCGGGGACGACGCCTTCGCGCCCATCGTCACGGTGCGCGGGGTCGAGGGCGAGGAGTTGCTCCTCGACGCCAACCACCCGCTCGCCGGGGTGGATTTGGACTTTGAGGTCGAGGTGCTCGCGGTGCGGGCGGCGACCGACGAGGAATGCGCCCATGGCCACGCGCACGGGGCGGATGGGGCGGGCGGCGGGACGGATGGTAAGGGCTGCGGCGAGGGTTGCGGTTGCCACGGCTGAGTTTGGCGAAGGCGCGGATGAGCGGGGTGGTGCGCATCGCCGGACAGGGCCTGGCGGGCACGCTGTTGGCCTGGGCCCTGGAGCGGAGGGGCCGGACCTTCGAGCTTTACGACCCCGGACATAAAACGAGCGCCTCGCGGGTCGGTGCCGGTCTGGTCAACCCCGTGACCGGGGAACGCTGGGCGCTGGCCCCGGGCTGGGCGGAGCGGGCGACGGCGGCGAAGTCGTTTTACCGGGAAATCGAGGCGGCCTGGGGCGTGGCGCTGGTCACGGACCTGCGGGTGCGGCGGGCCTGGCGCGACGAGGCGGAGGGCCGGTGGGTGCGCGCGAAGGTCGGGCGGGGCGAACTCGCGCCTTGGGTGACGCCTGCAGGGCTGGAGCGGGACGCGGCTTGGATCGAGGGCGCGTGGCGGGTGGATCTGCCCGCCCTCCTCGCGGCGGGCCGACGGCGCTGGAGGGGGCAGGGCTGTTTGCGGGAGGCCGCGCTTCGGTCGGACGAGACGGAGTGGGCGGTGACGGGGAGCGCACGTGAACTCGGGCCGGTGATCTGGTGCACCGGGGCGGCGGAGACCCGGGTGCCGGATTTGCGGGCGGTGGGCGGGGAGACGCTGGAGCTGGTCGTGGGCGGTGCGGCGGGGGAATTGCCCCCCGGGGTGGTGCGGCACGATGGCGTGTGGGTGTTGCCCGTCGGGGGTGGACGGGCCTGGGTGGGCGCGAGTTTTATCCGCGACGAGTCCGAACGCCTGGCGCGACGCGAAGAACTGCGGGCGCGTGCGCGGCGGCAGTTGGCTGACCGTGATTGGTGCGAGTTGGCGGTGTTGGCCGGGTATCGCATGACGACGGCGGATCGTCTGCCGGCGGCGGGCTGGTTGCCTGGCCGCGAGGGGCGCGAGGGTATTTTGAACGGGCTCGGATCGAAAGGCGTGCTTTGGGGGCCGGGGTTAGCGGAGGATTGGGCGGATCGGTTGGGTGTAAATTCCGTGAATCAAATGGACCACGGATTACACAGATAGCACGGATAAAACAAATTACGGTGTGTCTGGGAAATAAACTCGCCGTGGGCCCGAGGAGAAACTGGCTCGGCCAAGGCGACCGAGGCGGAGGCGGACCGGCGGTCCATGCCGCCGAGGGCAACGCTGGACCAGCGAGTTTCTCCTCTGGTCTGCGCGCGTGATGAGTCTAACCCCGGTATCCGGGTTTAAATCCCAGACACACCCAAGTTCACCGGCCTCCGCGTTTGGCATTTTACCTGCATCAGGGGCATGGCAGGAATGTGACAGGGTGCCGATTTCGTTACCTAAAAGTAACAACCGTGACGCCCGGGTGATACTTGGCGGCGTCCGGGCGTTTCCCTTTGCGGAGGAGGTGTGGGCGCGGATGACCTTCGGGCCCGCGTCATGTTCCGCACTACCTCCCGCACTTTTTGTGTCTCCGCCTCTGCCGCCGTGCTTGTCTGTGTCGCCGCGACTCTCGCGGAGGCGGCCACGGTCTCGGGCAACGTCGTGGATTCGACCACCAGTCTGCCGCTGTCGGGCGTAGAGGTGCTGGTGGATGGCGTTCCCTCCGGCGTGACCACGGATTTGATGGGCCAGTTCAAGGCCGAGGTGGGCGAAGGAGAGCGGCTTTTTACCTTTAAGCGCACGGGCTTTAGCGAGCAGAGCATTGGCCCGGTGACGGTCACGGCCGAGGGGGAGACCGCGGTCCCCCCGGCGAAGTTGGCTCCCGACTCGGCCAACGACATCGTAATGTTGGACGCCTTGGATGTGACGGGAGAACTGGTGAAGGGTGGCACTGGCGATTTGCAAAATGTCCGGCAAAAAGCCGATGTCGCGATCGACTTTCTCTCGGCCGACCAACTGTCAAAATTTTCCGCGGGTGATCTATCGGAGGCCATCATCCGAATTCCGGGCGTGTCGGTTTCCGGCGGGCAATTCGCGGTGGTTCGCGGTCTGAGTGATCGTTTTCTCACCACCACGATACATGGCCTCAAGCTGCCGAGCCCCGATCCCGAAAAGCAGGCCTTTCAAATGGACCTGCTTCCCTCCTCCGCGATCGGAAACATCGTGGTGGCCAAAACCTTTGGTCCGGAACTTTGGGGCGAATCCGGAGGTGGTAATATTGATATTACCACAAACAATTTGCCCGAGGAAAACTATACCAAGTTTTCCGCCGGGGTTAAGTATAATGACAATAACTCAGACGGCGGTTTAGATTATTCGCTCGTGGGAAGCGAACGCCGCGAGCGGTTCGGTTACGGCGCCAACTACCGCCCAGCGGTGGGTTCGACGCCGCGCACGTGGCAATACGTGCCGAGCCGAAATGCCGATCTTCCCCTAGGGAATGAATTCGCGCTGGAGTTTGGTCGCACCTTCGCTTTCTCGGAGGAGAAAAAACTGGGTTGGCGCTTCGCCGCGGAGAACGAAACGGGAGTCAAAACCAAGTCCGGGCTTCGGACCCTGACCAACCTCAACGTTTTCGACCCGGCGCTTACCCGAGATGCAGCGCCGGTCTCTGTGCGCTCCTATGAAGAAACCGAGTCGGAAAGCGTGACCACGCTCAATACGACATTGGGTTTCGATTTCTCGGAAAACCATTCAATAAAGCTGGATGCCATCTACGTTCAGAGCGGTATCGATGTCGCTTACCTCGAGCACGATGTGATTGAACTCGGGCCGAACCTCACCTTGGTGCCGGTCGGCGGTGGCGATGGCACCGGCAACGGCGCCTACGCGCCCTCGATTCTGTTCCAGGGCAACGAATACTATAAAGAGCGAAATCTCACCGTTTTTCAGCTTTCCGGAAAACACGAGTTCCCCGAGTTGTCTGATCTTAAGCTTTCGTGGGCCGGTCAGAGCGCCGAGGTTTTTCAGAACGATTCGCCGTTCATCGAGACGGTGTTTCAGTCGGATCTCAGCAACCCGTTCGCTGCCTATCAAATCTCCGGCAATAATGCCGCCCCGATTCCCCTCCTGTTGAATTGGGCCAATAATGAAGAGTCTCAGCAGGCGTTTCGTTTGGATGGCACTCTCCCTTTTGATCTTTCAGGTGAAAGGGAGTCGGAACTCAAGGCGGGTGTGGCTTTCGATCACGCGGAGCGCACGGTGGCAGGTCGGACGGTGTTTTTCGATGAGCGCTCGGTGTCGGCTTCCAACACCACCACGCTTTTTGAAAATTTCCTGGCTCCCGGTGGCACCAAGCTGTTCGACTCCCCGGTCTCGGTCGATTCCACACGCGAGATCGACGCCGCTTACCTTGGGACAAATTTGTCCTTCACCTCTTGGGTTCGGGTGGTTGGCGGCGGTCGCTTCGAATCCGCCGAGCTGAGCACAAGCGGTTGGGCTAGGTGGAACACTCTCACCACGAATAATCTATATAGTCATCCCGAGTATGGTCGTATTCTCGGCACCCTCGGACTCCCCGGCTCGGTAACGAACTCCGACCTGAGGGAACCGGTGATCGTCGAAGGAAACTACGCGCGAGATGAAGTGCTACCCGCCTTGGGGGTCATTTTTGAACCGACAAAAACAACCACCGTCCGCCTTGCGTTCTCCGAGACCCGTGGGCGCCCCTCGGTCCGGGAGCTATCCCCGTTTTTCAGCAAGAGCATCGACACCGGAAACGTAGTGGTGGGTAATCCGTCGCTTACCGCCAGCGAGGTGATGAACTACGATTTGCGGTTCGAATACAATCCCCAGCCGGATCAAGGTTTGGCGCTTAGTTTTTTCTATAAGGAGATTTCCAACCCGATCGAAAAGATCGCGCTTCAGACCAGCGAGGTTGGAACTTTGGATACATGGGTAAACAACCCGTCCGCCGCTGAAATGCAGGGTTTGGAATTTGAGTTCCGTCACGGACTTGGTTACTGGTCCTATTCTCTGGCGGAGTTTTCTGTCACAGGAAACCTCACCCTCATCGACGCCGAGGTGGGCGAGAATCCCTTTGTTCTGGAGGTTTTGGACGATGTTCCGACCAAACGCCGGCTCTTCGATCAGCCCGAATACATCGCCAATCTCGATCTCACCTGGCGCCGGGAAAAATGGGGAAGCAGTGCGACGTTCTCTGTTTATGCGATCAGCGATGTTTTGAATACGGCGGGTCTGAGTTCGGAACTCGGGCCGGGCGGGGACGCGCGTCCTGATCTTTATACGCGGGGTTATAGCCGATTCGATTTGGTTCTCTCCCAGCGGATTTCCGCCAATTTCAAGGTGAAGTTTTCGGTCAAGAATCTTTTCGACCCTGAGTTGGGCACGATTTACGACCGAGAGCGTCACGGTCGCGAGATCCCCTACAACACTTACCGCGCGGGACGGAGCTTCAGTTTGTCCGTCACCGGCGAGTTTTAACCTGAATGTAGCAAGGCTGTCTCCCATTTGTCGCGCCCATGGCGCATTTTCCCTTTCACCTGTCGGACTGATTTAACCCTTCTTTCGGCAGTGAACCCAACGATAGAACCTAAATCCATCATGAACAAAAGCCTCCTAATCCTCGCCGCGGCCACCGTCGCCGCCAGCTCCGCCTCCGCCGCGGTGGTCAACGTGACCGCCGACATCACCACCAACACCTTCTGGACCGCCGATAACGAGTATGTCCTCGACACCGTGATCTTCGTGAAGGATGGCGCCACCTTGGACATCGCCCCCGGCACCGTGGTGCGCGGTCAGCCTGACGAGGACTCTTTGCTGGCCGGCTCCCTCGTGATCACCCCCACCGGTAAGATCCAAGTCCGCGGCACCAACACGAATCCTGTTGTGTTCACCACGGCCGCTCTTGATGTGAACGACGACGGCGTGGTCGACATCAACGGGACCACCCTCCGTCCCCAGCGTTGGACCTCCGGCAACGATGCCAACTTCTGGGACCAGAACCCCAAGAGCTCGCCGATGCCCGTGGTCACCACGACCAGCACCTGGCAAGGCGGCAAGAACTACGCCATGTGGGGCGGCTTGGTGCTGGCCGGCGATGCGCCCACCAACAATCAGAATCAAGTGGAGTCTGATGGTGTTTCCGGCATCACCAACGACGACAAAGGCTTCGGTATCATCGAAGGCCTCGAGCCCTTCGGCGCTCTCGCCACCTACGGCGGTGTGGACACCACCCACAACGGCGGCAGCATCAAGTATGTCTCGATCCGTCACGGCGGCATCGGTCTCGACCCCGACAAGGAAATCAACGGCCTCACCTGCTACGCGGTTGGCTCCGAGACCACCATCGAGAATGTCGACATTTACTGCACCTCCGACGACGGCGTCGAGATCTTCGGCGGTAACGTCAATCTGAAGAACCTCAACATCAACTATGCTGACGACGACGGCTTCGATGTCGATGAAGGCTGGCGCGGCACCGCTCAGTTCATCTTTGTGCTCCAAGGCCTCGTCGACGGTCTCACCTTTGGCGACAACGGTCTGGAAATCGACGGTGAAGACAAGAGCGAGAAGCAGCCCAACATCGCCAACCCGGGTGTTGACATCGACCCCCTGCCCTACGGTCGCATCTATAACGTGACCGTCTGGCAGCAGAGCAGTGCAAACGCTGCCCGTTTCCGCGCGGGATATGCCGGCACCATCGCCAACAGCATCTTCCAACGCATCTCCGGTTCCGCTTCTGGTCTGGGTCTTCGCGTGGACGGTCTGGTCACCACTTCGACCACCGGCAACAACGAGAGCGAGCCCTCCGCTCGCACCAACTTCGGTGACGGCCTGTTCCAGATCCGCAACAATGCTGTGGTTGGTTTCACCACCGGCTACACCGCGTTCACCGCCAACGGTGTGACCCTGTCGAACGTTGGCGT
>CAMCHD010000103.1 GCA_945874545.1 Akkermansia muciniphila | reverse complement strand
TTCGGTCACGACCTCGGTCTCCTGCCACACGCCTTGGAAATCATCCTTTTGCACGGTGCAGCGGTGGCCGTGCTCGCCCACCGTCGGCATGCCGGCCACGCGGTAGCGGGAGTGGGGGGCGGCGATCGCGATCTGGTAGCGGAACTTGTCCAACGTGATCTGCTGCTTCACCGAATAGGCGTATTCGACCGAGATCTGCGGTCCGGTGAAGGTCCACTGCACCTTGACGGAGCCGAGCCCCTTCTGGATTTCCTCGTTCACGTTGATCAGCTCGGGCTGCTCGTAGCGGAAGAAAAAGCTGTTGCGCAGGCCGAGACCGGTCACGCAGCCGCGGCCGTAAAACGCGGGCAGGGTGACCTGGGGGCCGAAGGTCAACTCCGGGGTGAGGATCGGCGCGTAGATGTTGTTCGGCCAGTCGAAGACGCCCGGGGAGTGGGGGAAGGGCAGGGAGTCGGCGGTCAGGTGGGCGCCGGTGCCCACGAGCGGGATCTGGGCGTGCAGGCCGGTCTCCGCATTGCGGTAGAGGAAGAGGCCCTGCTCCTTGCGGGAGGATTTGTCGAAAATGACAAAACGGGCGACGGTGCGGGGCGCCTCGGGCTTGCCGGAGGACAGGGGCAGGGCGACGGTCTTGGAGAGGCGCGACCACTGGCAAAGGTAACGCGCGGCGTCGAAGTTTGCCATGCGCGTGGTGTGGTGCGCGTAGGCGGTGCGCTCGGGGTCGCGCAGGTCGAGGAAACCGTGCTCCTGATCGAGGTAGGTCTGGTAGAAAAACACGAACAAGCGGCGGAGCAGGTCGAAATACTTCGGCTTGTCCGCGTCGGCGATCCAGCCGTCGCGCAGACCCTGAAGGACGAGCGAAATGCAGTGCATCTGGCCGTAGACGCCGGCGGCGCGGCCAAAGGCCCAGCCCAGGCCGTCCGGGCGCACCAGATCGGGCATCATCTTGATGTATTTCTCACCGTAGGTGCGCAGGGTGGGGAGCTTCCGGTCGCGCACGCCGGAGTTGGCGTGCAGCTGGAGGGCGGAGCGGATGAACGAAAAGCTCATCACGCCGTAGAGGTTAAAATTGCCCCCGATACCGGTCGTGGCGTCGTCAAAAAAGCCCGTGGAGCTGGTGGAGTTGATGCGCTCGACCATGCGCTCGATCAGGCGGGAGGTTTCGTCCTTCTTGGACAGGCCGAGGGAGAAGCGGGCGACGGCTTTGGCGATGTTGAACGCCTGCCAGTGGTTGTCGTAGTCCGAGCGTTGGAGCAGGGCCTTGTCGATCCGCTCGCGGGTCTCGTCGACCAGGCGTTCCCAGACCGGGTTGCGCTCCTTGGACGGGCCGAAGCAGAGGAGGCCGAGGGCGGAGTAGGCGAGGCCGTTTTCCGCCGGCGGCTCGGTGAACATCTGGGCGGTGATGCAGCGGGCGGCGAGGTCGATGAGGTCGTAGCCCTTGAGCGTGGTCTCTCCGGTGGCGCGGTAGTATTCGCCGAGGGCGAAGGCGACGTGGCCGGGCTCGTCGGAGCGCGGCTCCTCGCCGGCGGCGGGAAGGATGGAGCCGTCGGCCTGGATGGCGTCCAAGTTGTGGCCCAACATTGAACGGGCCATATCGAGACACTGCTCGGAAAAGCTATGCATGCGGTGGATATACGGTGGGTAGCGGAGCGAGGAGCCGGCGAACCAAAAGGGTCGCGGCGCGAGTAAAGGCGGACAATGGGGCGCGGGGCGGAGCGCGGGCAAGTGTGGATTTCGACCCGGACGAAAGGAAATTCGGGCCGAACCTCCTCCGCGTCCATCTCGGCCGGGAGCGAAGAACTTGCGCGGCGCACAAAGCGAGGCTGGGATGCGCCCATGAGGTCACGTCCCTCCGTTTTCGCCGCGACCCTGCGCGCGCGGGCCGTCCGGGTGCTCGCGCCGGCTTGTTTCCTCGCTCTGGCGGCCTGCGCCGGACCGGGTGGGGCGCGTCCGCTCCCGGTGGCGACGGTGGTGGTGGAGAACCATAGTGGCTACGCTTGGCGGGTGGAGTTTTTGTCCCCGGACAACCGGTCCGTTTCCCCGCGGGCCTCGGCCGATCTGGCGCCCCGGGAGATAAAAAATCTGGCGCTCCCCCCCGGCACCTACCGGGTGCGCAGCGCGGTGGTCGATGCGGCGGCGACGCCCGCGGCCGATGTGAACCTGGAACTGCGGGCGGGGCGGAGCTACGTCTGGCCCTTGGGGACCTTGTTGTCGGCCGAATCCCCCGGGCCATGAGGGTGGACACGGTCGATTGGAGGGCGGAGGACTCCGAGGCGGGGGCGCAACGGATCGGCGGCCGGCCGGCGCAGGCCTTTTGGCGGCGCTTGCGGCCGTGTTTCCGCGGCGTGCTGCTGGAGCCCCACCGCAGGGCGGGCGAAGGTCGGGTCTCCTGGCGCTGGACGGGCCCGTCGGAGCCGGGCGCCCCGGGCGCGGCGGAGCTCACCGGGCTACGCCGGCGCCTGGGGACCGGTCTGGCGGATCTGGCGGCCGACTTGGAACGCGACGAGGAGGCCGGAGGGGCGGAGGCGAGGGATTTGCATGCCGGCATGGAAACCCTGGTGACGGACTTGATTAACGCCCCGGACGCGCGGCTGGCAGGGTATGCGATTCGCACCGAGGCGGGCTGGATGATCCGCAGCTGGGGCATCGCGCGGCCGTCCCCGGCGCGCCGGGCGGGGGAAAGCGACGCGACGGAGACCGCGGCGGAGTCCTCATCCTCCGCGGAGGCGGCTGACGCGGATAGATTGTCGCAGGTCGTGGCCGAAACCGACGCCCTTCGCCCGGGCCGGCGGTGGCGCCCGGGGCTTTGGTTGGGAGCCGGTTTAGGGATGTTCCTCGGGGCGGTGGCATGGTTCTGGCCGGGTGGCCGGGCTGACGCGGAAAACCTCGGAAACGCGTCGGCGCCGGCGCCGCTTGCCGCCGACAGTCCTTCGCGCCCCGCCACCAAGCCGGGCGTGGTCACCGCCGGCGCCCGGTCCGTCGCAGCGCAGGCCCCACGTGAAGCCGGGGCGGCGCACCAGTTCGCCTCGGTCGGTTCAGCACCGCCGCCGCAGGTCGGCCAGGCGAACGGGGCGACGGACGGTTCACCCAGGATCGTGCCGGTGCCCATGGCCTACACCGGTCCCATCGGCACGCCGCCCGAGGCCGCGCCGCGGCCGGTGGATGGCCAAGGTGAATTGACCCGCGGCGGATCCGCTGGGGCGGGCGGCGAGTCGGTCGGTCCGGGCGATGCGCGGCCGGCGAAGAAATCTTCGGACGAGGCGAAAGTCGCCGCCGATCCGGGCAAAGCGGTGTCCCGCGCAACCGCATACAAACCGGACGCGGTTCGCGAACCGCATCAAGGCTCGAAGCCGCTTGAATTGGGCGAGGCCACCGCCCGGACGGGTGAAGGATGGGCGGGACCCGTTCCGCTCGCGAGCGAGGTGCCGGAATTTGCGGCCGCACCGCCCGAGGGCGACGCTTCGCGGCGCGAGCCTCCGGCGGGAAACACGCCGGGCGCGTCCGGTCGGACGGATATCACCGGCGGGTCGATCCCGACCCAGGCCGGAACGTCTGCCACCGGCGTGATCGGTGACTCGATGGCGCGGGACACGGCGTCGCCAGACGTGGTCGGCGGGCGCGGGCCGGAGTTTGCGAGCTGGGTCTGCCACCTGGGCCAATGGCGGCTGGCCCGGACGCGGGACGTCGCGCTGCCGACCATGCCGGCCGAAGCGGGACAGGAAGGCGGTGCGCGGGAAGCGCTGGCACAGGCAAGGCGGCGGGCCTGGGACGAGGTGCGCGCGGCGTTGCCGGACGCGCTTCGGAGTCCCGTCACCCGCGCGGGTTGGGTTTTTCGTTTTCGAAGCGAAGCGGTCGGTCCGCTCGCGCCGCGTTGGGTGCAAAGCGCCGGCACGGGGCGCGGCGGTCTGGCGGCGGTCTGGCCCGACCGGGCGGAAATGACCTGGGCGGAGCCGGCGCCGCAGGAGGGGTTTGAGGCGCGGCTGCTCGGCCCCGACGGCGTGGAATGGGCACGCTTGCGGGTGGACGATGGCGGACGGCGCCTGGGGGCGGGTTTCGGCGTCCCGGTGCGTGAGGCGGCGCCGTGGTTTGAAGTGGCCGGCGCCGCGCAGGGGACGACGGGAACCGGGACGGCCGAGGGTCGGTGGCGAAGCCTCGGTCCTGGCTGGCCCGATACACGCTGGCGGCGCGATGCGGACGCCGGATCGGCGCGGGTGGTCTGTTTTGCGGTGGATCCGGACGCGGCGCCGCCGACCGCCGGAGTGGTCGCCTGGGAACACCTCGCCAGCGGCTGGGCGCTCGCGCGCGAAGTGCGGCTCGAGGCGGGGCGATGAGCCTCGGGGCGGTCAAAAATCCAGTCGCGCCGTCGGCGCGCACCTGCCTTCAACAGCGCTCTCCATGACGGTCGGCGTGCATCCCCTGGCGGGTTTCGACAAGCTCCTGCACTACCAGGTGCCGGTCTCGTTGCGCGCGTCATTGTCGGTCGGGTCGCTCGTGCGCATCCCGATCGTGAACCGGTTTCACCTCGGCATCGTGGCGGAGTTCTCCGCGCCCAAAGACTTTCCGGTCGAGCGCTGCAAACCGCTCGCCGGGCTCGTCTATCCCTTTCCGGCCCTGCCGCCGGATCTCCTGCGGCTGGCGAAGTGGATGAGCGCCTACTACGCCGCGCCCCTCGATACCATCATCGAGACCATGCTGCCCGGTGCGGTGCGCAAGGCCGCGGCGTTGAAGCAGGAAAAACTCCTCGCGGTCGCGCGCGAACTGTCGCCCGAGGAGCAGGCCGCGCTGGGTAAACGCGCCCCGGCCCAGGCGCGGGTTTACGCGTTCCTGCGTTCCCAGCCGCGCGCGGTCGCGAAGGCCCTCGTGCTCGATCGCCTGGCCGTTTCCGCCGCCGCCGTCGCCGGGCTGGTCGAGCGCGGCCTGGTGCGCGAGGAGGCGCGTCGGGTCGAACGTATCGCCTACGCCGACGACCACGCGACCGGCGAGCATGTCGCCGCCCGACCGCACGCCCTCAACGACGAACAACAGGCCGCGGTCGACGCCCTCGCGACCGATGTAAAGGCAGGCGGTTTCGCGGTGCGTTTGCTTTTCGGCGTCACCGGCTCGGGCAAGACCGAGGTCTACCTACGCGCCATCCAGGAGACCCTCGCATCCGGCGGGGGCGTCGCCTTCCTCGTGCCCGAGGTCGCGCTCACTCCGCAGACCGTGGCGCGTTTGCGTTCGCGCCTGGAGGCCATCGCTCCGGACCACCGCGCCGTGGTCTGGCACAGTTCGCTCAGCGAGGGCGAGCGGCTCGACGGCTGGCTCGCCCTGGCCACCGGCGAGGCGCGCGTCGTGGTGGGCGCGCGCTCCGCCGTTTTCGCGCCGGTGCGCGATCTGCGGCTCATCGTCGTCGATGAGGAGCACGAACCGGCCTACAAACAGGACGAGACCCCGCGCTACCACGGGAGGGACACCGCCATCTACCGGGCCAAGCTATGCGGCGCGCTCTGCCTGCTCGGCTCGGCCACGCCCTCGCTCGAATCCTGGGCCAATGCCGAGGCGGGCAAATACGGCCTGCTGCGCCTCACCAAACGCATCGACGACCGCAAGCTGCCCTTCATCGATATCGTGGACATGCGGGTCGAGGCGATGAAGCAGCGGGGCGCCGTCACGCTTTCCCGCCGCCTGATCGACGGCCTGCACGACCGCCTGACCAAGCGCGAGCAGTCGATCCTGTTCATCAACCGCCGCGGCTACTCCTCCGCCATGCAGTGTCGCAAGTGCGGCCACGCCGAGGAGTGCCCCCATTGCAGCGTGACCATGACCTACCATCGCAGCGACGAGACCCTGCGCTGCCACCTCTGCGGCCACCAGCGCGGCGCGCCGGACCGCTGCCCGGCCTGCGCCTCGCCCGAGATCAAGTGGCGCGGCACCGGCACCCAGCGGGTCGAGGAGGCGGTGCGGCGTTTTCTGCCCAAGGCCCGTATCGAGCGCATCGATACCGACACGATGGGCAAAAAAAACCGCTTCCGCGAGATTCTCGCCGCCTTTCGCGCCGGTCGCATCGACATCCTGGTCGGCACCCAGATGATCGCCAAGGGCCTCGACTTTCCCAACGTCACCCTCGTCGGCCTGGTCGACGCCGACCTCTCCATGCACGTGCCCGACTTCCGGGCCAACGAGCGCACCTTTCAACTTCTCGTGCAGGTCGCCGGCCGGGCGGGTCGCGGCGACCGGTCCGGCGAGGTGATGGTGCAGACCTTCACCCCCGAGGCCGGCGCGATCCAGTTTTCCCGTCACGCCGATTTTGTCGGTTTTGCGCAGACCGAACTCAAGGTGCGGCGCGACTTTGGCTACCCGCCCTCGCGGCATTTGTTACATCACCTTTTCCGCGGCCCGAATCCGGAAAAACTGCGCTTCTACGCCGAGCAGTGGAAAAAACGGGTCGAGGAGGCGCTGAAGGAAAAGGTCGCGCTGATGGGACCGGCGGCGGCGCCGATCGAAAAGATCCAGGACGAATACCGCTGGCAGCTCTGGTATTTTTGCAACGCCCCGGTGACCGGCATCGTGGCCGAGCTCACCCGCCTGCGGGCGGTTTTCGAGTGGCCCGACGACCTCGTGCAGGTGCTCGACGTCGATCCGGTGAACCTGTGTTGAGCGGCGCGCCGGCCGAGGGGGGCGCGACGCGTGCGTTGCCAAGCGCGCGCCGAGGCCTCACATCCGGCCCGTGGCGGTGAAAAAACCCAGTTCCCTGGAACGCATGCTCGAGCGGCTCGACACCCTCGATGCGCCGACCCTCGCGACCCTCGCGCACCGCCTCGGCCGCGAGCGCGGGCTTTTTGAGCGCGTCTTCAACGTCCTCCAGGAGGGCGTGCTGGTGGTCGACGCCGATGGCGAGATCGCCTACGCCAACGCCGCCGCGCACCGCCTGCTCGGCCTGCGCGAAGCCGATCCCGCCGCGCCCTCCCTCTGGCGGCTCGTGCCCGGCTTGCGCGCCATCCTCGGCCCCGCCCTCGCCAGCGCCAGCAGCCTCACCCGTGAGATCGAGTTGAGCTACCCCGAGCCGCGCGCGGTGCGGCTTTACCTCGTGCCCTTTGACTCCCCCGGCGCCATCGCCGCGCCCGCCCTCGCCGGCGAGGCCCGCCGCTTTGCGGTCGTGCTGACCGACGTGACCCGGGACAAGCTCGACACCGACCAACGGATCGAGAGCGAACGGGTCGCCTCCATCGTGCTGCTCGCCGCCGGGGTGGCCCACGAGCTGGGCAATCCGCTCAACTCGCTCACCATCCATCTCCAGGTGGTCGAGCGGCGCCTGCGCAAGCTGCGCGGGCTGGAAAAAAAGGACGCCGCCGGCCTCGCCGACTCCCTGCGGGTCTGCCAGGACGAGGTTGCACGCCTCGACGGCATCATCGCGAATTTTCTCCAGGCCATCCGTCCGCGCCCGCCGGACCTGGCCGACACCCGCCTCACCGACGTGCTCGCCGAGGTGCTCAGTTTTCAGGAACGCGAGCTGGCCGACCGCGGCATCCAGGTGGAGGTGGCCACCGCCGCCAATCTGCCGCTGGTGCGCGCCGATCGCGACCAGGTGAAGCAGGTCTTTTTCAACGTCATCAAGAACGCCGCCGAGGCCATGCAGCCGGGTGGTCGCCTGCGTATCGCCGCGCGGGCCGACGAGGAGCACCTGCTCATCGCCTTCGCCGACACCGGCAGCGGCATCAAGCCCGAGCACTTGGCGCGGCTTTTCGAGCCTTACCACACGACCAAGCCCGGCGGTCATGGCCTCGGCATGATGGTCGTGCAACGCATCCTCCGCGAGCACGGCGGCCAGATCGCGGTCGAGAGCGACCCCGGCCGGGGCACCACGGTCACGCTCCAATTCCCGCTCAAGCAACGCCGCGTGCGCCTGCTGAAGCCGTAGGCGCGAGACGGCTGGGGAACAGGATTCGGCGAGGTTACCCGACCCGCGCCGCACCCGCTCGCCGCCGGGCCCGTGTGCGGGATGCCGGCCGCGTCGGTTCGCCCCGTCCCCTCGGCCTTGCCGACGTCTCGAGTTACGGCCGGCCTTGGCGCGGTGCCTGGGGGGCGGTTCTGGTGGTGGCGGGCGCGGCGACGCGCGCCTCGGCCTTACGCTTTAGTTCTTCGAGAAAGATCTGGTGCAGGCCGTGGAGCTTTTGGGGGATAAAGGTTCCCTGGAGGTAGGCGAGGAACCCATTGAAGGATTCCTCGGTGATCACGCGCGTCCCGTCGGCGGTGGGAATCAACAGCCAGGCGTGGTAGCCTTGTATCACCGCTTTCCGGCTCTCCCAAGCGAAGCGAGCGGGTGGTTCGAATTCGCGGACCTTGGAATCGAATCTGAGGCCCATGGTCTTCCAGCGGACCGTGGAGTCGGCGGTAACGCGGCCATGTTTGCTCCGGTCTACCGTCAGGTCGGTGGCACCGGCATACCAATTGGGCCAGTCTTCGACATGCACCAGGATATCCCAGACGACATCCGCCGGTGCCTCGATCTCGATCTGATTGTGGACAAAGAACGCCGCATTTTCCGGATCATAAGCCCCTGGCCAGCGAATGCTTTCGGCGGGCGCGCGTTGGGTCGCGAATTGAGCCGAGCTTCGCGGGAACGAGGTGGCGCAGCCGGTGAGCAGGAGGCTGCCAGCCAGCGTGAGAAGCGTGAGGACAAAAGGGTTTTTCATGAGGGCGGATGGATTTCTGTTGGCTTAGGTGGGTGGGCTCGTTCGTGCGGAAACTGGCTCAACGGCCCTCGATTGGACTCGGCTCCGATGCGGTCGAATTCCCTAACGGTGCGGTATCCAGTCGCTTCCTCGCCTCTAGCCAGCTCAGGGGCAAGGCCTGCAAGGGTATCTCGAAGGAAACGAAGCGGATGTTTTGCGCCGTCTGGTGGCTTCGGCGCACCGCGGCGCGGTGTTCCGGGGAGCGAACAAACGCCCTCATCGACGCTTCGTCCTTCCAAGCTGACATGGTCCAGGCTCGGTTGCCTAACAGCTCAAATCGAACGGAATACCCGATCAAACCGGGCTGATCGGGCATGGTCGCAAGCACCGCCTTGGTGTCCTTGAAAAAATCGCTGCGCATTCCGGGCCGGTGCTCCACCGCGCTCAGGACCACCAGAACGGGCTGGTCGGGGGAAAGCCCGCCTTCGCGAGCGAGTGGCGTCATTTTAAAAGGCCCACTGAAGGCACATCCGGAAAAATAGATGGTAGGCGCTAGCAGTAAGGCGGATAGGTGAAATTTCATATTCGGGAAGGTGGCGGGTTGCAACCGGGCCAGATGGCATGGCGCGAGGGTTTATAGCGGGGTGAACGATGCGGACAAAATCGGTGAGCAGAGCGGAAAGGCGCACCGGCGGGAGCAGGGCGAAAGTGCGCAAGCGGGCGGTTGGGTGCTGGCACACAGCGGAGGGCAGGGGCGGGGGTGTTTGGATCGGGGTGGTGGTTTGAAGCCTAAGATACTTGTTAAATGCAAGTATTATAGTTGCGGGTTGCAAGTATTATTCGATTTGCCCAAGCCTTCGGCATGTCGATGGAGAAAGGAAACTCACCCGAGAGTAGCGAATCACGCCGGTCCCCGTGCCCGGTGGCATGCAGTCTCGATGTTTTCGGCGACCGATGGACGCTCCTCGTGGTTCGCGACCTGGTCTTGGGCGCCGAGCGCTTCAAGGAATTCGCCGCCTCGCCCGAGCGTATCCCGACAAACGTCCTCGCTGATCGCCTCCAGCGTCTAAAGCACCACGAAGTGATCGAGCAGGTCGCGGCGGCCGACGGTAGCCGGCATCCTGCCTATCGGCTGACGCCAAAGGGAAAGGCCTTGTATTCGGTGCTCGAGGCGATGCGCGACTGGGGTCTGGCTTGGGAAAAAGGAACAAGGGTTATGCTGCGGCCAAGGCCGTGAGTCTGGCGCGGTCTTGGGCGGAACCAGAGGTTCGTTTCCTTGTTCACCCCGAGTTGGTCGTGGTTTCCAGTGGGTTCTGCCGTTTTCGTTTTGAATCGGATCGTTTCCCATCGACGGCGTCCACAGGCTGTGTGCCGGGGGGGGCGGCTGGTGACGGTGGAGGAGGCTCGGTTGAAACTGCCGTCCCTCCTTCAGCCCATCCCTGGTTTTGCCCCGATCTTGCCGCGGATCTTTGCCAGGGTGTGTCTGGGGAATAAACTCGGCATGGGCCAGAGGAGAAACTCGCTCGGCCAAGGCGACCCGAGGCGGAGGTGGACCGGCGGTCCATGCCGCCGAGGGCAACGCTGGACCAGCGAGTTTCTTCTCTGGTCTGCGCGCATGATGAGTTTAATTCCCATGCACACCCTAATTGGACGAATACCATTGAGGACGGTGCGGGCCGGAACCACACGGCTCCGGATAACGTGGCCTACCCGCTCGCCGAATCGCCGATGAAGGTCCCCCTCGAAGCACGCCCCACTCCGGAACGCGGCATGGCGACCTTTGTCACCCGTGACGTAAACCCGGGCGAGTTGCTCGGCACCCTGACCGGATCCCGCCTGACGGAACGCACGCGCTACACCATCGAACGCGACGGGCGGCACCACGAACCCGAGGGACCGCTGCGCTACCTCAACCATTCCTGCGCGCCGACCGCCCGCTGGTCGGGCCGCGACCTCAGGGCCTTGCGCTCGTTGCGGGAAGGAGAAGAGGTGACCTTCGACTACACCGAGACGGAATCGGCGTTCGCCGCGCCCTTCGTCTGCCGGTGCGGCGGGCCGCATTGTCGTAAGGTGATCGGAACCCCCGCCGCCTAAGCGGAATACCACTCCAGGAGGCCCGGGGCGAGTTGACCGGTGAGGAAGGAATCGCGCTCCGAGCGACCGGGGCCGCCGATCGTTTTATTGACATCGAGAACCAGCGACCGGCCCTCGTGTTCCACATAGTCGATTTTCCCGTAATCGAGACCGATGCGCTCGCGATACGCGACGATTTCGGGCGAGATCGGGATCGGCCTTTCGACGTCGCCCGGGCTCCAGCGCACGACCGGCTTGGTCGAAACCGAGCGAAACGCCATCTGGCGCGCGCCGCAGAAGTAAGCCCAACGCACCACATACGAATCGCCCTCGCGCTCGGGCAGGAATTTTTCGACCACCCGGTCGGGATCGCGCCACACCGCGGCGGGCACGTCGGCTGCGGTGGGGTAGATCGGATAACTGCGTTGCTCGGGCGTGCGCGCGGCCTGGAAGTTGCGCCACAACTCCCGGGGGTCGCTGGTCCACTTCAACTTGCGAAAGAGCGTGCGCTCGGAAAAACCACCGCAGTTCAGATCGGTTTTGATAATGACCGGTCCGGGATATCCGCCGGGAGCGGCAAGCAGGAGCCCGCGATCCGGCAGACGGCGTTTACGGATATCCAGGCAAGTCCGGTTCCAGACTCGCGGATAAGCGCGCAGTGCGCGGCTGAAGCGCTCCGGCACCACGGAAAGATCGACATGCAGCAGGACAAGATCGGCCGGCGGCAAGTGGGCGCAACCCGCGAGATGCACGACCTCGACACCTTGATTTTCCCAGTGGGGGCAGAAGGCGAAAACGTAGTGGGTTTCGATTTGGCGAAGATCCGCGCGGTCGTGATGCAGGATAAGCAAACGCATAAAAAGCTCTTATTAATTATTTTGCATACATAGAGTCCGGCGGGGAGATCCGTTGCGACGGCAAAATTTTGGAGCGGGGGCGTCGGAGCGGATCCGCACCGGCACGTCCCGGTGACTGGAGGGAAACGGGATCACGGCAAGTAAATCGTCGGCGAAGAGGTCTCCCGCACGCGTTTCCGCCAAGCGGTTCCCGCCGGAGAAAAATGCATTGTGTAACCAATTTGGTTACACAATGCCGGGCGAGCGTGGCGGCCGGCACGGGAGGGGTGGGGAAGTGTCCGGGCGGGGGGGAGGTCCATGAAATTGCGAACGAGTCGCGGCCAAGCGCCGGATTCGACGACCTTGGATCAAACCGAAGATCATGCGTATCCGGAGTCGAGTTGTGCCGAAATGGCGCGGCCCGGCTTGACCCGATGGCGGCGCGCGGCGTGATTCGCGGGCATGTTGCCCAGCGTTTTGATCGTTGACGACGAGAAGCACACCCGCGAAGGCCTGCGCCAGGCCCTGGAGGACGACTACGACGTGTCGATCGCGGCCAACGCCGACGAGGCTTTTAACCTGCTCGAGGCCCAGCCCTTCGACGCCGTGCTCACC
>CAMCHD010000102.1 GCA_945874545.1 Akkermansia muciniphila | reverse complement strand
CTCGCTCCTTCGCCGCCATGGCCTCCTTCACCGCCCCGCCCGCCCTCGTGTTCCTCCACGGTCCCGTCGGCGCCGGTAAACTCACCATCGCCCGCGAACTCGCAGCGCTCACCGGCTTCGCCCTCTTTCACAACCACCTCGTGGTCGACACCCTGCTCGCCCTTTTCCCCTTCGGCAGCCCCGCCTTTGTCCGCCATCGCGAACGTCTCTGGCTTGAGCTCATGCCCGAGGCCATCGGCGCCGGGCGCTCCCTGATCTTCACCTTCGCGCCCGAAAAAACGGTCTCGAACGTGTTCCCCACCGCCTTGTCCCATCACATCTCGATGGTGGGCGGCCGCGTGCGCTTCGCCGCCGTCACCTGCGCCGAAACCGAGATCGAACGCCGCCTGTCCGAACCCTCCCGCCAAGGCACGGGAAAACTCACCGACCTCGGCCTCTACCGCCGCCTGAAAGGGGAAAAAACCTTCGCCTACCCGCCCCCGCCCGCCGAGGTCACGGTCGACTCCACCTCCACCCCGCCCCGCGCCGCCGCCGCCCTCATCGCCGCCCACCTGTCCCTGCCCGTCATCGCCCCCTGACGCCTCCGCTCCCATCTCATGGCTCCTATCGTCATGTCACTGAAATCCTGGATTTGATCCAGTCGGAGAATGGCCGCAAAAAGACGCAAGAGGCGCAAAAATGAGACGGATTTTCTGATCCTTGGGATCGTTTTTGCGACTTATGCGCCTTTTTGCGGCCAATGGATTCTTATGGGAACTTCTATTTCAAAACACTAGCTCCCCTCTCCTAGCTCCTCGCTCCTCCCCCATGGCCAAACCCGAAGAACCGAAGATCATTTTCTCGATGATGCGCGTCTCGAAGAAGATCGAGCGCAAGGAGATCCTCCGCGACATCTCCCTCTCGTTTTACTACGGCGCGAAGATCGGCGTGCTCGGCCTGAACGGCTCCGGCAAATCCTCCCTGCTCCGCATCCTTGCCGGCCGCGACAAGGAGATCGACGGCACCCTCCACTTCGAGCCCGGCTACGCCGTCGGCCTGCTCGAACAGGAACCCCGCCTCACCCCCGGCGCCACCGTGCGCGCCTGCGTCGAGGAGGGCGTGAAACACCTCACCGATCTCACCGCCGCCTACGACGCCTCGTGGGACGACCTCGCCGCCGCCGAGACCGACGCCGACCGCGACGCCATCGGCGATAAACAGGCCAAACTCCAGGCCGAGATCGAACGCCTCGGCGCCTGGGACGTCGCCCCCCAGGTCGAGATGGCCATGGACGCCCTCCGCTGCCCGCCGCCCGAAGCCGTGGTCGACACCCTCTCCGGTGGCGAGCGCCGCCGCGTGGCCCTCGCCCGCCTTCTCCTCCAGAAACCCGCCATCCTCCTGCTCGACGAGCCGACCAACCATCTCGACGCCGAATCCGTCCACTGGCTGGAACAACACCTCGCGCGCTACGAGGGCACCGTCATCGCCGTCACCCACGACCGCTACTTCCTCGACAACGTCGCCCAATGGATCCTCGAGCTCGCCCACGGCCACGGCATCCCCTGGAAGGGCAACTACTCCGGCTGGCTCGAGCAAAAATCCGCCCGCCTCGCCGCCGAGCAGCGCACCGAGGACAAACGCCGCAAGGCCATGGCCCGCGAGCTGGAGTGGATTCGCCAAGGGGCCAAGGCCCGCCATGCCAAGTCCCAGGCCCGCATCTCCGCCTACGAGAAGATGGTCAGCTCCTCCACCACCGCCGAGCAGGAGCGCGAGTTCGAGCTCATCCTCCCGAAAGGCCCCCGCCTCGGCCAGCTCGTGGTCGAGCTCCAGGGCGTCACCAAGGCCTACGGCGACAGGGTCCTCTTCGAAAACCTCTCCTTCGCCCTTCCCCCCGGCGGCATCGTCGGCGTGATCGGCCCCAACGGCGCCGGCAAGACCACCCTCTTCCGCCTCATCACCGGCGCGGAGACGCCCGACGCCGGCGCGCTGCGCGTGGGCGAGACCGTGGTGCTGGCCCACGTGGACCAGTCCCGCGACGCCCTGCCCGACGCCCAGACGATCTACGACGCCATCAGCGGCGGCGAGGAGATCATCCGCATGCCCGGCCGCGAGGTGAACTCCCGCGCCTACTGCGCCCAGTTCGGCTTCACCGGGGCCGACCAGCAGAAAAAGGTCGGCGTGCTCTCCGGCGGCGAACGCAACCGCGTCCACCTCGCCCGCCTGCTCAAGGCCGGCGCCAACCTCCTGCTGCTCGACGAGCCCACCAACGACCTCGACGTGAACTCCATCCGCGCCCTCGAGGAAGGCCTGGAGACCTTCGCCGGCTGCGCCGTGGTGGTGAGCCACGACCGCTGGTTCCTCGACCGCGTCGCCACCCACATCCTCGCCTTCGAGGGCGACAGCCAGGTGGTGTATTACAACGGCAACTACTCCGCCTACCTGGAGGACTTCCGCAAACGCAAGGGCGGCGAGGCCGACCGCCCCCGCCGCATCAAATACCGCAAGCTCACCCGCTGAGAACGCCGCCACCTGGGAACGCCGAGCTCCAGCTCGGCCCCCTAATCCGCCCCGATGGCCACCGCCGCCCCGTCCCCCACCCCCGGCTGGCGCTCGCGTGGCTACCTCCCGCACCGCGACAAGTATCGGCTGCTCCAGGCCGTCACCTTCCGCCTCGCCGATTCGCTTCCGCAGGAAAAACTCCAAGCCCTCCGGCACTCGCTCTCCACTCTCCCGCAAACCACGCAAGATCTGGAACGCCGCAAACAAGTCGAAGCCTGGCTCGACGCCGGCATCGGTTGCTGTGCCCTACGCCATCCCGCCCTGGCCGCCGCGGTCGAGACCGCCCTGCTCCACCACGACGCACAGCATTACCACCTTCTCGCTTGGTGCATCATGCCCAATCACGTGCATGTGCTGCTTCAACCGCTCACGCCCCTGGCCGGCATCCTTCAGTCATGGAAGTCCCACACCGGACGCTGGGCGCTGGAGCGCAATGCCGAGCTGGAGCTCGGCGTTCCCGGGAAAAGCCTCTGGATGCGGGAATACTGGGACCGCTACATCCGCGATGAAACACACCTTAAAAACGTGATAGCCTACATCCACACAAACCCGGTCAAGGCCGGCCTTGCCCCTGCCGCAACCCTTTGGCCCTGGTCCAGCGCCCGCCACCTGGGAACGCCAAGCTCCAGCTCGGCCCCGCCCACCTAGCCGACAGAAGCTCCCACTCGTTCGTCACCCCGCCGCCGCTACCACCGCCCCGACCGCGACCGCGATATCCATCCCGTTCGCCGTCCGATCCTCGCGTGGCTCACCCAGCGGGCGGTATGATCCGGCGAGATAGGTGACAGATAGTCCGGGGAGATAGGTTACACATTAGGGCAAATGCCCTGGCGAAACCTAACTCCAATGGAAGAGATCAATCGATTCGTGATGCTCGCGCGCCGCCGGACCCTTTGCCGCGCCGGCTCAGTTCAAGCCCGGGTCGTCCGGCTCTCCGGCCAGCAGGCGCCATTGGGGATCGAGCCCGGCGAGCAGGTTGCGCCAGAGGCTCTCGTCGGCCGGCTGGCGGATGATCTCGGGCTCCAAATCGGCCACCACCCAGGTGTCGCGCTTCAGCTCGCCCTCCAACTGCCCGCCGCTCCACCCCGCGTAGCCGAGGAAGGCCCGCAGTTGCACCCCGTCCTGGCCCACGAGTTCGCTCGCGCGCTCCCGGTCCAGCCCGAAAAGCAGCTGAAACCCGTCCGCGTTCGCATCGCCGTGCGGCCGCCACGCGCAGAGGATGATCTGACGCTTCTCGACCGGCCCGCCGTCAAACACCGGCACATCGGCCAGCGGCCCCAGCGCGAAGTCGCCGCCAAACTCGCCCAGCTTGCGATGGAGCGGCCGATTGAGGACCACGCCCATCGCGCCCTCCGCGTCGTGGGCCGACATGAGGATCGCGGTGCGCCGGAAGTGACTGTCCCGCAACACGGGATGGGCCAGCAGGAGCGAGCCGGCGAGGGATTCGTCGCCGGCGTCGGAGGCGGAGTCGTGACGGATTTCGCGCATGCGGGAAACGAGGGAGGGTGAACACGATCGCGAACGGGGCAAACCGCCGCCCGCGTGTAGTTTTAGAGTTTTACGATGCGCACCCCCGCGTCCGCCAGCAAAGGCGCGACCAGGGGATCGTTTTTATAATCGATTCGATAACGCACCTCCGCGATGCCCGCCGCGGCGAGGATTTTGGCGCAGTTGATGCACGGAAAGTGCGTCACGTAGGCGGTGCAGCCCTCGACCGAGCTGCCGCGCCGGGCCGCATCCGCGATGGCGTTCTGCTCCGCGTGCACCGTCGCCTGCTCGTGCCCCTCGCGCACCCGCGAGGTGTGGGGCGTGCCGGGCAGAAATCCGTTGTAACCGGCCGCGATCAAGCGGTTTTTCCGCTCGCCCGCGCTCACGATGACGCACCCGACGTGCAGGCGTTCGCAGGGACTGCGGGTGGAGAGAAGCACGGCCGTGGCCATGAAGTAGTCGTCCCACGAAGGCCGCCCGGCGAAACCGGCGGCGGCGGCGGCGATCAGATCGACGGGCGAAGGCGCTTGCGACATCGCGCCGAGGCAAGGGCCCGCGCCGGCAAAGGCCAATCCAAAACAGGCTCGCCCCACCCGCGGCCCGGCCCACGTTTCGGCCCATGCCCACTCTCGCCGAAGTCGTGCGTTTTTGCGACGAACGCACCCGCCGCCACGCCTGGAAAGACCACCCGAACGCGCTCAACGGCCTGCAACTGGAGAACGACGGCCGCGTGACCCGCCTGGGCGCCGCCGTCGACGCCGGCCGCGTGCCCTTCGCCCGCGCCGCCGCCGCCGGGATCGATTTTCTCATCGTGCACCACGGGCTCTACTGGACCCCGCCCCAACCGCTGGTCGGCGCCCACTACACGCGCTTCGCCACCGCGGTGCGCGCCAACCTCGCCGTCTACGGCTGTCACCTGCCGCTCGACGGCCACCCGGAGCTGGGCAACAATCCCCTGCTCGCCCGCCAGCTCGGCCTCAACCCCGACGGCACCTTCCTCACCCCGCCCGGCAGCGAACCCGTCGCCTGCACCGCCCCCTATGCCGGCGACCGCGCCGGCCTCCGCGCCGAGCTGGAAAAACACTACCCGCGGGTGGTCGCGATCGAGCACGGCTCCCCCCGGCCCGCGCGGGTGGCGTTTTGCAGCGGCAGCGGCAACAGCGCCGTGCCGGAGCTGCCCGCCTTGGGGGTGGACACCCTTGTGACCGGCGAACTGCGCGAGGAATGGTATAACTTTGCCGAGGAGCAAGGTCTTAACCTCTACTGCTGTGGCCACTACGCCACCGAGGTCCACGGGGTGCGCGCCCTCGCCGCCGAGGCCGCCCGCCACTTCGGCCTGCCCTGGGAGTTTATCGCGACCGAGAATCCGCTTTGACCGGGCTTACCCCGCCGACCGCACCCAGCTCCAACGCCAGCCATCCGGCTCGATCCAGGAACCGACCCGCAAGGTGAGGGTGATGACCTCGCCCGCCGCGAATTCCGCCGCTTCGGTGCGCAGGATACGAAAACCCCAGTGCGGCGCACGGCCCGGATCGAGCGGACTCGAGCTGAGCGCGAGGTCGTCGCCGTCGAGCGCACGGAAAAACACCACAAAACCGTCCAGCCGGCCGGCGTTGACCACGGTGCGGATCACCGTGAGTTCCTCGCCCGGCTCGTCCGGTCGCAGGGTCATGAGGTCGAGGGTCAAGGCCGGCGACGCGACCCCGAGAAAGTGCTCGACGATGCCCAGATCGCAGCCGATGCGCCGGTAGTAGTCGGGATTGTCCGGCCGCTCCGCGGCGAGGCAGGCGTAGTCGTAGCCCTCGACCCGCAGTTCCCACAGAAAGGGCACGCGGCGCTCGTCGCGCACCTTGGCCGGTTCGCAGAAAAACTCGAAGCGACTGGGCACGATGACCCCGCCCGGCCGCAGCAGACGATCACGCAGATCGAGCACATTGGGCACCATGGCCTCGTCGAAGAGGTGGTCGCCCATCTGCTCGTGCAGGATCACGTCGACCGGCTCCGGCAGGCTGAAATCCCGGCTATGGGTGGCGACGAACTCGACGTTGGCCAACCCGTTCGCCCGCGCCAAACGTCGCGCCTGCCGCAGGATATCGGAGTGGTCGAGCGCGTAGACCCGGGCCGCTCCCCGACGGGCCGCGAAGGCGGCGAGGATGCCGGTGCCCGTGCCGAGGTCGATCACCCGATCCCCCGGCCGCACCCGGCGCGCCACCGCCGCGTGGTAGAAGGCCATGCGCGGCCCATCCGCGAGCATCTTTTCCTGCTCCCCGAAACTCGCGAAGTAGCGGTGGTTAAACTCGCGGTAGCTCTCCTCCGCGAGTTCGGCCGGACTCGCCCGGTCCGCCTCGTCGGGCTCGCCGTAGACCCAGGCGGCGAAGGCCGGCCGGGCCTGCACCGCCGCGCCGCAGCCACGCAAGATCCTCCGCAGGGTGGCGAAAAAACCGGCGCTGAGACGACGAAGCGGAGTAAACGGCATGATGGGAACGGGACCCGCCGCGGGCGACGGACCGGCGACCGTGCGGACCCCGACGCCAAACGCAACGTTCGCCAGCGCGCGCTTGCCCATCCGCCCCGGCCCCTGCGTGATTCCGTCCCGGCCCCGCGCCGCCTCCTCCCGATGTCCACCACCGTTTTCACCATCGCCAACCAAAAAGGCGGCGTCGGCAAGACCACCACCGCCGTCCACCTCGCCGCCGCCCTCGCCGAGAAAAAGATCCCCACCCTGCTGGTCGACCTCGACCCCCAGGCCAACGCCACCTCCGCCATCGGCGTCGAGAAGCAGGAGGGCCGCTCCCTCTACGGCCCGCTGCGCGGCGAAGGCGCCGCCGCCGAGATGATCGTCGCCACCTCGACCGAACGCCTCTCCCTCATCCCCAGCGAGGAGGACCTCGGCGCGCTCGAGATCGAGCTGGCCGGCAAGGAGAACTACCTCGGCCGCCTGCGCGCCGTGCTCCAGCCGGTGCGCGCCTCCGGGCGTTTCCGCGCCGTGGTGATCGATTGCCCGCCGTCCATGGGCATGCTCTCGATGAACAGCCTCAGCGCCGCCGACCACCTGCTGATCGCCCTGCAGTGCGAATATATGGCCCTCGAGGGCCTCGGCCAGATCCTGCGCAACCTCGAGCGCATCAAAACCGCGGTCAACCCCGACCTCACCCTCGGCGGCGTGGTCATGACCATGTTCGACATGCGCACCAACCTTTCCCGCCAGGTCGTGGAGGAGGTGCGGAAACACCTGCCCGAGCAGATTTTCAAGACCGTCATCCCCCGCACCGTGCGCCTCAGCGAGGCTCCGAGCTTCGGCCAGACCATCTTCACCTACGACAACACCTCGCCCGGCGCCGCCGCCTACCGCGGCCTGGCCAAGGAAGTGATCGAACGCTTCGGCCTCGCGAAAAAGTAAACGCGCCCCGCCACCCGTGTCCGCCCTCGCCAAATACCGCCAGGTCTTCCTGACCGGCATCCAGACCAGCCTGGTCTACCGCTGGAATTTCGCCATCCGCGCGACCTTCTCGCTGCTCCACCTGGTCTACATTTTTATCCTCTGGGGCGCGGCCTACGCCGGCCAGAGCGAGATCGGCGGCTTCCCCCTTGCCGCCACCCTGACCTACTTCGTCGTCCTGCTCATCCTCCAGTTTTTCCTCAGCGCGGCGAACGACGACTACGAGATCTCAGAGGAGATCCGCAACGGCCTGATCAACCAGTTCCTGACCAAGCCGATCAACTACTTCGCCTACCGCCTGAGCATCTATTTTTCCGCGCGCATCGTCACCGGCGTGCTCTCGCTCCTGCCCTTCGTGTTTATCCTGCCCTTCATCGGGCCAAAACTCGCCCTCCCGGCGGGCGATCACCTGACGCTTTACGCCCTCGCGGTGCCCGCCCTGCTGTTGTCGGCCTTTATCCAGTTCACCATCGCCTACTGCTTCGGCATGCTGACCTTTTGGTTTCTGGAAATCCAGTCCTTCATCATCCTCTCCCTCGCGGTCGAGGCGGTGCTCGGCGGCCAGATCTTCCCCCTGGATTTGATGCCCCCGTGGCTCTACCAGCTCTCGTCTTGGCTGCCCTATTATTACCAGATCTATTTCCCCACCGCCCTGCTCACCGGCCGCATCACCGACCCGTCGGTCGCGCTCCAGGGCCTGGCCATCCAGGCGGCCTGGGCCGTGCTGCTTTTCCTGCTCGCCCGGATGCTCTGGACCCGCGGCCTCCGCCGCCACACCGCCGTCGGAGGATAAAAACCCGTCCCATGTGCAAAGTCCCAAAGTCGCAGGTCCCACCCGCCCCCCCCGTCCCGGCGGGCCCGCCACAGACCTTCCGACCTTCGACGTCTAGGCCTCCGGCCATTCGACCTTAGACACCCCCATGGCCGCCCTGCTCCGTCACCTTCGCATCTGGCTCGCCAGCATCCGCTATTCGCTGGTGCGGGCGATGATGTTTCGCGGCGACTTCATCATGTGGGCGCTGGTGGAGCTGTTCTGGATGAGCGTGAACGTGCTGCTGGTCGGCATCATCTACGACCACACCGACTCGATCGCCGGCTGGTCGAAATACGAGATGCTCCTGCTCGTCGGCACCACCCTGCTGGTGCAGCGCCTGTTGATGGCGTTTTTCTGGAGCAACCTGTTCGAGCTCGGGCGCAACGTGCGCAGCGGGACCTTCGACTTCTTCCTCGCCCAGCCCGGCTGGCCGCTGTTCATGGTCTCGACCCGCAAGTTCGACCTCGACGGCCTGGTCAACGTGCCCGTGGCCCTCGCCATCGTGATCTACGCCGCCCACCGCCTGCAACTCGACCCGTCCGCCGCGCAACTCGTGGTCTACGCCCTCCTCGTGCTTTGCGGCCTGGTCCTGCACTACGCGACCCTGTTGACCATCATCTCGCTGGTGTTCTGGCTGCAAAGCGCCAAGGGCATCGAGGGCGGCTATTTCGGGCTGACCGAGTTTTCCCGTCTGCCCCGTGAGGCCCTGCGCGGCGTCGCCCAGGTGGTGTTTGTCTACGCCCTGCCGGTGGTGGTGGTGAGCAACGTGCCCGCCCGCCTGCTGATCCACGGATTCGAGCCGGGCATGCTGGCCTGGATGCTCGGCGTAACGGTTTTCTGGCTGACCGTCGCCGTGTCGGTCTTCCACGCCGGGCTGCGCCGCTACTCCAGCGCCTCTTCATGACCGATCCGCTCGCCGCCCTTCAGGCCCGGCTGGGCCATGTGTTTGCCCGACCCGAACTGCTGGTGGAGGCCTGCACCCACCCGAGCTACCTGAACGAACACCCCGCCGCCGGCCCGCACAACCAGCGTCTGGAGTTTCTCGGCGATTCCGTGCTCGGGCTCATCCTGACCACCGAACTCTTCGCCGCCTTCCCCTCCGAGCCCGAAGGCGCCCTGAGCCGCCGCCGCGCCGTGCTGAGCAATGGCCGCGCCCTCGCCGCCCTCGCCCTCGATCTCGGACTCGACACCACCCTGCGCCTCGGCGGCAGCGAAAACACCCCCGAGGGCCGCACCCGGTCGTCCAACCTGGAGGACGCCTTCGAGGCCCTGGTCGGAGCGCTTTTCCTCGACGCCGGCCTGGAAACCACCCGCGCCCGGGTGCTGGCGATCTACGGGCCCTTGCCGGCCCGCCTCGCCGCCGGCCTCGAAGCCGACAACCCCAAGGGTCGCCTCCAGGAGCGGGTGCAACCCCTCCACGGCAACGCCGCCCTGCGTTACGAGACCGTCCAGTGCGGCGGCGCCGACCACGCCAAGGAATACGCGTCGACCGTATTTCTCGCCGAGCGCGCGCTCGGTGCGGGCCGGGGCCTGGCGAAAAAAGCCGCCGAGGAGGCCGCCGCGCGCGAGGCGCTCAAACACTTCCCGGACGCGGGCTGACCGGTCTTACCCGGCCCCTCCGACTCTACGCCCGACCCCGAGCCCGACGTTCGGTCGACGCTCGGCCCGGCCGGGCTCAGGCCAGCACCGCGGCCTTTTCCTTGGAGATGGAGAACTTGAGATTCTCGCCGCGCGACCAGCGGTCGAACTCGTCGAGCATGAGCCGGCCCATGCGCCGGCACTCGCGGTCCTGCGAGCCGGCGATGTGCGGGGTCAGGACCACGTTGGGCATTTTCCAAAGCGGCGACTCCGGCACCGGCGGCTCCGGGTAGGTGACATCGAGCAGGGCGGTGAGGTCGGTCCGGCGGGTCAGAACCTCGATCATCTCGTTTTCCCGCACCACCGCGCCGCGGGCGGTGTTGAGGAAGGTCGCGTTGGGTTTCATCATCTCGAAGTGGCGCCCCTGGATCATGCCCTCGGTCGCCTTGAGCCAGGGCGTGTGCAGGCTCACCACGTCGCACTGGCGGAAGATCTCGTCGAGACTGACCATCTCGACCCCCAGCGCGGTCGCCTGCTCCGAAGTCAAAAAGGGATCGTAGGCCAACACCTCCAAGTCAAAGGGTCGCAAGCGCTCGCGCACCAGGCGGCCGATCATGCCCAGCGAGATCAGGCCGACCTTGCTGCCGAAGGCACCGGCGCAGCGCGGCCGCTCCGGAAAACACCCCAGAGCGCGCGCGCCAAACGCCGACTGCCAGACGTTCTTTAAACTCAACAGAATCGAAGCGAGGGTGAACTCCGCCACCGGCACCGCGTTCATCGCGTAGGCGCTGGAGATGGTGATGCCACGCGCCCAGAACGCATCGCTGGTGAAGTAGCGAATGGTGCCGGCGCCGTAAAACACCGCGCGCAGCTTGGGCGCCGCCTCGAGAAAGGCCGAGTCCATGCGGGGCGCGCCCCACCCGGAAAAAATCACCTCCACGTCGGCCAGCAGGTCCGGCCGCGCCGCCGCCTGCTCCTGGGTCAGAGGCCCGGTCGGCAACTCCACGCGCCGCGCGATCTCGGCGAGGTATTCCGCGCCGTAGATCAATTCAAAGGCCTGTGCATCCAAAACAACGAGTCCCTTCATCATGGTGAAGGGTGCAGGACAACCCATCCCGCGCCGGACAACAACCCTGTTCTTACGGGACCGAACCGTAGTCAAAACACGTTCTGAAGTTAACCACGGATTGCACGGATCGGCACGGATTGGGCGCCTGTATCCGTGAGACTCCGTGTGATCCGTGGTAACTGTTTTATTCTAGGGTGTGTCTGGGAAATGCCCTCGCCGTGCGCCCGAGGAGAAACGCGCTCGGCCAAGGCGACCGAGGCGGAGGTGGACCGGCGGTCCATGCCGCCGAGGGCAACGCTGGACCAGCGAGTTTCTTCTCCGGTCTGCGCGCATGATAAGTTTAACTCCCAGACACACCCTAAACCTCTGGAGAACTTACTCCTCGGCCTCAAACCAGCCCGAGCATCTCCGCCGGGGTCGGCGCGACCGCGCTGAAATGCACCACCTTGCCCTCGTGTTCGTAGTCGAAACGGGTCGCATGCGAGTGCAGGCAGAGCCGCTTCACGCCCGTGGCCTTGGCCAAGGCGCGGTTGGCGCCGAAATCACCGTAGGTCGCGTCGCCCACGATGGGCAGGCGGCGGTGGGCGCACTGCACGCGGAGCTGGTGGCTGCGTCCGGTGCGCGGGGTCAGCTCAATCAGGGCCAAGGCGGTCGCCGCATCGCGCCGCTGGCGCAGGACCTTGACCTCGGATTCGCTCGGGATGCCGTCGCCCGCCTTGGCCCGCACCTGCCCGCCCCGTTTCTCGATCGCGAGCCGGTCGCGCCAGACGTCGGTGTTTTTCGAGGGTTTGCCAAACACGAGGGCATGGTAGGCCTTGTGGATATGTTTTTGGCGGAACAACAACCGTATGCGTTTGGCCAGCTCACCCTCGACGCAGCCGAGGATCACGCCCGAGGTGTGGGAGTCGAGACGGTTGAGCAACCAGAGGTGGCGGGAGACGCCGGCCGCGTCGATCCAGTGGTAGAACTCGCCCTCGATCGAGTAGTCGCAGGTCAGGAGCGCACGCGGCTGCTCGCTTTTCATGTTGGGGTGCGAGAGCACGCCCGCCGGTTTGTCAAAGGCGAGCAGCCCCCCTGGCGCGCGGGTGAGCACCTCGATGCCCGGGCCCAGCGGCAGTTCGAGAGCGGTGTCGGCGGGGGTGGTCATTGGTAGAAAAAGGTAAACGTGATCTCCTGCTCGCGGCCGAGCACCGCGATCATGTCCTCGCTCCAGTCGCCGTAGGGCGCCCGCTCGGTGATGGCGCTGACGCAGAGGCGCTTGGCCAGCTCGGCCCCGGTGCCGTCGACCCGCACGACCTCGGAGATCAGACCGGCGGAGTCGAGCTTGAAGACCACCCGCACGGTCGAGCCGGA
>CAMCHD010000101.1 GCA_945874545.1 Akkermansia muciniphila | reverse complement strand
CGCTCCGACTGAACAGGCGCCCAAAACCGTGGCTCAGCCGGTCGCGCAGGGTATCGTGCCGGGTCTCGTGGCCGATAACGTAGCGCTTGGACAGGTTATCTACGGATATGACGGGGAGGTCGCTCATCGGGGAGGCGGGGCGCTCAGATCTCGTCGGCGAAGCGGCGTTCGGTCTGGCGGAAATACCAGAGTCCGGTCGCGAGCAGGATGATGCCGATCACCACCGAGGTGGCGACCCCGGGCAGGTAGAGTTCGGTCCGCCCGGCGAGCAGGCACCACCGCACGCCGTCCACCACCCCTGCCAAGGGGTTCAGCGCGAGCAGGTCGCGCCAGTTGGGCAGAAAATCCGTGCGGTAGCCCACGGGCGTCACAAACATGCCGATCTGAATGATGAAGGGCGTGATAAAACGAAAATCGCGATACTTCACCGTGAGGGCGGCGATCCACAGCCCGGTGCCGAGCGCGATCATCAAGGCGAGCAGAACAAAGAGCGGCAGGAGCAGCAGTTGCCAGCCCGGCAAGATCCCGAAAAGCGCCGCCACCGGAATGCTCAGCACCAGCATGATGCCGAAATCCACCAAGGCCACGGCCAGGGCGGAGATCGGCACGACCAGCCGGGGGAAGTAGACCTTGCTGATCAGGTGGGAGTTGCCCACCAGGCTGTTGCCGGCGCCGTTGAAGGCGGAGGTGAACAACTGCCACGCGAGGTTGCCGCAGAGCACGATCAGGAAATAGGGCAAACCGCCGTCGGGCATTTTGGCGAGTTTACCGAAGACAAAGGTCAACAACAGGGTCTGGATGACCGGCTGGATCACCGCCCAGGCGATGCCAAGTGAGGCCTGTTTGTAGCGGACCTTGATATCGCGCCAGGCCAGGAAGCCGGCGAGCTCCCGAAAGCGCCAGAGATCCCGCCAGTAGTTGGCCTCGCCCCGCCCCGCCTCGAGCACGAGCGCCGGGAGGACGGAAGTTTCCGTCTTGACGGTGGTTGCGTGGGTAGAGGTGGCGACTTCCATGCGGCGAGGATGGGTCTATACAGATACGGCCGCCGGACGAGTTCACGCCCTATCTTCAAGTCACTCGCGCGGAAATTTACTTACCATTTAAAAATGGGCCTTTCAGGTCCAGGCCTCGGTCAGGGCGGTGATGAGGCGGGGGTGATCGTGGGCGAGGGCGGCGTTGCGGAGCGCGGTGAGGTCCCAGGGGCGGGCGATGCATTCGGCAAGGGCGACGGCGAGGGCGGGGTCGTCACCCGGCGGGGCGAGCACGCCGACGCCGGGGTGGATCAACTCGGGCACGGCGGCGGCCGCGACGCCGACGCAGGGTCGGCCGGCCGCGAGGGCTTCGAGGTAGACCAGACCAAACCCCTCGCCGGTGCTGGGCAGGGCGAAACAGGTGCAGTCGGCGAAGGCCTGCCGCAGCTCGGCGTCCGGGAGGCGGCCGGAAAACTCCACCCGGTCGGCGATGCGAAGTTCGCGGGCGATCGCCTCCAGGCGGGGCCGATCATCGCCGTCGCCGATGAAGCGTAAACGCGGCGCGAGCTCGGGGTGGGCGTGAAAGGCGGAGGGCGGCAGCAGGGCGAAGGCGCGCAGGAGGTGATCGTAGCCCTTGTAGGCATCGGCGGCGCTGAGCCGGCCCACGCAGAGCACGATGGGCGGTCGGCCCTCGGGCGGGGGCGTCGGGGCGGGCGCGGAGAGCAGGGCGGGATCGAGGGCGTTGGGCACGACGCGCAGGCGGGGGACGAGGCGCGGGTGCAGCCCGGCGAGGCGGTCCCGGGTGTAGGCCGAGACGCAGAAAATCCGATCCACCCGGCGCAGTGCGATTTGGTTCACCGGCGAGGGTTTCTCCCAGACTTCGATGCCGTGGGCGACCAGCGCGAGGGTGCAGCCGGGGCGGGCTGCGAGGGCCGCGACCGGGAGCTGGCCGATGTGCCCGCACACGATGCGCCGCGCGCCGGAGCCGGACCGCCACGCGGCCCGGGCAAAGGCGGCTTTCGAGCGGCCGCAGCCGGTCACCGCCAAGGCTTTGCCTTGGATCAGACGGGTCGCCGTGGTCGGATGGCGCGAGAGCTGGTCGGCGGAGTCGTTGAGCGCGACCAGTTCTACGCGGCTGTGGGCCGGGTCGGCGGCGAGGGCGGAGAGGTAAAGCCGGAGGATGCGCTGGATGCCGCCGTCGGTGGCGGCGAATTCGGGCGCGAGCAGAACGGCTTTCATGAGCAGGAGCGAGGAGCTGGGAGCAGGGGGCTAGGAGCGGGGAGCTAGGAGTTGGGAGCTAGGAGCGGGGGGCTGGCTCCGTGATCACCGATCCTTGCTCTACTTTCGGTTGGCGAGGTGGATGAGGATGGCCAAGGACCAGACGCGGGACCAGGCGCGGTCGTCGCGGCCGTCGCGGAAAGCGCGCCAGAGCCGGCCGGGGACGTAGGGATCGAAGAGGCCGGAGCGCGAGGCCGAGGCGGAGCCGAGCGTCTCCTCCATGAAGGGGCGCAACGGGCCGCGGAGCCAGCGGGAGAAGGGGAGGGTGAAACCGCGTTTGGCGCGCGACAGCAGGGCGGGGGGCAGCAGGTCGGCGCAGGCGGCGGCGAGGTGCGCTTTCGGGGCGGCACCGCGCGGATGGAGCAGGGCGGGATGCTGCGCCCAGGCCCATTCGACCAGCGGCAGGTCGACAAAGGGCACGCGCAGTTCGAGGGAGTGGCGCATGCTGAATTCGTCCGAATCCCTGAGCAGGAGATCGGCCATGTAGCCGGTGGTTTCGGCCAGGCTGGCGAGCAGGGCGTAGGGCGGGGCGGAGCCCGGCGGCCGGGCGGCGAGGGCGGCGGCCCAGGCGGCGGTGAGGGCGGGCGTGGCGGGGTGCTCCTTGCCGGCGGCGGCCCCGGCGCCCGAGGTGGACGGTGCGAGCAGGCGCGCGATGGCGTCGTCGGCCAGCACGGAGCGTTGCAAAAGGGCGAGGGCGGCGGGCGAGCCCGCGGCGAGGCTGGCGCCGAGTTTGCGGGCGGAGGTGTCGCCGGCGGCGAGGACAGCGAGGCCGAGCCGGCGCAACGGCGCGGGCAGGCTTTGCCACACGGGTAGCCAGCGGGCCAGGCGCGGGAGGCGGCGGAAGGATGGGTAGCCGCCGAACAACTCGTCCGCGCCCAGGCCGGAAAGCGCGACGGTGACGCCGCCGGCGCGGGCGGCGCGGGCGGCGTAGAAGGTATTGAGCCCGTCGCCCGTGGGTTGATCGAGTCCGGCGAGGATGTCGGGCAAATCGCCCGCCACGGACGCGCCGGTAACGATGTGCGGATGGTGCTCCACCCCGAGGTGGCGGGCGGTGGCGGCGGCCTCGTCGAGCTCGGACCAGGCGCTTTCCTCGAAGCCGATGGAGAAGGTCTTGAGGGACGGCCCGGTGTGGCGGGACATCAGCGCGACGACGACGGCGGAGTCGAGGCCGCCCGATAAAAACGCGCCCACCGGCACGTCGGCCGCGAGGTGGGCCTGGATGGTGTCGTCCAGCCGGGCGCGCAGTTCGGCACGCAGGGCGGGGACGTCCGGGGCGGGCGGCCCGAGCCCGGAGGCGAGGGCGCGCGTCGGTGTCCACCAAGCGGATACGTCGGACCGGCCCTCGTGCCAGCGCAGACACTCGCCGGGGCGCAAGGAGCGGATGCCGGCGTGGAGGGTGCGCGGGGCGGGGATAGACTGCCAGCGCAGGAAATCGGCGGCGGCGGCCGGATCGAGGTCGGCGGGCACCTGCCGGCTGGCCAGTAGGGCGCGCGCCTCGGACGCGAAGAGCAGGGCGCCGGCGGGGTCGGCATGGTAAAGCAGGGGTTTCTGGCCGAGGGCGTCGCGCGCGAGCAGGAGGGTGCGTTCCCGGGCGTCCCAGAAGGCGAAGGCGAACATGCCGCGCAGACGCGGGAGGGCGGCGGCGCCGTCGAGCGCGAGGGCGGCGAGCAACACCTCCGTGTCGCACTCGGTGTGGAAAACCCAGCCGCGGGCGGCGAGGTCGGGGCGGAGGGCGCGGAAGTTGTAGATGGCGCCGTTAAAAACGAGGTGATGGCGTCCGTCGGGCGATACCATGGGCTGGCGGCCGTTGGCGGGGTCGAAGATGGCCAGCCGGCGCATGCCGAGGGTGGCCGGGCCGGACGTGGCCGAGCCGGCGTCATCGGGTCCGCGATGCACCTGGGCGGCCAGCATGCGCCCGAGCGCCGCCTCGCGGGCGGCGGGGGCGTGGCGGAGCGAGACAAAACCGGCGATGCCGCACATGGGAGAGCTAGGCGCGGATCGCGGCGGCGACCTCGGCGGCCTTTTCCGGCGAGACCAGCGCGGCGACGAGGGCGAGGCCAAAATCGAGGGCGGTGCCGGCGCCGCGCGAGGTGATCAGGCGACCGTCGCGGACCACCCGTTCCTCGGCGAGGATGGCGGTGAGTTCGCCGGCCACGCTCGGGTGGGCGGTGTAGCGCCGGCCGGCGAGCAGTCCGGCGTCGTGCAGCACGGCGGGCGCGGCGCAGATGGCGGCCAGCCAGGCGCCGGCGGCGTGGTGGCGCGCGATCAAGGCGCGGACCTCGGTCGAGGCGCGAAGCAGGGCCACGCCCGGGCCGCCGGGAAGGAGCAGGCAATCCGAGACCGGCCCGTCGACCGGCAGCGCGGCCAGCGGCGTGTCGGCGTGCAGGGTGATGCCGTTGCGCCCGGTCACATGGATGCCGGGACCGAGCGCGGCGACGGTGACCACGCAGCCGGCACGGCGGAGCACGTCGATCGGCGCGACGGCCTCCAGTTCTTCAAATCCCTCTGGCAAGATAACGAGGACCGTGGGCATGGTGGACGAATGCAAAGCAATGAGGAACCCGCCCCGGGCTTGGCCACCAAAACCATGGACGGGGCGCAAAATTCCGCCGGCACGGACCGTCGTCTGATCGTCTTTGGCGCGGGCTACGTGGGCGGGGCGCTGGCGCGGATGGCGGTGGCGGCGGGCTGGCGGGTGACCGCCCTGACCCGAAACCCGGAGACGGCGGAGGCCTTGCGCGCGGCCGGCTGTGCGGCCGTGGTGTCGCGGCTCGAGGCGGAGGACTGGTGGGACGCCCCCGAAATGCGGGCCGGGGCGGCGCGGGTCGCCGTGACCGTCGCGGCCGGCGGGGGCGGCGCGGAGGGCTACCGGCGCAGTTACGTCGACGGCCTGGCCAACGTGGTGGCCTGGGCACGGAGGAGCTTGGAGCGTGGACCCGGGAGCTTGGAGCGGGGAGCGGGGGGCGAGGAGCGAGGGGCGGGGCATCTGATCTACACCAGCAGCACCTCGGTGTATCCACAGGGCGGTGGCGCGCGGGTGACCGAGGCCGCACCGGTCGGCGGCGAGGCCGAAACCACCCGTGCCTTGGTCGAGGCCGAGGAAATCGCGGCCGCCTGGCCGGGACCGGCGACGATCCTCCGTCTGGCCGGAATCTATGGCCCGGGACGCACCTATCTGGTCGAGCAGGTGCGGCGGGGCGAGGCTTCGGGAAACCCGGAGGCGCATCTCAATCTGATTCATCGCGACGACATCCTCGCGGCCTGCGCGGCGGCCTGGGCGCGGGGCGCGGCGGGCGCGGGGATTTTTAACCTGGCCGATGAAGGCGCCGCGACCAAGGGCGAGGTCGTGGCGTGGCTGGCGGCTCGTCTCGGCGTGGGGCTGCCTCGCTTCACGGGAGCGCCGGCGGGTGGACGGCGCGCGGTGACGCCGGATCGCATCATCGACGCGGCGCTGGCGCGCGCGACGCTCGGCTGGCGGCCGGCTCGGCCGACCTTTCGCGAGGGGTATGTGGAGGTGTTGGCGGCGTCGGGTGAAGCCTGAGGATGAATTCGCCGTGGACGGGCGGGTATCCGGGTTAAAACGTGGCCGCGGCGCTCAACGCGTAAACCGCTTTGCGCGGGGTGTTTTCCCCGGCCAGGGTGCGGGCGTAACCGAGGCCCAGGGTGACCGGGCCAAGCGGCACGCTCAGGCCGACCTCGAGGGTGGTGTTGACCTCGCGCACGGCGGGAAAGGCCAGGCCTCGGGGTGTGACAAAACCGGGGCCGAGAATGTCGGGGCCGTCCAGCGATTCCTGGTGCCGCATTCCGAGGGTAAACACCAGGTCGCCGACGCGCTGACTCACCGCCGTGCTCGCTTCGAACCCATCGGGCACGTCGCCCTCGAAGACCCGCCCGGTCAAATCGGCGAAGATCGCGGTGCCGGAGGCGGGGAAGGACTTGGCGGCGAGGAGGGACAACTCCGCGCCCGACGCGCCGTCGCCGACCGCGTTGACAAAGCCGGTCTCGTAGGTGCCGGCGATGATCGCGCCGGCGCGCGCGGTGAGGGTGGGCGCCCAGTCCGAGAGCGACACTGCTTCGTCCAATAAGAGGCGACGCAGGCCGAGGCGGGTGTCGATCAAGCCTTCACGGGTGGTGCGGCCATCGCCCAGCAGGCTGACGCCGAGAAAGGGCGGCGAACTCTCGTCGTAGGTGACGCTCGACCACCCGAAGGCCGCGTCCAGGGCCCAGCCCGGCGCGAAGCCGTGCTCCAGATCGACCCGCGCGGTGTGTTGTTCCAACGGATCGGAGAGGGTGATGCGGCGGTCGCCGAGCGCGTAGAAGTCCCGCGTGTGCTGGTAGCTGTAGAGCGGGGTCAGGGTGGTTTCGCCGGGCTGCGGCAAATAGGCGCTTTGGCCGGGCATGACGCCGGTGACGAGCGCATGAAGCGCGACCAATGCGGCGGCCCGGCGGGCCAGGGAGGGAAGGGGGGCGGCCGTCATGACGTGGGGGCGATGCGGAAGCGGATACCGACGTAGTAGACCAGGGCGTGCACCTGCTCGGAGTCGAGCCGGGCGGCGAGGGCGGGCAGGTCGACCTCGGCGGCGACGCGTTCGGGCAGGCGGGCCTGGATGACGCGGAGGATTTCGAGGTTGGCGGCGGGATCACATCCCGGCGGCGGCTCGGACGGGAGAGTCAGGCGATCGGTGAAAAGTGCCTTGCCAAGCGTGTAGGCCCGGGCGTCGAGCTTCGCGAGCGCGGCGCCGCCGAGGCGCGGGGGATTGGGAGGATAGCTGCCCGAGGCTTGCGCCGGGATGGTCGGAACGAGGAGCGACAGGAGGGCGAGGAGGAGGTAGGGACGGAGGGCCATCGGTCGGGGGGATGGGTGAAATCATTCGCGCTCCGGCGGAGGCGGCAAGCACGAGACGCAGATAAGGCTGGGCAAGTCGTGGGGCATCTGGGATGCCTCGTCGGCCTTTCGCAACACCCTCGCACACCTCAGACATCATGGCCCTTTGGGAATATAAAACGATCACCAGCGGTCGGGGCGGATTCGCCTCCGCCGTCATGCTGGAAAGCTTTCTCAACCAACTCGGCAAGGACGAGTGGGAGATCATCGACTTTCGCGCCGACCCCGCCAACCCCCTCGCCTTCACCGGCCTCGCCCGACGCCCCACCCAGCGGGAATGGACGCTGGAGGCGGCGATCGCGGCGGCGGCCAAGGTCGAGGCGGACAAACTGCGCGCGGAGCTGATGCATAAACAGCACGCGGGCGACGCCACCGCCTCGGCCGACGCCGCCGGGGCCTCGGCCGGCGACAAGGCGGCCGGCCCCGAGGGCCTGCGCCAGCTGCGCGACACCGAACGCGACGGCGACCCCGAGGCCTTGGCCGACGAGGCCTCCCACGGCGTCGACGACTGGAACAAATCCGACCAGTTCGAGGACGACCTCCCGACCTTCTTCGACGCGATCAAGCCCCACCTGCGCAAAAACCCGAGCGCGCCCGGCCAGTCGGTCGCGCTGAACTACCTCGCGAAACGCTGGGAACAACCCGAGACCGATTTGCACGGCGCGCTGCGCGAGTGCGGATTTGTCATCCCGGAGAGCGACGCCGACGCTCCCGTCTACCTCGAGTTCGAGGGCGATCTTTACTGGGTGGAGAAAAACAACCGCGCCCAGTATTTCCTCAACACCCGGGAAAAACCGCAGCCGAAATTTCGCGTCGTCCAGGGCAAGCCGCTCGATCCCTCCGATCCCGCCTACCTGGCGCTGGTCGAGGAGCAGGCCGCCGCCGAGGCGGAGCGGGCCAAACGCCTGGCCGAGCAGGCCGCCCGCGAGGCCGAGGCCCAGGCCCGTCGGGCCGAACGGGAGGCCCAGCGTCTGGCGGCCGAGCAGGCCCGCCGCGAACAACAAGCCGCCGCCCAGGCCGCCCGAGACGCCGCCCGCGCGGCCGCCGCCCCGGTCGCGGCCGCGGAGCCCGCCGCCACCGCGGTCGAGGCCCCCGCGGGCGAGGGTTTTTCCGATTCCCCGGCGCCCGCCGTGGCCGAGCCGATCGGCGGCGGTCTCCCGGCCGGCGAGGCCCTGCTCGACGCCATCCGCCCGCAGATGCGGCGCAACCGCCGCGGGCCCGGCTACTCGGGTTCGAGCGCCTATCTGGCGAAGTATTTCAAGGTGGAAGAACCCGCCCTGCGCGCCGCCCTCGCGGCCCTCGGCCTCGTGCCGGCGGAGAATCCGTCGGCGAAGACCGAGGCCCGGGTCATCGGCGCCTACGCGTATTGGGTGAACAAGGACAACAACGGCGGCCTCTGGATCAACGGCCGCGAGGCGACCGCGCGCGAACGCGCGGGGGACGCGGCCGCCGCCACCAACACCCACGAGGGCGCGCCTTTGTCCGCCCCGGCCGCGGCCGAGTCGGTGGCACCGGTCGCACCGGAGGAGCGCGCGATCGAGCCGTCGCGCGACGACGCCGGCGGGCCGCCGATTTTTCGCGCGGTGCCGCGCGCCATGCCGCCCCTGCCGGCGGCGCCCGAACCGGAGGCGGCGCCCGCCCCGGAACCCGCCCCGGCCCCGGCGGTCGAGACCACCGCGCCGGCGTCGGTGGAGGCTCCGGCGGTCGAACAAACCGCCGACACGGGCGAAAAGTCCCGCCTGGCGGCGTTTCGCCTGTTGATGAAGCCCAACAAGAGTCGGAGCGGCGTGTCCGGTTCGCTGGCGTTTTTCGCCGAGGCGCTCGGGCGTGGCGAGGCGGAGCTCCTGGCGGCGTTGACCGCGCAGGGTTTGGCCATCCCGGTCGCGGCGGTCGAAGGCGAGTCCGAGCCGAAGCCGGTGTTTGTCGAACACGAGGGCGAGATCTTCTGGCTGAATCGCTACGCCAAGGACGGTTCCCTTTGGCTCAATGCCAAGGCGGCCCGTTCGGCCGCGCGCAAGGGGAAAGCCAAGGTCGACGGCCCGGCGGAGGCCGAGGGCGAGACCGGGGGCGAAAAGGCGCCCAAGGCCTCCCGTTCCCGTCCGCGCCGCAAGGAGTAATTCCGTGCCCGCGCCGGCCCGGCTTCCCCTCGGGAGCCGGGTTTTTTGTGTCCGGTGCCCGCGCCGCGGGTTATGCCAAAAAACCGAGTCGTTCGTGACGCGCACCGAGGATGGCGTCGGCGGGCGTCTCCAGCCAACGGTCCAGCACCGTGGCGTAGACCGACCGGAAATCGGTGCCGAAACGGATGTCGGCGTTTTTCTCCACCCGCAGGTCGGGCGGAGCGCCGTGGAGGGGACCCGCGATGCGATGTCCCATGACAAAAAGCGGGGCCGCGGTGCCGTGGTCGGTGCCGCGCGACTCGTTCTCCACCGGGCGGCGGCCGAACTCGGAAAAAGTCATGGTCAGCACCTGGTCGTCGAGCCGGCGGGCGGTGAGATCGGCCTGGAAGGCGGCCAGGCCCTCGGAGAGCTGGCGCAGCAGATTGGCGTGGGCGTTGGCCTGGTTGGCGTGGGTGTCGAAACCGCCGAGCGAGACAAAATACACCCGGGTGGGCAGACCGGCGGCGACGAGGGCGGACACGTTGCGCAGGGCCTGGGCGAAATTCCCGGCGGGGTAGGGAGCGGCGGGTTTGGCGGCGTCGAGGATGCGCTGGATGTTTTTCTCCGCGACCAGGGTGTCCATCAGGGTGGCGCGCAGGAAGGCGTGGTTGGAGTCGGCGACGGGATCCTCGCGCCCGGCCAGGCGTTCGAGCAGGGGCGTCTCGGTGCGGCTGGCCCGGGCGGCGCCGAGCGCGAGGCCGAAGGTGGCGTGGGGCAGGGCGCCGCCGAAGGATTGCGGCACCTCGGCGCTGATGTGGATCGCATCGGGGTCGGACGAGGCGGGCGCGCCGGCGCAGGCGTTGTCCAGGTAGCGGCCTATCCAGCCCGACGGGAGCGACGCGTCGGCGTCGGAGGCGGTTTCCCAGATCTCGGTCGAGCGGAAATGCGAGCGGTTCGGGTTGGGGTAGCCGACGTTTTGCACGATGCCGAGGCGTCCCTCCTTCAGCAGGGCGTGGAGCGGGGCGCAGGCGGGGTGCAGGCCGAGGTGGTCGGAGACGGTCAGGACGGCGTTTTGCTTCAACGCGAGGGTGGGGCGCAGGGCGTGGTAGGCGGGGTCGTCGAAGGGGACGACGGTATTCAATCCGTCGTTACCGCCGGCGAGCTGCACCAGCACGAGGATGCGGCGGTCCTTTTCGGGCGCCGGCGCCGCCAGGCTCGATTGGACGAGAAAACGGGGCGCGAAGCGGCTGAAGGCGAGCAGGCCGATGCCGCGGGTGGAGTGCCGGAGGAATTCGCGGCGGGTCGAGGGGAGCAACATGGTCGGGATGGGCGGGACGAGGCCGTTTCAGCAGAGCTGGTATTCGGGCGATTGCAGCAGGGCTATGGTCGCGCGGCGGACCCGCTCCTCGAACTCGCCGGGCGCACCGGTCTGCAGGTAGTCGACCACGGCGGCGCGGTAGGCCGGGGGCACGCCCACGGGCAGGAAAAAATCGCACAGCCGGTCGGCCACCCCGCGCGCGCCGAGGGACGCGAGGTCGCGGATACGATCGTCGTCCACGGTGAACCGGGCCCGACCGGCGTCGCGCGCGGCGGTCAACTCGAGCCTCTCGTCGGCGTTGAGCGTATCCTCGTCGAGCGGGGTGCAGAGCGTGCGGGCGAGCTGGCGGCGGGCGGCGAGGGTGGACGAGTTGATCCACAAGCGACCCCCGACCCAGCCGCGCACATTCGGCGGCTCGAGTAGATTCTGTCCCATCTGGCGAAGCGGCTGCAGGGTGGTCCGGGGCAGGGGCAGCAGGTCGAGCCCGAGGTCCTGCACGAGGCCGAGCAGGTAGTGGACGGGGCTCTTGATGTAGTTGGCCCGATGGTCCGGGTGATAAAACACGGTGGAGCCGAAAAAGGCGTGGCAGAGCGTTCGCAGCTCAAAGCCGGAAGTGCGCCAGGTCGCGCCCAGCGGCGCGAAGAACTCGGGGGGCGGCGGCGTCTGGGTCAGATAAAAACGGGCCATCTCGCGGGGTAAAAACGTGGCGGCGGCGGGCTGGGCGTAGGCGAGGTCGATCACCTCGTCGCCCGTCCAGGGACCGGTCCGGCCAAAGACGGTTTTCGAACCGGTATCCGCCGCGCGAGGATCGAGGCGAAAGCCGTCCCGGCCGTGTCGATACCCGGCGAAGGCCCGCGCGGCCTGCTTGATATCCGTCTCGGTGTAGTGGCCCTCGCCCAGCACAAAAAGTTCAAACAGTTCGCGGGCGAAGTTTTCGTTCGGCGCGCGCTTGGAGCTGCGGGAAAGGTCCAGGTAGTCGATCATCGCCGGCGAGCGTGAGATCGCCTTGGTTAGCACGGGGGCGGGCCCGGTCCCGAGGGTGCGCAACAGGTCGCGGTGGACGTAGTGATACTCAGCGCGGCGGACCTTTTCAAACGCGACGACGTAGACGTCGGCGAGGCAAAGCAGCCATTTTTCGTAGGCCCCGCGGGCGGGATCGGCGGCGGCTTGCAGCCATTTGAGGGAAAACTCGATCGAGGCCAGGCGCTCCAACTCGCGTTCATCGCGATCCACCACCCTGCGTTCCTCCGGGGTGGCGGCGGCGCGTTTTTTGGCGCGCACCTCGACCAACCGTTCCTCGGCCTTGACCATGAACACCGGGCGCGGAAATGGCGGCGGGGTGGAGGGGAAAAGTCGTTCGAGGGTGGCCGGCAGGCCTTCGGAGACGGCCCGGTCCACCTCGGCGGGGCGGGCGGCCCAACCGGCGCGGCGGAGCAGGTGACGCGCGGCGGAGGCGTCCCAGGCGGAGGCCGGCAGGGGTTGCCAGGCCTGTTCGGGCGTGAGCGGGGCGGACATCGGGGTGCCGGAACCCTAGGGTAAAAAACGACGGGCCGCCAGTCTGGGTTTTCCGGGGGCCGGAAACTCGCCCCTAGAGTTTTTCCGCCGCCGCGCCGCCGCTCCAGTTCAACTTCGCGCGGACCACGGCGAAATGCCCGTGGTCGCGGCGCTGGATCAGCCGTAGGCGACGCGGGGCGAGGGAAATCTCGATCGCATCGCCGGGCGAAGGCGCGGGTCGGGCGCGGCCATCCGCCGCGATCACCAGATCCGAGGT
>CAMCHD010000100.1 GCA_945874545.1 Akkermansia muciniphila | reverse complement strand
CGCGGCCTGTGCCAGGTTCCGGAAGGCCGGTTGGTCTTCCCCGAGCTGACCGTGCTCGAAAACCTCGATCTTGGTGCCTACCTCCGCACCGACCGCGCCGCCATCACCTCCACCCGCGACCACGTTTTCGCACTGTTCCCCCGGCTCGCCGAGCGGCGCACGCAGAGCGCCGGCACCCTTTCCGGCGGGGAACAACAGATGCTGGCCATCGGCCGCGCCCTGATGAGCGCGCCCAGATTTCTCCTGCTGGACGAGCCCTCGCTGGGCCTCGCGCCCAAGCTCATCGAAACCATCTTCGAACGCATCGTGGCGATCAACCGCGACCAGGGCATCCCCATCCTTCTGGTCGAACAAAACGCCCGCCTCGCCCTCGCCGTGTCGAGCTACGCCTACGTGCTCGAAAGCGGTCGCGTGGCCCTGGAGGGTCCCAGCGCCGAGCTCGCCGCCGACCCGCGCCTGAAGGCCGCCTACCTCGGCGGCTGAGGGGAGAGATAGAACCGTGCCGCGCCGGCACGTCGGGTGCTTTCCCGCGATCATGTCCCGACCCCGCCTACGCACCGTCCTCACCGTCCTGCTCGCCCCCGTTTTCCTGCTCGCCGCCGCCCCGGCCGAGCCGCTTCGCCCAAAAGTCGTTATCGTGACCTTTTTCGAGCGAGGCGAGGACACCGGCGACGCCCCGGGCGAGTTCCAGCATTGGGTCGAACGTGAAAAACTCGACGTCGTGCTCCCCTTCCCCGCCGGCCACCAGGCGCTGCGCACCAACGCCGACGGCAGCATCCTCGGCATCTGCACCGGGATGGGCACGGCCCGCTCGACCGCGTCGATCATGGCCCTCGGCCTCGATCCCCGCCTCGACCTGTCCCGGAGTTATTTCCTGATCGCGGGCATCGCCGGGGTGGACCCCGCCGACGCCTCGCTGGGCTCGGTCGCGTGGGCCGAATGGGTGGTCGACGGCGACCTCGCCCACGAGATCGATCCGCGCGAGATGCCGGCCGGCTGGACCACGGGTTACATCCCCCTCCGCCGCCACCACCCCTACGAAAAACCCGCCGACCGCTCCGCCGGGGCCGCCTACCGCCTCGACCCCGCGCTCACCGAGTGGGCGTATCAACTCACCAAGGACACACCGCTCGACGACACCCCCGCCATGGCGCAGCGCCGCGCCCTCTACACCGACACCCCCGCCGCCCGCCGCACCCCCTTCGTGCTGAAGGGCGACACCCTTTCCGGCATGACCTACTGGCACGGGCGCCTGCTCAACCGGTGGGCCAACGACTGGGTGCGCTACTACAGCGACGAGCAGGGCAACTACGTCACCACCGCGATGGAGGACACCGGCGTGCTCCAGGCCCTCGTCCGCCTGTCCGCCGCCGGCCGCGCCGACGTCCGCCGCGTGCTCGTGCTCCGCGCCGCCAGCAATTTCGACATGCAATGGCCGGGCGGCAGCGCGGCCGAGAGCCTTTCCGGGGAAAAACTCGGCCCGGGCTACTCGGCCCTCCTGCCCGCCCTCGATCACGCCCACCGGGTCGGTTCGCGTGTGGTCCAGGCCTTGATCGCGGGCTGGCCGGACTACGCGGAGCGCCTTCCGGCCCCGTAGCCCACCTTTCCTCAGGACGACGAGACCCCGGCGTCCGCCGCCCGCCGCAGCGCCGCGCGGGCGAGCAGGTCCCGCACCTCCCCGATCTGGTAGGGCTTGGCCAAAAAATCGTCCATGCCCGCGGCGAGACACTCCTCGCGGGCCCCCACCAGGGCGTTGGCGGTGAGCGCCGCGATATGCACCGGGGGGCGCCCGGTCGCCCGCTCCCAGGCCCGCTGGCGCCGGGTCGCCTCCAACCCGTCCACATCCGGCATCTGCACGTCCATCAGGACCAGATCGAAGGGCCGTTGGCGCAAGGCGGTGAGCGCCTCCTGTCCGTCGCCCACCCGCTCGGCCCGATGTCCCAGACGCGCCAGCACCGCCAGCAGCAGGCGGGCGTTCACCGCGTTGTCCTCCGCGATCAGGATGCGCAGGCCCGCGTCGGGAACGTTCGCCGGAGGCGCCCCGTCCGTGTCCGGAGCCGGTTTGATCCGCGCCGGCGCGGGGGCCTCGCGCAAGGGCAGGGTGAAGGCGAACACCGCGCCTTCGCCCGCCCGGCTCGAGACGGTCAGCTCGCCACCCCAGGCCGCGACCAACCGGTGGCAGATCGCCAGGCCGAGCCCGGTGCCGCCGAAGCGGCGGGTGGTCGAGCTGTCCGCCTGGACAAAAGGCCGGAACAGGGACCCGGCCTGCTCCGCCGTCAGGCCGATCCCCGTATCGATCACCCGAATACGCATTTCCGGGCGACCGGCCCCGTCGCCGGCCGACCGCTCCAGCGCGACCGCCACCTCGCCGGCGGCGGTGAATTTTTCCGCGTTGCTGACCAGATTGGTCAACACCTGCCGCAGGCGCAGCGGGTCGGCCCAGAGTCGCGGCGGAAGGCCGGGCTCGATCCGGAGCGACGCGGCCACCCCCTTGGCCCTGAGCCGCGGCTCGAAGAGCGCCACCACCTCGGCCGCGAGCGCCGCCACGTCGGTCGGCACCGACTCCAGCGTCACCCGGCCGTTTTCCAGCTTCGAGTAGTCGAGGATCTCGTTGATCACCGCGAGGAGCGCGTCGCCGCTTTCGCGAATCACCTCGACGTGGGCGGTCTGCTCGGGCGTGAGCCCGCTCTCCCGCAACAAACCGAGATAACCCAGCACGCCGTTCAGGGGCGTGCGGATCTCGTGCGACATGGTCGCGAGAAAATCCCCCTTGGCCCGCGTCGCCGCCTCCGCCGCCTCGCGCGCATCGGCCAGCGCGATGGCGGTGCACCCGGTCGCGCGGGCCAGGGAACCGATCTCGTCCCGCGCCGGATCGGACGACAGCCGCAGACGCGTCGCACCGTCCGTCTCCAGGCGGCCGACCGCCTCGGTCAGATCCTCCACCCGGCGCAAGAACCGCACCCGCACCGCCCACCACGTGACTGCGCCAAGCAGGCTGATGCCGATGCTCAGGGCGGTGAAAGTCACCCGCAACCCATGCACCTGCACCTGGCGGACAAAACGGGGCGAAGTGACCACCAGACGCGCCACCGGCTTCCCGGCCCCGTCGTCGATCCGCAAGGTCGAGCGCATCCGCCCTCCATCCAGGAACTCGACCGCCCCGCCCGGCGCCGAGCCCGCCTCGGCGGCTAGCTCCACGGTGTGCGACTCGCCGGCGGAAAGTCGGGCGATCAGCTTGGGATCGAGCGCCTGTGCGGCAAAAAACGTTCCGGCTTCCGGCGGTTCACCACTGTCGCGAGTGATCGGCAACGCGGCGAAAAGCAACAACCCCTGGGGCGTGGCCAGGACCCCCGTTTTCACCTCCCCCTCCTCGCGCCGCAACACGCCCGGCCAGGACTCGAGCGCGACGAGGGTCGACTCGGGCACGGCGCGCACCTCGTCCGCCGCCGGGTCATGAAGCCGGCTCAAGAGGCGCCTACCATCATCCCCCCAGATCACCACCAGCCGCATGCCCGAATTTTCAAAGGAACTGGGTTGGAAGTTGGCCTCCACGTAGTCCGGCTTCCCTCCCTCGGCGAATTCAAAGGTGTCGGTCCACGGCCCGTATTCTTGGGCGTAGGCCTCGACCTGCCCGATCTGGTGTTCGATCCGGCTGTGCAGCCGCACCAAGGCCTGCGCCATGGCCGCCCGGTCGGAACGATCCGCCGAGGGCAACAACACCGCCGTGGTCACGGCGCCCACCAAAAGCAAAGACGCCCCGGCGGCGAAGGCCAGAAACCAGAGACTTTGCGTGCGGAGCTTCAACGCGGGAGAATGGGCCCGGATTTCCGGCGCAAAGCAATCCCGCTCATACCGCCGCCTCCGAGGTCCGCCGCGGCCCGCCGGGCCGCGGCGTCCACCCCGGCCGCGCTCACTTCGCGAACAACGCGTCGAGGTTGTCGCTCTCCACCTCGACGTCGGCAAACAACCACGACGAAAGGTAACGCTCGGCGCACGAAGCCACGATCACCACGATGGTCTTGCCCGCGTTTTCCGGACGCTTGGCCAACTCGAGCGCCGCCCAGATGGCCGCACCCGAGGAGATGCCGACCGGAATGCCATCCTGCGTGCTCACCTGCTTCGAGATCGGCCCCGAATCGACCTCCTTCACCTGGATGATCTCGTCGATCACCTGGGTGTTCAGCACCGCCGGCACGAAGCCCGCACCGATGCCCTGCAGCTTGTGCGGCCCGGGCTGACCACCCGAAAGCACCGGCGAGCCGGCCGGCTCCACCGCGATGATCTTCACCCCGGGCTTCTTTTCCTTCAACACCTCGCCGACGCCCGTGATGGTGCCGCCGGTGCCCACGCCCGAGACCAGAATGTCGACCTTGCCATCGGTGTCGTCCCAAATCTCCACCGCCGTGGTGCGGCGATGCACCGCAGGGTTGTCCGGATTGGCAAACTGCTGAAGAATAACACTATTGGGAATCTTCGCATTCAGCTCCTCGGCCTTGGCAATCGCGCCCTTCATACCCTTCGGCCCCTCGGTCAAAACCAGCTTGGCGCCGAGGATCTTGAGCAGCTTGCGCCGCTCCAACGACATGGTCTCGGGCATGGTCAAAATGAGTTTCAACCCCTTCGCCGCCGCCACAAAGGCCAGCGCGATGCCCGTGTTGCCCGAGGTCGGCTCGATGAGGGTCGTGCCGGCGTTGATCCGACCACTCTTCAAGGCCTCCTCGATCATCGCGTTGCCGATACGATCCTTCACGCTCGCGAGCGGATTGAAGAACTCCAGCTTCAACAAAATCTCCGCCTTGGCCCCGTGGGCGGCGGCGGTGCGGTTGAGGCGCACCAGCGGGGTGTTGCCGATGGTTTCAGTGATGTCGTTGTAGATGCGTGCCATTGTAGGTATATGGGTTAACTTACCGAAGATTAAATACCGCCCGACTTCGGGAGGCAAATCCGAAGTGCCGCCAGCTCGAGAATGGCATCAAAATGCCAAATCTATCGCAACAACTACAAATGTTAGTTGACCCTAAATACTCCAGCGCCAAGGTGCCGCCCATGCCCACGCACCCCTTTTTCCGCCGCGCCCTGCCGGCCTTTTTGCTGGCCTGGTGCGCCTTCACCCCTTTGTCCGGCGCCACCGAACCCGCCGGGAAACGCCTGCGCGTGCTGACCACGTTCACCATCCTGGCCGACATGGCCCGCAACGTCGCGGGCGACGTCGCCGACGTGGAGTCGCTGACCAAGCCCGGCGCCGAAATCCACGGCTACGAGCCCACGCCGCAGGATATCGTCCGCGCGTCACGCGCCGACCTCGTGCTGTGGAACGGGCTGAATCTGGAGCGCTGGTTCGAGAAATTCTTCGCCCGCGTGCGCGACGTGCCGTCCGCCGTGCTCTCCGACGGGATCGAGCCCATGCCCATCTCCTCCGGTCCCTACGACGGCAAACCCAATCCCCACGCCTGGATGTCCGCCGCGGGCGCCCTCGTCTACGTGGAAAACATCCGCGCCGCCCTCACCCGCGCCGATCCGGCCCACGCCGCCGTCTACGCCGCCAACGCCGCCGCCTACGCGGAAAGGATCCGCGCGGTCGACGCCCCCCTCCGCGCCCGCCTCGCCCGCATCCCGGAGGCGCAACGCACGCTGGTGACCAGCGAGGGGGCGTTTTCGTATCTGTGCCGCGACTACGGCCTGAAAGCCCTCTACCTCTGGCCGATCAACGCCGACGCCCAGGGCACCCCCCAACAGGTCCGCGCCGTGATCGACGCCGTCCGCGCCGCCAAAATCCCGGTCGTGTTCAGCGAGAGCACGATCAGCCCGAAACCCGCCCAACAGGTCGCGCGCGAGACCGGCGCGCGTTACGGCGGCGTGCTTTACGTGGACTCCCTGACCGACGCCGACGGCCCCGCCCCCACCTACCTCGCCCTGCTCGAGACCAACGCCCGCACCATCGCGACGGGCTTCCTGGGGGCGGAAGAGACACCATGACGCCCGCGCCCGACCGGCCGCTCACCCTCGCCGCCCGCGGCGTGACCGTGACCTACCCCAACGGCCACGTCGCCCTGACCGACGCGACCTTCGCCCTCGGCGGCGGCACCATCTGCGCCCTGGTCGGGGTCAACGGCTCCGGCAAATCCACCCTCTTCAAGGCCCTGATGGGCTTCGTCGTCCCCAGCGCCGGCGCCGTGACCATTTCCGACGAGCCGGTGCGCACCGCCCAGCGCCGGGGCTGGGTGGCCTACGTGCCCCAGGCCGAGGAGGTGGACTGGACCTTCCCGGTCAACGTGCACGACGTGGTGATGATGGGCCGCTACGGCTACATGAATTTCCTGCGCATACCGCGCGCCGCCGATCGCGACGCGGTGGCCGACGCCCTGCGTCGGGTCGGCCTGTGGGACCTCCGCGACCGCCAGATCGGCGAGTTGTCCGGCGGTCAAAAAAAACGCGTGTTCGTGGCCCGCGCCCTCGCCCAGCAGGGCCGCGTGATCCTGCTCGACGAACCCTTCACCGGCGTGGACGTGAAGACCGAGGAGGCCATCGTGGCCCTGCTGCGGGAGCTCCGGGCCGAGGGCCGCCTGATCCTCGTATCGACCCACAACCTGGGTTCCGTGCCCGAGTTTTGCGACCAGGTGGTGCTGATCAACCGCACCGTGCTGGCCTGCGGCCCGACCTCGGAGGTGTTCACCGCCGACAACCTGCAACGCGCCTTCGGCGGCGCCCTGCGCCACTTCGACCTGTCCCGCTCCACGGTCGAGGAACACGACGGCCGCCAGGTCACGGTGCTGACCGACGACGAACGCCCCCTGGTCCTCGGCCAGGGCGGCCACCTCGAATACCGCGACCGCTCCGCCCACGAAAAACTGGTCGCCGACCGCGAGGCGGGGAAAACTTAACCCGACGACGTTCGCCCGTGAGCCCCGCCGCCGCTTCATTGGACCTTGGTCATTGGACATTGGTCATTCCCGCGCCATGAGCCTCGACCTCCTCCTCCAACCCTTCTCCTACGACTACATGCTGACCGCCCTGTGGGTCAGCACGCTGATCGGCGCGGTGTGCGGGCTGTTGTCCGGGTTTATCACCCTGAAGGGCTGGTCGCTGATGGGCGATGCGCTGTCCCACGCGGTCGTGCCGGGCGTCGGCCTCGCCCACCTGGCCGGCCTGCCGCTCAGCCTGGGCGCGTTCACCAGCGGCCTGCTCGCGGCCGCCGCGATGTCGTTCGTGAAACTCAAGACGCCGGTGCGCGAGGACGCCGTGATCGGCGTGGTGTTCACCGCGTTTTTCGCCTTCGGCATCCTCCTGATCTCCCTTTTTCCCGCCCAGCTGGATCTGAAGAGCATCATCTTCGGCAACATCCTCGCCATCGCCCCGGGCGACGTGGCGCAGCTGGTGGCGATCTCCGTCCTGTGCGTCGCCGTGCTGGCCCTGCAATGGCGCGACCTCCTGCTCTTCAGCTTCGACCCCAACCAAGCCCGCACCCTCGGCCTGCCGGTGCGCCGCCTTCACCTCACCCTGCTGCTGCTGCTCTCCGCCACCACCGTGGCCGCGCTCCAGGCCGTCGGCGCCATCCTGGTGGTGGCGATGTTGATCACGCCGGGCGCGACCGCCTACCTGCTGACCGATCGTTTCGGCCGCATGCTGGTGCTGGGTTCCGCGCTGGGCGCGTTCACCGCCTTCGCCGGGGCCTACGCCAGCTACTTCCTCGATGGCGCGACCGGCGGCTGCATCGTGGTGCTGCAGACGTTGGGCTTTTTGCTCGCGTTCGTTTTCGGCCCGAAACACGGGCTGCTCGCCGCCCGGCGCGCCCGCCGACGGCTGTGTCTGGTCGCCCCCGCCGTCGCGCCATGAACGTCTCCCTGCTCGAACCCTTCCGGCACGAGTTTATGCTGCAGGCCTTCGCCGCCGGCGGCCTGGTCGCGGCGGTCTGCGCGGTGTTGTCCTGCTACCTGGTTCTGCGCGGTTGGTCCCTGATGGGCGACGCCGTTTCCCACGCCGTGCTGCCCGGCATCGTGCTGGCCTACCTCGCGGGCCTGCCGCTGGGGGTCGGCGCGTTCGCCAGCGGCCTGCTTTGCGCCACCGGCACGGGGTGGATCAAACGCCACACCCGGGTGAAGGAGGACACCGTGATGGGGGTGGTTTTCACCGGTCTGTTCGCGCTCGGTCTGGTGCTGCACGTGCGCACGCCGAGCGAGCTGCACCTCGACCATATCCTGTTTGGCAACCTGCTCGGGATCGAGCCCGGCCAGCTTCGCGAGACCACGATCCTGGCCGGCGGCGTGCTGGCCGTGGTGCTCGCGCTGCGCCGCACCCTGCTGCTGGCCGCCTTCGACCCGTCCCACACCCGGGTGCTGGGCTTTCCGTTGCGCGCGCTCGATACCCTGCTGCTGGCGCTGCTGGCGCTGGCCATCGTGGCCTCGATCCAGGCCGTGGGCATCGTGCTGGTGATCGCGATGTTGATCACGCCCGGGGCCACCGCGTTTTTGCTCGTGCGCCGTTTCGACGCGATGCTGGCCGTCGCCACCGGGGGAGCGGTGGTTTCCACCTTCATCGGCATCTACGTGAGCTTTTTCGCCGACGCCTCGACCGCCGCATGCATCGTGCTGGTCCAGGCCCTCGGTTTTGTCGCCGCGTTGACCTTGTCGGCCGGCGGGCGCCTGCGCCGCCGAGCCGCTCCGCCGGCTGACCCGGCGTGAAACCGCGCCCGTCACGCGTTTGCCACCACGGTTTTCTTGCCTCCGCCCCGCCCGTCCGCACCGTCGCGCCCATGCGGTCCCTCCCCTTCCGTTGCTTGGCCCTGATGTTGGCGTCCGCCGCGTTTTCGCCGGCGTTTGAAGTCGGCGACCCCTGGCAAGGCCCCCCGGCCGAGCTGGGCAAACCCCTCGGCCGCTTCGAGGTCGGCCCGCGCATCCGCTACCGCTGGCCTGAATTGGAGATCACGGTCAAAGACGGAAAAATCGAACAAATCCGCCGCCTCGACGCCGCGTCGGTGGCCGCCGACACCGCGCAGCGCAACAAGGCCTCGAACGAGGAAATCGCCCGCCTCGCCGCCCAACGCAAGGAACAGGCCCGCCTGGAGCTCGAGAAAGCCGAAAATCAAAAGAAAGCCGCCCTCGCCGCCGCCGAACAAGCCCGCCTGGCCGCCGCCGAGAAGGCCGCCGCCGAGGAACGCCAACTCCAGGCCCGGCGCGAGGCCGAGGCCCGCGAACGCGCCGCCACCGAGGCCCGCCTCGCCGCCGAACGCGCCGAGCAACTCCGCCTCGATCAGGAGCGCGCGGAAAACGAGAAAAAAGCCGCCCTCGCCGCCGCCGAGAAAGCCCGCCTCGCCGAACAGGCCCGCGCCGCCGCCGCCGAACAGGCCCGTCTGGCCGCCGCCGAGAAGGCCGCCGCCGAGGCCCGTCAACTCCAGGCCCGGCGCGAGGCCGAGGCCCGCGAGCGCGCCGCCACTTCCGAGGCCCGTCTCGCCGCCGAGCGCGCCGAACGTGAACGCACCGCCCTCGCCGCCTCCGAGAAGGCCGCCGCCGAGGCCGCCGAACAAGAGGCCCGCCTCACCCGCGAGGCCGCCGCCCGCAACGAGGCCCGCGAACGCGCGCGCGCCCAGGAGGCCGCCCGCCTCGCCGCCGAAAAAGCCGCCGCCGAACGCGCCGCCTGGGAGGAGGCCCGGCGCGCCAAACTCGCCGCCGCCGAGCGCGAGGCGGAGGCCGCCCGCGCCGCCGCCGCCGCCGAACAGGCCCGCCTCACCAGCGCCGAAAAGACCGCCGCCCGCGCCGAAGCGGAGGCCCGCCGCGACGCCGAACGCCTGGCCAAAGACCAGGCCAAACGCGAGGCCCAGGCCCGCGAAGCGGCCGCCGAACAGGCCCGCCGCGCCCAACGCGAGGCCGCCCGCGCCGAACAAGAAGCCCGCGCGGACGCCGCCCGGGCCGCCGCCGCCGAGACCGCCCCCGCCCCGACCCCCGACGCGCACAGCCGCGAGATCATCCGCCGCGAGAAGGAGTTGCTCGGGATCTACGCCGACCTCAGCCGCGCCCAGGTCGACAACGACGCCGCCCAGGTCCGTTTCCTCCAGCTCCAGCTGCGCGAAAAAACCAAGGAGCTGCGCGAGCTGAAGGACTCCCCCGCCGCCCCGGCGCCCGCCCCGGCCCCCTGAGCCGGCGCCCCGCGTCCCCGCGCTTGCCTCCCGCCCGTCCCCGCGCGAAGTTCGACGGTTTATGACCGCCGAGCCCAACGCCGCCGCCGCCTCCGCCGACTCCCCCGCGCCCGCCGATTTTATCCGCGACGTGGTGGCCTCCCACGTCGCCGAGCAACGCTACCCCGCCGGCATCGTCACCCGCTTCCCGCCCGAGCCCAACGGCTACCTGCACATCGGCCACGCCAAGTCGATCTGCCTGAATTTCGGCATCGCCCGGGAAAACCGGGGCCGCTGCAACCTGCGCTTCGACGACACCAACCCCGCCAAGGAGGACCTGGAGTATGTTCGCTCCATCACCGCCGACGTGCGCTGGCTGGTCGCCGGCTGGGCCGAGGAAAACCTCGGGCTGAAACCGGCCGCCGCCCGCCCCGCCGCCCTCCCCGGGCCGGGAGGCGAGGCCGACTTCTACGCCGCCCCCGCCCCCTCCGGCACGCCCGACGCCGAGGCGTTTTTCGCCAGCGATTATTTCGAGGCCCTCTACGCCTTCGCCGAACGCCTGATCCTCGCCGGCCGCGCCTACGTGTGCGACCTCTCCGCCGCCGAGATCGAGGCCCACCGCGGCACCCTGGACCAGCCCGGCCGCGTCTCCCCGTTCCGCGACCGCCCCCCGGCCGAGAACCTCGACCTGTTCCGCCGCATGCGCGCCGGGGAGTTCCCCGACGGCGCGCGCACCCTGCGCGCGAAGATCGACATGGCCGCGCCCAACATCTGGCTGCGCGACCCCCTGCTCTACCGCATCCGCCACGTCGCCCACCACCAGTCCGGCACCGCGTGGTGCGTGTATCCGCTCTACGATTACGCCCACTGCCTGAGCGACTACCTCGAGGGGGTCACCCATTCGATCTGCACCCTGGAGTTCGAGGTCCACCGCCCCCTCTACGACTGGATCCTCGAGGCCCTCGCCCTGCCCCTCGCCCTGCCCCGCGCCCTGCCCCGCCAATACGAGTTCGCGAAGCTCAACCTCGCCTACACCATCGTGAGCAAACGCCGCCTGCTCCAGCTGGTGCAGGAAAACGCGGTCGCGGGCTGGGACGACCCCCGCATGCCGACCCTCGCCGGCATCCGCCGCCGCGGCGTGCCCGCCGCCGCCCTGCGCACGTTCGTGACCGGACTGGGGGTGACCAAGTTCGACAGCCTGACCGAGATCGCGGTCTACGAAAACGCCGTGCGCGACGCGCTGAACGCCGCCGCGGCCCGCCGCCTCGCCGTGCTCCGCCCGGTGAAGGTCGTGTTGACCAACGTGGCCGGGGACGAGGTTTTGGAGTGCCGGGCCACCGACAACCCCCAGGACAAAAACCCCACCACCCGGCCCGTCGCCCTGACCCGCGAGGTGTTCATCGAGTCCGACGATTTCGCCGAGGTGCCGCCGCCGAAATATTTCCGGCTGAAACCCGGCGGCGAGGTCCGGCTGAAATACGCCGGTATCATCAAGCTGGAGGAGATCGTGAAGGACGCCGCCGGCGCGCTGGTCGAGCTGCGCTGCACCCTCGACCGCACCACCCGCCAGGGCGAACCCAACAGCGACCGCAAGGTGAAAGGCACCATCCATTGGGTGTCCGCCACCCGCTGCGTGACCGCCGAGGTGCGCCTTTACGACCGCCTCTTCACCGTGCCCGAACCCGCCGCCGAGCCCGATTTCCTGAAGGTGCTGAACCCCCGCTCGCTCGAGGTCGTGACCGCCCGCCTGGAAGCGTCCCTCGCCACCGCCACCCCGGACGCCCGTTTCCAGTTCGAGCGCCTCGGCTACTTCACCGCCGACCCGAAGGACTCCGCTCCCGACCGCCTCGTGTTTAACCGCACCATCACCCTCAAGGACACCTGGGCCAAGTGAGCCCGCCCCCGCCCATGGCCGACAAACTCGCTGAAATCATGGCGCACAAACGCGCCGAGGTCGCCGCCCGCGCCCGCCCCGTCGGGCTGGAGGAACTCGCCGCGCTCGACGCCCGCCTGCCCCGCCCCCCGTCCTTCGCCGCCGGCCTGCGCCGACCCGACGCGTCGCTCGCGATCATCGCCGAGATCAAACGCCGCTCCCCGTCCGCCGGCGACATCGCCGCCGGCGCGTCGGCCCCCGATCAGGCCCTCCGCTACCAGGCCGCCGGCGCCGACGCCCTGTCCGTGCTCACCGATGAGAAGTATTTCGGCGGCACCCT
>CAMCHD010000099.1 GCA_945874545.1 Akkermansia muciniphila | reverse complement strand
CGGTGGCCGCCCCCGCGTCGTCCGCCGCCGCCCCGCGCGTCGCCGCCTCCGCCGCCGGGGATATCCCCAGCCCGCTGGCCGGCAAAGTCGTGTCGATCGACGTCAAGGTCGGCCAGGCCGTCGCCGAGGGCGCCCAGGTCGCCACGGTCGAGGCGATGAAGATGAACACCTACATCTACGCGCCGAAGGCCGGTTCCGTGACCGCCATCCTGGTCAATCCCGGCGACGGCGTCGAGGAGGGCACCGCGCTCCTGCGCATCGCCTAGGCCGCCTGTCCGCGCGGGGCGCGGCTCCGCCCGCCCCGCGCCTTCCGCCATGAAACACGCCATCCAACTCGCCTTCACCGTCTACGGCATCGCCGCCGTCGTCTCTCTTTTTGTCGCCGCCCTGATCATGGGTCTTTCCCGCTTGCTGCGTCGCCTCGCCCGCTGAGTCCGCAGCCCCCCTCCATGCAAACTTTCCACGTGCTCGATCTCTTTCAGGGTGTCGGCACCCTGCTGGCGTCGAATCCGCTCATTTTTTTCGGTCGTCTCGGCCTGATCGTCCTCGGCGGCGCGCTGGTCTATTTCGGCAAAAAGGGCGTGCTGGAGCCCTTGCTGATGATTCCGATGGGACTCGGGATGATCGCGGTGAACGCGGGGGTGCTCTTTCTCGATCCCACCACCGCCACCGCGATCGTCTCCGGCAGCGCCCCGGCCTCCGACCCCGCCGTGGCCGCCGAGCTCGCCGCCCAGGCCGCCGCCGGCCGGGCCCCGGGCACGCTGTTCATGTCCCCGCTGGTGGAGAAAACCGACAATCTGATCTACCTCATGCAGGTCGATTTCCTGCAACCGGTCTATACCTTCGCGTTTAGCAACGGACTGATCGCGTGCTTCGTTTTTATGGGCATCGGGGTGCTGCTCGACGTCGGGTTCGTGCTCGCGCGGCCGTTCCTGAGCATGTTTCTCGCCCTGGCCGCCGAGCTGGGCACGGTGCTCACGTTTCCCATCGCCGTCGCGATGGGGCTGACCTACCGCGAGGCCGCCTCCGTCGCGATGGTGGGCGGCGCGGACGGACCGATGGTGTTGTTCACCTCGCTGACCCTGGCCAAGCACCTCTTCGTGCCGATCACGGTGGTGGCCTATCTGTATCTGGGACTCACCTACGGCGGCTACCCCTACCTGATCCGCTTGCTCGTGCCGGCCAAGCTGCGCGGCCTCAAACTTCCCGCGCGTCCCACCATCCGCGTCACCTCCGACGAGAAGCTCGCGTTCAGCGTCGTGGGCTGCGCGGTGCTCTGTCTGCTCTTTCCCTCCGCCGCGCCGCTCTTTCTCAGTCTGTTTGTCGGGGTCGCGGTGCGCGAGGCCGGCCTGAAATATTTCATGGCGGTGATCGACGGACCGCTGCTTTACGGCGCCACGCTTTTCCTCGGTCTTCTGCTCGGGGTGCTTTGCGAGGCCTCCACCATTCTGGACCCGAAAGTCCTGATCTTGCTGGTCCTCGGCGTCCTCGCCCTGCTGCTTTCCGCCGTCGGGGGTCTGCTCGGTGGATTCGCCGCCTACTACTTTAGCGGGCGGAAAATCAACCCGGTGATCGGTATCGCCGGCGTGAGTTGCGTGCCCAGCACCGCCAAGGTCGCGCAGAAGGAGGTCTCCGCCGTGAATCCCTCCGCCATCATCCTGCCCGAGGCCCTCGGGGCCAGCATCTGCGGCGTGATCACCTCGGCTATTTTCACCGGTATCTACGTGACCCTCATTCCCCTGCTGAGCAAATGACCCCCGCCCTCCGCGCTTCCGCCCGTAACTGGCTCACCGGCCTCGCGCTCGCCTGCGTCGGGGTGGCGGTGAATCGCCTGCTCGCCCCGGCGTTTCCTCCCGGCTCACCTCATCGCTCCTTTTCCGCCCTGACCGGCCAGCTGGTGGCCCTCGCCGGCTTGCTCGTGATAATGCTCGGCATCCGCGCCCGGGTGCGCCGCGCCCAAGTTTCCGCCCTGACATGAACAACGTCCCCCCGCTCCCGCCCGCCCTGCTCGCCGTGATCGCCGCCGCGATCCACGCCACTTACGGCCCCCGGCTCCACATCGTGGCCGTGGTTCCGCTGACCGACCCGGATTGGGCCCGCGAAGGCCGCCGCGATATCTTCTCGTCCCACCGGCTGCGCTGACCCGCCCGGTCGGCTCTCCTTCCCTGCCGCCGCGCGCCTTCCTCATGAACGCCCTGCTCGACCCCGCACCGCTCGCCGTCATCGGCGGGTTGACCTCCGCCGCCATGGCCCCCGGTTGGGACGTGTCGGTCGTCTCCGCGACCGGATCGACCAACACCCTCGCCGCCCGCCTGCCGGCTTGGCACGCCGTTCGCGCCGAAACTCAGAGCGCCGGCCGCGGCCGCACCGGTCGTCACTGGGTTTCGGATACCGGCGGACTCTGGCTCTCCGCCGTCCTTCCGTGTCCCGGGCCGCGCGACACCTGGACGTTGCTTCCCCTGGCCGTCGGCCAGGCCCTGCTCTCCGCCCTCGGCGAAATCGGCGCCCGCGATCTTCGGCTACGCTGGCCGAACGACATCCTCGCCGGCCGTCGGAAACTCGCCGGCCTGCTGGTCGAGCGCCACACCGCCGACACCGCCGTGGTCGGAATCGGGATCAACGTCCACAACCACCCCGAGGCGGCCGAGCCCGGCCTGCGCGACACCACCGTCCGGCTCGCCGACCTTCTGCCCTCCGCACCGCTGGACCTCGACGCGGTCACCGCGCTTGTCCTGAACGCCCTGGCCCGCGCCCATCAACGCCTGCGCACCGAGGGCTTTGGCCGCATCGCCGAGGAGCTCAATGCCGGCTGGACCTCACCCCGTCTCGTCGCCCTCACCCTCGCCGGCCGGCCCGACGCCGTCGTCGGCCTCTTCACCGGCATCGACGCCACCGGGCGGCTGCTCCTCCGGTCCCGCGACCGGCGCGTCACCGCCCACGACCCATCCGCCGTGGCCCTCCTCCGCGAGTTGGACACCTGATCCGCCCTCTCACCTCCCCTTCCGCCATGAAACCCGTCCAATTCAACAATACCGTCCTGCGCGACGGCCACCAATCCCTCGCCGCCACCCGGATGACCACCGCGCAGATGCTGCCGGCCGCTCCCATCCTGGACGGCATGGGCTTCGCCGGCCTCGAAACCTGGGGCGGTGCCACCATCGATTCCTGCCTTCGTTTCCTGGGGGAAAATCCCTTCGACCGACTGCGCGCGTTGAAAAAGGCCGCCCCGCAAACGCCGCAGCTGATGCTGCTGCGCGGGCAAAACATCGTGCAATACACCTCGTTTCCCGACGACGTGGTGGAGGCTTTCGTGCGCGCCGACGCCGCCGCCGGTCAGGACATTTTCCGGGTTTTCGACGCCCTCAACGATACCCGCAACCTCGCCACCGCGATCAAAACGGTGAAGGCCTGCGGCAAACACGCCCGCGGCGAGATCTGCTACACCACCAGCCCGGTCCACACCGTGGAGGCCTTCGTGAAGATGGGCGTCGAGCTGCGCGAGCTCGGTTGCGACAGCATCGGGATCAAGGACATGTCCGGGGTGATCGCACCACGCGTCGCGTTCGACATGGTGACGCAGCTTCGCGCCCGGGTCGGCCTGCCCATCACGCTCCACACCCACGACACCGCCGGGCTCGGCGCCGCCGCCTACCTCGCCGCCATCGACGCCGGGGTGGACATCGTGGAGACCTCCATCGCACCCTTCGCCAACGGCACAGCCCAGCCCGACACCCTGCGCATGCTCGCCCTGCTGGAGGGGCACCCGCGCCAGCCGGATTTTGACCGGCGGAAACTCGCCGAACTGCGCGAGTATTTCACCGGCGTCTACAAGGAGCTGGGCAAGTTCACCTCGCCGGACAACGAGCGGGTGGACAGCGACACCTTGATCTACCAGGTGCCCGGCGGCATGTTGTCCAACTTCCGCAATCAGCTGAAGGAGCAAAACATGGCGGATAAGTTCGACGCCGTGATGAGCGAGATTTTTTATGTGCGCGAAGCCCTCGGTTGGATCCCGCTGGTGACGCCCACCTCGCAGATCGTCGGCACCCAGGCGATGTTGAACGTGAAGTTCGGCCGCTGGAAAACCATCGCGCCCGCCGCCGCCGACATCGCGTTGAACAAATACGGCCGCCCGCCGGGCACGGTGTCGCCCGAGTTGATCAAACTGATCGCGGACCGCACCGGCCAGAAGCCGATCGACGGCCGCCCGGCCGACGCGCTCGCGCCCCGTATGCCCAAGCTGCGCGAAGAACTCGCGGCCAAGGCCCTGCCGACCGACGACGAGGCGTGCGTGCTATGGGCCATGTTCCCGCAGGAATTCGCCAAGCTGCACGCCCCCAAACCCGCCGCCGCCACGACGACGGCCGCGGTAATCCCGACACCGCCCCCCGTCGCACCCGTGCCGGCCGCGCCGCTTCCCCCTCCCGGCCCCGGGGCGCACCGCTACCGCCTCACCATCGCCGGCCAGACGACGGAAGCCGTGGTCGAGGAGATATGAGGTCGCGCAGCGGATCGAAAGCACGCTCGAGGCCTGCGCAACGCGATGTGAGTCCGGGCCTCGTCTGGCCGTCTCCCAGGGCTCTGTTGAACCGGCAGGCGAGCAAACCGGCCGCGGCCTTCGCGCGGCCGGTTCGATTACCCTCGCAGGTCCCGTGCGCCGCTTAGCGCCGCCGGCGGCGCGCCGCGCCCAGCGCCAGAACACCCAGGCCCGCCCACGCGGCGAAGGTCGAAGGCTCCGGCACCGCGCTCGCCGTGAGGTTGTCAAAGGTGATGCTGTCGGCAAAGGCCTTGTTGGCATCGTTGACAAAGCCGGCGAACATCTGGACGTCGAAACCGCCGTTCGCGTCGGTCCAGCCGCTGAGCTCATACCCGCCGCCATTGGTGGAGCGGTCGGCGGCGAGAACGTATTTGGTGCCCGAGATCAGGTCGTCCATAGTCGCCGACCAGGTGTCCGCATCATAGTCCACCGTGATCGAGGCGTGGTATTCGCGGCCGGAAAGGATGGTCACGCCGGTGTCCACCCAAGGGGAGCTCACCCCGTCGAAAAAATAATCCTGCACATAAACGCGGTTGTCCGTGCCGATGTTGATGTAGGAGTGATTCGCAAAGGTATCAAAATCCGTCGCGTCGCGCGCGTCGAACAGGTAGATCGAGAACGTCTGCTGGTTCACGCTGCTCACCCGCTGGACGCTGAAATCGAGCGATACGGTCAAAAGGGAGCGGTCGGTGCCGGGGAAAAAAGCGAGCGGCTGGTCGAATAATCCGGGGTAGAGACCGGCAATCATCGGCCCACCCGATCCGGTAAAGGTCAGGTCGGTGCCCTGTCCCCCCAGGTAACCCGATTTATCCCCGCCCGTGGCGATGACACCCTGCAGTTTGTCCCCATCTAGGCTCGGGGAGCTGAGCGTTAGATCGGACGAAAGGGAGAAGGCGAAGGCGGTGAAGGCCCCGGCGTCGGTGAGCACTCCCGGCCCCGTGGCCATGGACTCGAAATCGATCTGGGTCAGCACCTCGGCGTGCGCATCGGAGAGGACCGGACCGGAAGCCAAAACAAACGCCGAAAGCACGGCGGAGAGCGAATATTGGGTGGGTTTCATGTGGATGGATGGCCGAGCGTGCATTACGCAAAATGGCCACAATCTGGTAAGCAAATCCCGTGCGCGCGCGGGACAAACTTTTCTCCACTCGGGCGGCGGACGCAATCGGAGGGCCGCCCGTGGATCGACAACGGTGGCCGCTGCCATCGCAAGTGCCCCGCGCACCCTTCCGCGGCCGCGCTGCGGACGCCTCGCCGGCCTCACGCCCGCGGGTGCGCCTTGGCGTAGACCTCTCGCAGGCGCGCGACCGTGACGTGGGTGTAGACCTGGGTGGTGTTGAGCGAGGCGTGGCCCAGGAGTTCCTGCACGAGCCGCAGGTCCGCGCCGGCGTTGAGCAGGTGGGTGGCGTAGCTGTGGCGCAGCTTGTGGGGCGAGAGGTCGAGCGGCAGGCCGGCCAGCGCGAGGTATTTTTTCAACATCAACTGCACCGCCCGGTCCGTCATGCGCCGGTGTCTTGTGTCCACCAACACGGGGGCCTCGGCCCGGGTGTCGGGGGCGAATTCCCGGCGCCACTTGGTCAACACCTCCGCCGCCACCCGGCCAAGCGGACAAAGGCGCTCCTTTTGCCCCTTGCCCAGGACCCGCGCGATCGTGCCGTCCGCCTCCAGCGCGCCGTAGTTCAGTCCGGTCAACTCGCTGACGCGCAGGCCCGCGCCGTAAAGCAGCTCCATCGCGAGCCGATCTCGCCAGGCCAGAAACGGCGTCACGCCACCGTTTTCCAACAGGCGGAGGGGCGCGGCCAGGAGTTCCTTCATCTGCCCTTCGGTCAAAAACTGCGGCAGGCGCTTTTCGAGCTTTGGCAGGGCCAGCCCGACCAGGGGGTTTTTCTCCACCCGCCCCTGGCGCTGCCAGAACTTAAAGAACGCCCGCAGGCCGGAGGCATGGTTGTGCAGGGTGCGCCGTCCATAGCGGTGCTGGGCCTCGATGACGAAGTCACGCATGACCCGCGGGGTGAGTCCGCGCCACTCGCGCCCCGCCTGTCCCGGCCCGAGCGCGCGACGGCGCCAGGCTCCGAAGTCGTCGAAGGCCCGTCGGTAGTTGCGCAGGGTGTAGGCCGAGTAGCGCCGCTCGAGCGCGAGGTGGTCGGCAAAAGGTTGCCACCACTCGGCGAGCCGGGCGGCCTCCATCTCGGGCGTTTCGGCCGGAGCCTCCGCCGTCGTGGGCGGTCGTCCCGCCCCGGAGGACGCCGCCCCCGACCCGCCGCGACGTGCCGCTTTCGCGTTCATCCGTTTCGCCCCGCGCTCAAATGTCGCAACCGGCCGGGTTCGCCGCGTGGGCCCGCGCGGCCACCTCCGCCTCCACCACCCGACGCACCCGGTCGCACTCCCGCCGCAAAGCCCCCTCGGCGTCGAGTCCGCTTTGGCGCGCCGCGGCGCAGAGTTCGAACAAGGCCCGCCCGAGCGCCGCGTCGTCCAGACCGGCGGCGAGGGTGCGCACCCGCGCGCCGTCGACCGCGCCGTCCGCCGGCAGGCCGGCTTTGCCGATCTGTTTCCAAACCGCCTCGGCCAGCATGGTGGCGGGCAGGCGCGGCGGCTGATCCTTAAAAACCCCCGCGCGCGGCGGACCGTTTTTTTTCTCCCCGGCCTTGATCTCCTCCCACTTGACCAACACGGCCGCCGCGTCGCCCAAACGCGCCGCGTCGCCAAAAACATGCGGATGCCGGCGGATGAGTTTTTCGTTCACCTCCCGGGCCACCGCGTCGAGGTCGAAGGCCCCGCGCTCGGAGGCGATCTGGGCGTGAAACACGATTTGGATCAGGACGTCGCCCAGTTCCTCCCGCATGTGCGGCAGGTCGTCGCGGTCTATCGTGTCGATGAGCTCGCTCACCTCGTCGATGAGGCAGCGCACGAGCGACTGGTGGGTCTGCTCGATGTCCCAGGGGCAACCGTCGGGCGCCCGCAGCCGGGCGATGGTGGCGCGTAGTTCGTCGATGGCCGTGCTCATGGCCAAGCGCTACGGACCGCCCGGACCGGCGGCAAGACCCGCGTGCGCCACCGCCGGACGATTGGTGACACCGTTTGACAAGCCCGCCGCCGCGTTCCCTCGTTGCTCACACCCATGTCCACGCCCAAGCGCGCCGTCCTCCTTGTCAACCTCGGCTCCCCCGATTCCACCGACGTGCCCGACGTCGGCCGCTACCTCCGGGAATTTCTCGGTGACGAGCGGGTGATCGATCTGAAGCCCCGCTTTCTGGCCAAATTCCTCGTGAATTGCGTCATCGTGCCCACCCGCGCGCCGAAGTCCGCCAAGGCCTACCGGGAAATCTGGCGGCCCGAGGGCTCCCCCCTCGTGCTGACGTCACGCAGCGTGCAGAGCAAACTCGTCGCCAGCCTCGGCCCCGGCACCCCGGTGTTTCTCGCCATGCGCTACGGTTCACCGTCCATCCCCTCCGTGCTGCAGGCGATGCACGCCGCCGGGATCAACGACGTGCTCCTGATTCCGCAGTATCCCCACTACGCGATGTCCTCGTGGGAAACGGTGGTGGTCAAGGTCTACGCCGACGCCGCGGTGCACGCGCCGGGAGCGAGGATCTCGTGCGTGCAGCCGTTTTACGAGGACGCCGACTACATCGAGGCCTTGCACGCCGTCTCGCGGCCCCACCTCGACGCCCACGCCCACGATTTTGTGTTGTTTTCCTACCACGGCATCCCGGTGCGCCACTTGCAGAAAGGCGATTCGTCCAACGCGCATTGCACGATCACGCCGGACTGCTGCGACACCTGCTCGGCCGCCCACGCGACCTGCTACAAGGCCCAGTGCGTGAAGACCACCCGCGCCTTCGTGAAACGTGCCGGCATCCCCGACGGCAAGTGGGCCATCTCCTTCCAGTCCCGTCTGGCCGGCGAGCCCTGGCTGTCGCCCTACACCGACCACGAGTTCAAACGCCTGCCCGCCGAGGGCAAAAAGCGCCTGATGGTCTTCACTCCGGCCTTCGTGGCGGATTGCCTCGAAACCCTGGAGGAGATCGAGGGCGAGGGGAAAGAGGACTTCATGCATGCCGGCGGGGAGTTTTTCCACCACGTGCCCTGCCTGAACGACCAGACGCCCTACATCGATTTCCTCGCCGGGCGCGTGCACCGGTGGCTCGGCGGGGAGACTCCCACCGCCACCGCCCGGATCGCCTCCGCCCGCACCCACGCGGCCGGCCCGGCGGCCTAAACCGTTTCCCCCGCCGACGGGCGGGTCCGGACTCGACGTCACCACCGCCCTCGCCCACCCTTCCGGTCGCGGAGGCTGGGCCTCGGACGCCGCCCGCGCCACATTCCATGGTAATCGCCGCCACGACCGAAGCTCCCGCCGTCCTTCTCCTCGATCACGAGGGGCGGATCCGCTCGGCCAACCACGCCGCCTGCCAGGCCCTCGGCCGCACCTCGGCGCAACTGCGCGGCGGATTGTTCGTTTCGTTTTTGAAGTTCGAGTTTCTGACCGACGACCCCGCGATGATGGCGATCCAGTGGGAGGCCCTGGTCTCGACCGCCAGCCACCGCCCGCAGAGCGTGCGCCCGCTGGCCAACAGCCGCGCGCATCACCTGCGCCTCGAAACCGCCACCGCCGACGCGCAGTCCGACTGGTTCGCGACCCTGGCGCCCCTGGTCGAGGTGTCGACCGCGCATCCCTTCGCCGAGACCCACCCGCTCCAGGATGGTCTCGCGCTCCTTTCCCATCGCGCCACCGTCGGCTTTTTTGATCTCCGGCTGGATACCGACGAGCTCGTGACCTCCACCGGTTGGAAACGCATGCTGGGCTACACCGAGCACGAGTTGCCCGACACCGTCGCCACCTGGCGGCGCCTCGTCCATCCCGACGACACCTCGGCCGCGCCCGACCACGCGCCCCGGCGGCAACCCGCCGGCACCCGGCCCTTCAGCGTCGAATACCGCCTCCGCCACCGCGACGGTCGTTATCTTTGGGTCGCCTGCGTCGGCGTGCGCATCTTCGGTCCGGAGGGCGCGCTGCAACGCGTGGCCGGCCTCCACCTCGACATCACCGAGCGCAAGGAGCTCGAGGAGGTCAGCCTCCTCAACGACGAACGCCTGCAACGCCTCTGCACCCAGGGCGGCCTCGCGGTGTTCGATCTAGATTTCGCGCAGGATCAACACTGGTTCTCCGCCGCCTGGCACCGCCTGCTCGGCACCCGCTCCGGCCAGGACGACGCCACCCTGCCCGAGCCCACCCCGCTCACCCTCGCCCTTCCGCCGGAATCCCTGGTCGGCGGCCTCGCCGGGTTTTTCCACACGCCCGACGCCGATGCCTCCGGCGCCCGGCGCGTGGTCGAGCTGCGCGACGCCTCCGGCGCGGCCGTGCCCGCGCTTGTGGGTTACCAAAGCGAGTTCGGCCGACGCGGCAACCTGGTCCGCGTCACCGGCTACGCCCTCCGGCTCGCCGGCCTCACCCTGGGCTCCACCAGCCGTCCGCCCCCGTTGATCGAGACCGCCCTCGACGCCCTCGCCGAGGCCGTGATCGTGGCCGACGCCCGTGGCGCGGTCCTCACCCTGAACGCCAAGGCCCTTTCCCTCCTCGGCAGCAACACCGCCGCCGCCATCGGGCGCCCGCTGGCCGAAGTGTTTCCGCTCGTCTATCGCGCCAACGGCGAGCCCGCCGACGAGGCGGTCGAGCTGGCCCTGAATCAACCCGGCACCACCGGCGGACGCCTCAGCGATCTTCACGCCCTCGCCCCGACCGAACCCGGCGTCGCGGCCCGCCCCATCGTCTGGCACGCCCGTGAGGGCCGCGACCCGTCCGGCGCCCTCGCGGGTTTCGTGGTGGTTTTCCGCGATCCCGCCGAGATGTCGCTCACCCCGGAAGAGCTGGTCCGCGCCAACCGCTTCGAGTCCCTAGGGCTGCTGGCCGGCGGCATCGCCCATGATTTCAACAACCTGCTCACCACCATCCTCGGCGGCGTCTCCACCGCGAAGGACAACCGCGATTTTAACCGCCTCGAGGCCGCCGAACAGGCCTGCCTCGCGGCCAAACAACTCACGCGCCAGTTGCTGACTTTCGCCAAGGGCGCCGGCACCCAGGCCTCGCGCCAGGTGGTGGATCCCGCCGACCTGCTGCAGAACGCGGTGCGCATCGCCGCCGCCGGCAGCCCCGTGGTCGTGACGGTCGACACCGAGCCCGGTCTGTTTCCGGTCGAAGTGGACAAGGGTCAGATCCTGCAGGTCATTCAAAACCTGGTGATCAACGCGATCCAGGCCGTGCCGGTGCCGTCCGACGGCCGCGTCCGCCTGCACGCCGGCAACCTGGCCCTCGAAGACCTCCAGGTCGACGACCTGCCCGCCGGAGGCTACCTCCGGATCGACGTGCAGGACAACGGCGCCGGCATCCCGCCCGAGGTGTTGCCCCGCATCTTCGATCCCTTTTTCACCACCAAAAAGTCCGGCACCGGCCTCGGCCTCGCGACCGTCGACGGGATCGTGCGCCGCCACGGGGGCCGCGTGGCGGTGAAGTCCACCCTCGGCTCGGGCACCGTGTTCAGCGTTTTCCTGCCCGTCGCCGCCCGCCCCATGCAGGAGGAGACCCGCCGTGTGCCGATGATCCGCTTTGGCACCGGGCGCATCCTGTTCATGGACGACGACCCGAAGATCTGCGAATTGACCGGCGCGATGATCGCCAGCCTCGACTACACCCACGACATCGCGCGCAACGGCGAGGAGGCCTTGCAACTCTACCGCCGCTACCTCGCCGTGAAGCGTCCCTACGACGCCGTCCTGCTCGACCTCACCATCATCGGCGGCATGGGCGGCGAGGAGTGTTTCAAACGCCTGCTCGAGCTCGACCCCGACGTGCGCGCGATCGTGACCAGCGGCTACGACGACGACGACATGGTCCGCCGCTTCCTGGAGATGGGTTTTGTCGGTTACATCACCAAACCCTACCGTGTAGGCGACCTCGGCCGGGTGTTGAAGTCCGTCCTCTCGCGCTAGACCCGCCGACCCGGCTCAGCGGCCGTCCAGCGCCGCCGCGCTGGCGCGTTCCAGCTCCAGCCCGGCCGCCAGGTCCGCCCTCCATTCCTGCACCGCCCCTTCCCGTGCCGCGTCATCCCCGGCTTCCTGGGCCTCCCAGCTTCGCCCCAGCGAGCCGGCCGCGTTGCGATAAAACGGATGCAAGCGGGTGAAGTTGGCCGCCAGCCAGCGCGCCCGTTCCTCCCTCTCGCCGGCGGGGTAACCTCGTGTTTCCACCGCCGGCAGCGAACCAAGCTCGAGCGCCTCCTCCGGACCGCCCGCCGCCGGCGTGACGACCAGACGGGCCAGCCGTTCGAGATGCCGGCGCGTTACCGCCGCATCGAGGAGCGGCGTCGCCTGCTCCCGCGCGAGCGCCGCCGCGGTCGTGCGCCAGGCCAGCTCCAGCTCCGCCCGCTCCGGTCGTGCGAGCGTGGAACCATAGACGCGGGTGAGCGCCAGACCGGGCGCCTCCCCGGCCAACAGGCCCGCGACAAAACGCGGACCGGTGTCCGCCCGCCCGGGACCCGCGACCAGCCAGCGCCACAATCCATGGGCCCCCGCCCAGTGGGGATCCGCGGCATCCGCCGTCTGCGCCCCGCGCCATTTCAGAATCGCCTCCAGCCCCGCGACCCCGCCCGGCCGCACCGCCGTCTGGCGCCAGGCGTCGCCCAAGGCCGGACGCGCGTCGATCAGCGCCGCCTCGGCCGCCGCCGCGCACAGCCAGTCCGGCGCCGCGCCCTCCCCTCCGCCCGCGCCCTGGCTGATCGCCAGCCGGGTCAGGGCCGCCGCCGCCAGCGCGGCCGCCTGGCGACGCTCCCGCCCCACCCCGGACGCGTCGCCCTCGCGTATCCATAAACTGACCACGCCCGTGGCCTCGGCCGCCACCCGCCAGGACGGCTCGCGAAAACCCCACGCCCCGGACGGCGTCAGGCGCACCGTCACCCCCGTGGTCCAGCGGTCGGGCAGGCCGAGCGGCCCCCGCCAGACCGCCCAGGCCTCCTCGGCCAGGCGCGCGAGCCG
>CAMCHD010000098.1 GCA_945874545.1 Akkermansia muciniphila | reverse complement strand
TTTGTGGACAACCCACAAAGCGTCAATGGATGTTCAACAGTTCTAAGACAGGCAATGATAGTATCACTAAATAACGTAAACATACAGGGTTGTACTTGTTGCGCCGCAACATTCAACCAAGGAAATGCAACCCTAAATCATATAGGGGGGGTATAAAATAGTTAGTAAAATATTTAATATAGATGGGATACATTATCAAAAATACTTCAGCCTTAATCAACACCAGAATTACTGATGTTGGTAGAAGATATATTTCACAAGGAAATTTCAACATTGCTTATTTTTCTTTGGGTGATAGTGAGGTAAACTATACGGCAGTGCCCAATTATTCTCAACCGAGAAACAACATTTTGATGCCGGCATATAACGCTCAAAATGATACTGGAGTTCCGGAGTCCAACAAACAGAACATTAAGTATCCCCTGTATGTCGAAGGTACAACAGGTAATACTTACGGTATACCATTTATGGACGCTGCTGTTCAGCCAATTTATAATTCACAATCACCCTTTGGATTCTTTACCAGTGGTGGAACATATCCTTACTCAGTCCAGACAAGTTCGGCTTATACGGTAACATCAAACTATTATGTGGAGATGAATACTATGTCAGGGCAAACTGCCCCTGTTCAACTTATTTACGACTCAGTATCTCCAATTCCAACAACAGGTACTCCACAAATCGGGGATTTGGTGGTTTTCTATTTTGACAAAACTGGCTCGGATTTGTCTTTTCTAACCAGTGCAGTTTTAACATATCAGATTCAATCGTTAAACCCTGCAACAGGAACAACAGGACAGACAACATTTGGTTCAAATCCGGGACTCGAGTAGGTCCTACCTGTTTTGGAATTTGCTAAAACATCCAGCAAACGGAGCAGGTCAATGAGGCACGGCAACCCGGACTTGCCGGTCATTTCCTGTAAAATGACCGAGGCCGCTGCGAACGTTTCACCCTCAAAGTGCAAACCCCGTTTTGCGCGGGTCAGCAACCGCAGCAGGGCCGTGCATTCCGGCAAGTCACCAAAGGTGTCCTCAAACCAATCGAGGCCAAAATGAATCCATATGCAGCTCACCGGACCGTGAACGTAACGAAGTTCGTGCGGCAGATTCGCGCCGAACAACATCATATCCCCGGGACCATAGGTCCCTATATGATCCCCGACAAAAAGGGGTCCGGAGCTTTCCAGAAACATGATCAACTCCACCTCGGGATGATAATGCCAGCCTCGTTTAAAACCGGGTCCCTTGTATTCAAAGACACGAAAGGACCGGGACTCGTCGGGCGTGACGTCTTCCAGCCGCGCCACCGCCGAGGGCGAAGCCGGCGCGCCCGATTCCGCGACCAACCGGCCGCGAGAGATTTTATCTGGACTGGGAGAGGAAGGGAAAGGCACGGCAACGGGGTGAGACAATACAGTTTCGAGGCGACGACCGGACAAGCAAGAGAGGCATGTTGATTTCGTCCTGGCGGGCCGGCAATCGGAAAATGCGTTCCAATACAAAAACCGGGCACGCCCGGGTCTCCCCCCCGGCCATTTCACGGGGGTTTTGTTCTTTCGCCCCGATGAAAATCCTGCGAGCGGAATCCGACTCCAGACCGTCCAAAGGGCCCGACTTGTCAATACAGCACAAGCCATCGGCCATGGAGCGGTAGAGGGCCGGGCGGCAAATCATTAAGATGGTTTTTTAGTTTCGATTCTTGCAGTGTCTTTCTCCCGTTTCGGGTCTACAGCTCCCACCCCTATGAAAATTTTCTCGGCCGCAACCCTGTGCGCGACCCTTTCCTCCGGCGCCGTGGCCGATCCGGTCCCGGCCGCACCGCCCTCGATCCCGGGGTATCGCACCGAATCCGGAAATCCGATCATTCCGGGCTACTTCGCCGATGCGAGTTTTGTCGAGCACCAGGGATTATATTATATCTACGCCACGCAGGACCCGTGGGGCGGGGAAAAACTCGGGTGCTGGAGTTCCAGCGACCTGAAAAACTGGAGCTACCATGATCTCAACTGGCCGACCAAGCAGGTATGCACCAGCCCCACTTCCCACGCCAACATGGTATGGGCGCCCTCGGTGATCGCGACCGCCTCGGGCGAGTTTATGATGTATGTATCGGTAGGAAGCGAGATCTGGGTGGGCAAAGCGGCTCACCCGCTCGGCCCCTGGGTCAATGCTCTCGGCGACAAACCCCTGATTCCCGCGGATTTCCGCCCTGGCTTCCACATGATCGACGCCGAGGCCTTCACGGACGACGATGGTGAGGTTTATTTGTATTGGGGCTCCGGCTGGGAGTGGGTGAACGGAAAGTGCTGGGTGGTAAAACTGGACCCGGATCTGGCCAGCTTCGCGGGCGCCCCGGTGGACATCACACCGAGCAACTATTTCGAGGCGCCCTTTGTATTGAAACGTGACGGTATCTATTACCTCATGTATTCCCAAGGAAAGACCATCGATGACAGCTATCGCGTGCACTATGCGACGGGCCGGAGTCCCTTGGGGCCGTTTCTGGAGGCGCCCAACAGTCCGGTCTTGGTCAAGGATGTGGATAAAAACATTCTCGGGCCGGGCCACCATACGGTTTTTCACAAGGACGGAGTCCACTACATTTTATATCACCGTCACGCCATTCCCTTGGATCCGTCATCCACCCGCCGGCAGCTTTGCCTGGAAGAAATGCGGTTTAATTCGAGCGGACTGATCGAGAACATCATACCCAGTCACGAAGGCCCGCCTCTGATACGGAACCGGCAGTTTGGGGTGGAGAACCTCGCCAGTCCCTCCCGGGGCGCCCGGGCCTACGCGTCGAGTCAGCGCGACCCCCTGCACGGGGCCGACCGGGTCATCGACCAGAATTATGCGACCCGCTGGGCGCCGGCGCCGGGTGCGAGCAACGCGTGGTTGGAGCTCGATTTGGGGGAAACCCGCGCCATCCGACGTCAGCAAATCCGTTTCGAATACCCGTGGAAAGCCTATGCCTTCGTTTGCGAAGCGTCGCTCAATCGAGATGAATGGACATCCGTCGCCGACCGCCGTCGGGATCCGGCCGGCGGTTCACCCGTGATCATCGAGACACCGCTTCGCGCTCGTTACCTGAGGTTGCGTTTTGAAAAAACCAAACCGCTCGAGCCATCGGTCATCGAGTGGATGGTCGAGTAACGCCGCATGCGCCTGTATTTGCGGGGACCGATATGACTTCGGTTAGCCCGCGCCCTTGCTTTACCCCGATGATTTCCGCCTTCCCGCCGTTCCCCTCCGCCCGTGCCTTTGTCCGGCGGGGGGCCCTCTTTGCCTGCGCCCTTGCGCTCGTCATCCCGCTCAACGCCGATCCGGTCACCGATCCATTTCAACCGGCGCCCCCCCCGTCGGCCTCCGCGGCCGCGAACGCCCCCAAGCTGCCCGACCTCGCGCCGATTCCCTCCCCGGAGGGCCCGGTCGGGTTCTCCATCGACCTCACCCGACGCCGCCAGACGATCGAGAACTTCGGCGCCTCCGACGCCTGGCACAGCGATATCGTGGGTCGGACGTGGCCCGAGGCGGACAAACGGGAGGTGGCCCGCCTCTTGTTCTCCACCGAGCTCGATTCCGCCGGCCGGCCGCGCGGCATAGGCCTCACGCTCTGGCGCTTCAACATCGGGGCGGGGAGCGCCGAGCAGGGCGACGCCAGCGGGATAGCGCCCATGGGCCACGGCCCCGGCCCCACCCGGGTAGAGTGTTTTCTTAAACCCGACGGCACCTACGACTGGACCAAACAGGCCGGGCAGCGCTGGTTTCTCCAGGCCGCCAAGTCCTTCGGCGTCCAACAATTCATCGCCTTTGCGAAAAGCCCGCCCGTGCAGTTCACCCGCACCGGAAAGGCGCAAAACGACAATCAACCGCGCGCCAATCTCAAGGAGGAGCACTACGGCGACTTCGCCCGCTTTCTGGGGGAGGTCGTCCAGCACTTCCGCGACCACGAGGGCATCTCCTTCCGCTACCTCTCACCCATCAACGAGCCCCAGTGGCTCTGGAGCGGGGGAAAACAGGAGGGCAGCCCCTACACGAACGCCGAGATGGCCCGCGTCGCCCGCCTGCTCGACGGCGAACTGCGCCGGCGCGGCCTGGCCACCGAGGTCCAGATCTCCGAGGCGGGCGACCTGCGGTTCGTCTACGGCGCGCGGGACAACCATGCCGACCGCCAGGCCCACGCCTTTTTCGACCCCGCATCGCCCCATCACCTCGGCGACCTTCCTTCCCTCTCCCGCACCTTCGCCGCCCACGGCTACTTCAGCGACGGCCATCCCGCCGAATTTCTCGAGGTCCGGGAAAAGTTCCGCGCCGAACTGGACAAATACGGGCTCAAGTATGCGATGACCGAATACTGCCTGCTGCGCGACGGTCTCGGCAAGACCACCCGCAACCGCCCCATCCCCCCCATCGATTCCGCGCTTCAACTCGGGCGCATCATCCACTCCGACCTCGCCGTCGCCGACGCGGTTTCCTGGCAGTTCTGGACCGCCATGGACACCCAGCGCGACCCGACCACCGGCCTGCGTTATTACCTCATCGAGCGCTCGCTGGACCGGGTCCACTACCGTCCCAACAAACTCCTCTGGACGCTTGGCCACTACAGCCGCTTCATCCGCCCCGGCTACGTCCGGGTGGAGACCGCCCGCACCGATGGACTCGACGACGTGACCGCGGGCGACCGGGAACTCGTCTCCGCCTACCTGAGCCCGGACGCCGACGAGCTTGTCGTCGTAGCCGTGAATTGGCGCCCCCACGCGGTTCCGCTCCGCCTCACCCTCGCGAAGGCGGGGAAAACCTCACCCGTTCCCGCGGGCCGCGTCTACGTGACCACCGGGGATCCCGACACCAACCTCGACCCTCGTGCGATCCCCGAGGGCGGCGCCTTCACCCTGGAGCCGCGTTCCCTCGCGACCTTCGTGCTGCCCCTTCGCTGATTCCCTGCCTATGCGTTTCTTTCGCGTCGCACGTCGACTTTTCCCATCGGTTTGCCTCTTGGCCGCCCTCGGACTCTGCGCGCCGGCCTGCGGACAAACCGTCACCGATCCCTTTGCCGGCGCCGCCGTCGAGGCGCCGCCGGACCTGCCCCCGATCCCGGCGCCCGAGGGCCCGGTCACCTTCGTTATCCACCCCGAACGCCGCGCTCAAACGCTGGACGGCTTTGGCGCTTCCGACGCCTGGCAAATCAACCTCGTCGGCCGCGACTGGCCCGTGCCCCTCCGCGAAGAACTCGCCCGCGTGCTCTTCTCCCGCGAGCTCGCTTCCGACGGCTCGCCCCTGGGAGCCGGCTTGTCGATCTGGCGCTTCTACGTCGGCGCGGGCAGCGCGGCCCAGGGCGCGGCGAGCGGGATCCGCCCCGAGATCCCAGGCGAATACCACACCCGCACCGAGGGTTTCCTCAACCCCGACGGCACCTACGATTGGTCCCGCCAGGCCGGGCAGCGCTGGTTCCTCCAGGCCGCCAAACGTCACGGCGTCGAACACTTCGTCGCCTTTGGGGTCAGCCCTCCCGTGCACCTGACCCGCACCGGCACGGCCAACAACAACAACGAGCCCCGGGCCAACCTCAAGGAGGAGCATTTCGACGACTACGCGCGTTTCCTTGCCGACGTCGTGGATCGTTTCCGCGACCGCGAGGGCATCACCTTCCGCGAACTCTCCCCGGTAAACGAACCGCAATGGCGTTGGAGCGGCGGCCGCCAGGAAGGCAGCCCTTGGACAAACGCCGAGATCGCCCGCCTCGCCCGCCTGCTCGACGCCGAACTGCGCCAACGCCGGCTGCCGGCCAAGATCGAATTGTCCGAAGCCGGTGATCTGCAATTCATCTATAAACCGGGGGACAACCATGCCGCCGACCAGGCGCGCGCATTTTTCGACCGCGCCTCGCCCGATTACGTCGGCGATCTGCGCCACGTCTCCCGCACCATCGCCGCCCACGGCTACTTCACCGACGGGCGACCGGCGCAGATAATCCGCATCCGCCGCGAACTCCGCGCCGCCCTCGACCAGCGCGAACTCGACTACGCGATGACCGAATATTGCCTGCTACGCGACGGCGTCGGCCAAACCACCCGCGAGCGGCCCATCCCCCACATCGACTCCGCCCTCCACCTCGCCCGTCTCATCCACTGCGATCTCGTGTTCGCCCGCGCGCGCAGCTGGCAGTTCTGGACCGCGCTGGATCTGCAAAAGAATCCGTCCGGCGACCTGCGCTACATTCTGGTCCGCCGCCTCACCGACCGCGACGGTTTCGAGCCCACCAAACTGCTCTGGTCGCTCGGCCACTTCAGCCGCTTTGTCCGTCCGGGCTACGTCCGCCTCGAGACCACCCGCGCGGACGACCTGGACGAGGTCACCGCCGCGGAGCGTGAACTTGTATCCGCCTACCTGCGACCGGACGGCGGGGAGCTCGTCGTCGTGGCGATAAACTGGCGTCCGCACGCCGTGCCGCTCCGTCTCACCCTCACGAACCGCCGCACCCTGCCGGTCGGCCGCTCCTACGTGACCACCGCCGACGCCGCCACCAATCTCCGCCGCGGTCCCGATTTTACGGACGGCGCCCTGGAGCTAGCCCCCCGGTCGATCGTGACCTGCGTCATCCCCCTCCGTTAATCCCGGCCGCCGACATGCCCTTCCCCTCAGCCCGCGCCCCGCTTCTTTTCCTGGCCCTCCTCACCGCCACGTTTCCGGCCCCGCCGCTCCACGGGGCCCTCGACGAACCTCCACCCCAGGAACCCATCCCGCCGACGCTTTTTCCCGGCCCGGTGGTGCCCGTGCGCAACGAGGCGAATATCCTGGGACTCATGGAGCGGGTCGCCGACTGGCAACTGGCCTGGCCGGACGAGCGTGAGGTCACCCACTGGGCTCGCGCCACCGGGTATCTCGGCTTGTCGGCATTGGCCCGGGTATCGGCCGAAACGCGTTACGAAACCGCGCTCCTCGGCCTGGCGCGCGAAGCCGGCTGGAAACCCGGGCCGCGACTCCACCACGCCGACGACCACACCATCGGCCAGGTCTATCTCGAGCTGCACGCCCGGCACCGGGACCCCGCGATGCTCGCCGGCCTGCGCGCCACCTTCGACGCCATCCTCGCCGCGCCCGTGACCGGATCCCTCGACCGCGTGCACCCCTGGAGGCACGACCGCTGGACCTGGTGCGACGCCCTCTTCATGGCCCCGCCCGCCTGGGCCGGCCTCGGTCGGGTCACCGGCGATACGCGTTACCTCGACTTCGCGCTTCGCGACTGGGCGGAGGCGGAAGACTACCTCTATGACAAAGAGGAAAGGCTCTACTACCGCGACAGCCGTTTCTTCAAGGTTCGGGAACTCAACGGGGCGAAGACCTTCTGGGGCCGCGGGAACGGCTGGATGCTCGCCGCCTACGCCCGCCTCCTCCCCCTCGTGCCCGCCGACCGGCCCGAACGAGGAGCGATGGAGGCCCGTTTCCGCGAGTTCGCCGGCCGTGTGCGCGAGCTGCAGCCGGCCGACGGGCTCTGGCGTAGCAGCATGCTGGATACCGAACGCCACCGGGACGGAGAGACCAGCGGCTCCGCCCTGCTCTGCTACGGTCTGGCCTGGGGCGTGAACGCCGGCCTGCTCGACCGCGAGACCTTCGCCCCCGCCGCGCTTCGCGCCTGGGACGCGCTCTGCGCCCACGTGCAAGCCGACGGCCGTCTCATCCACGCCCAGCCCGTGGGACACCGCCCCTTCCGCTTCGACCTCGACACCGCCGAGGTCTACGCCTCGGGCGCGTTCCTCCTCGCCGGCGAGGAGATACTTCGACTCCTCCGTGCCGCCGCGCCCGCCGCGCCCGCGCCGGCGACACCCGCGCCGTAGTCATGCTCCGCCCCGACCTCGCCGCCAACCCCCTCGCCACCCGTGGCGACGTCCAGGACGCCCTGCTCGGTCTCTGGGCTCCCCTCCGCCCGTTTTTCGCCGCCGCTCCCGCCGCCCCCCGCCTCGGCGACGCCGCCGCCACCTACGGCGAACCCGCCGCCCTGCTCGAAGCCTTCGCCCGCCCGCTCTGGGGCATCGCCCCCTTTGCCGCCGGCGGAGGCGTGTTCCCCGACTGGCCGCTCTACCACCGCGGCATCACCGCGGGCGTCGATCCCGCGTCGCCCGACTACTGGGGCGAACTCGGCGACTTCGATCAACGCGCCGTCGAAATGGCCGCGCTCGGCCTCACCCTCGCCCTCTGTCCCGAGGCCCTCTGGACACCCCTCGACTCGGCCACCCGCGAGCGTTTCGCCGCCTGGCTTTTCCAGATCAACCGCCGCAAGTTCGTTAACAACAACTGGCGCTTTTTCCGCGTCCTGGTGAACGACGGCCTCCGGCGGGTCGGCGCTCCCCACGATCCGGAACAAAGCCGGCGCGATCTCGCCGCCGTGGAGGGCTTCTACCAGCGCGACGGCTGGTATTCCGACGGCATCGGCGGCAACCGGGATTACTATATCCCGATGGCCATCTTTTACTACGGCCTCATCCACACCCGGCTAGATGCCGACGCCGACCCGGCGCGGATCGCGCGTTTCGTCGAGCGGGCCCGGCTCTTCGCCCCGCAGTTCGCCGCCTGGTTCGCGTCCGACGGCTCGGCCCTGCCCTTCGGTCGCAGTCTGGCCTACCGCTTTGCCCAGGGCGCCTTCTGGGGCGCCCTAGCCTTCACCGGCACGGAGGCCCTGCCCTGGGGTGTCGTAAAGGGCCTCTACCTCCGCCACCTGCGCTGGTGGTTGCGCCAGCCCATTTTCACCGAGAGCGGCCTCCTCTCCATAGGCTACGCCTACCCCAGCCTCATCATGGCCGACCGCTACAACGCCCCCGGCTCCCCCTACTGGGCCTGCAAGATTTTCCTGCCGCTCGCCCTGCCGGACACCCACCCTTTCTGGAAAGCCGTCGAACAACCCTTCACGCCCCCCTCCACCCTCGCCCAGCCCGAGGCCAGGCTCCTCCTTTGCCACGACCCGGCCCACCGCCACCTCTTCGCCCTCGGAGGCCACCCCGCCCCCGGCTGGGATCCGCTCCACGGGGCTTCCAAGTATTCAAAACTCTGTTACAGCACGCTCTTCGGCTTCGGCGTGCCCTGCGGCGGCGACGCGCCCGAGGACGGCGGCGGCGACAACGTGCTTCTGTTCTCCCACGACTCCCGCCACTGGCGCGGCCGCGAGGAGGTGCGCGAAACCCGCATCGCGCCCGACCAGGTGTTTTCCCGCTGGGCGCCCCACCCGGATGTGGAGGTCTGCACCTGGCTGGCCCCCGCCGACCCGGGCCATGTGCGCGTTCACCACGTGCGCACCGCCCGTCCCGTGCACGTCTTTGAGGGCGGCTTCTCCCTCGCCCGCCTGCGCGAGCACGGCCGCCGCCGCGCGGTTCCCGGTCGGGCGTCCGTCACCGCCGCCGCCGGGCTTTCCGCGATCGCCGATCTCGCCGGGCTACGCACCGGGGTGGTGCTGGACCCCGCGACCAACACAAATCTCCTCCATCCCCGCGGCGCGCTCCCAGGGCTGCGCGGGAAACTCGACCCGGGCGAACATTGGCTGGTTTGCGCGGTGCTCGGCCTTCCCTCGGACAACACCCCCGACGCCGAAAGCTTCGCCGCCTCGTTCTCCGTCACCACCACCCCGGCGGGCCTGGAGGTTCGCCAGCGCGGTCGCCAACTGCTGGATTGCCTCACGCCGGCCCCCCCGCTGGAGACGCCACCCCTGGGTTCCTGATGTTTGCACCCGCGCTTGCCCGGAGCCGCGAAACCAGTCAAAGGAGAGGTCGGAAACGGCAACCCCACGGTAGCCAGTTTTTCGTTTTTTTGAGACCATGCGCCCGGTCGCAGGTGTTTGGCGATTTACCCCTACCCCTATCCCCATGAATTCCGTCCCTACCCGCGGCCGCCCGCGCGTCGACAGCGCGGCGTGCCGTTCTCTCGTGCGAAATCGCACCGGCTTCACCTTGATCGAGTTGCTCACGGTGATCGCCATCATCGGCATCCTCGCCGCCATCATCATACCAACCGTCGGCGCGGTCCGGAAAAGTGCCTACAAGGCCCAGTGCGCGAGCAACCTGCATCAGCTCGGAATGGCGGTAAACCTCTATCGCAACGACAATCGCAACCGCCTGCCGGACGGACAGGGAATCGACGGCAGCGGGTCCGCGAACAACGCCAATTTGCAGTGGATCGGCCCGAACCTGCGCGACCTCCTCATCGGCACCATCGGCGTCGCCAAAAGCGGCTACGGCATGACCTGGGAGATGCTTTTCTGCAAAGGAAACCAGACCTACACCACCACCTGGATGACCGAGGCCCAGCGCACCACCACCACGCCCGGTGGCGTGCCCATCGGCTACCTCTACCTGCCGGGGACGACCGCGAGCATCGCGACCTCCACGGGTGTCGCCACCTCCATCTACCGGCGCCTCGCCGAACCGCTCGGCTACCGCCTGCTCGCCACCGATCTGAATCGTGAATACAACGGCAGCTGGGCGGGCGGCGCCAACCATTCCAACGACGACAACCTGCTCGGCGGAAACCACCTCTACGTGGACGGCTCGGTCCGTTGGGTCGAGGGCTCGGCCTTCAACAGCAACCCGGCGCTCACCGTCTCCGGCACGAAGTATTACTTCAAGACCGAGGACCTGCGCTGACAGGCGACCGGGCGCGCGTTAGAGAAGAGGAACGAAGGCCTCGGGCTGGAAACAGCCGGCAAACCGGACGGGGACCTAACACCGCGGCGTGACCGGCGGGTCCGCCAACCAGATTCGGCACTGCGCGGCGGAGCGCGACCCGCACGCAGGCGGGATCGTCGACGCGTTCACCGGGCGGCGAGGCGGCGACTTTACGCGTAGTTTTATCCGCCTACACGCCACCCGGGCGTCAATACCCGGTGAGGGGTGAGCATTGGCGAGGTAGGCGGGAACCCCGCCTTGGGGTATAAAGCGGGGTCGTTGTTTTTTAACCCACCCCGCAGAATGAACCCTAACGCCTACCCCCACCCCACGCCAAAGTTTCGCCAAGCCAGCCTGCTCCTCGCGGCCCTCCTTGCCGCCCACGCGGCCGATGCCCAAAGCATCTGGACCGGCGCGACGGACTCCGTGTTCTCCACCGGCTCGAATTTCAATCCAGCCCTAACTACTACAAACAGTGGTTTAAATATCCACTTTGACGGCACGGCCGCCACGACCAACCTCACGCTCGCTACCGCCATGGGCGGCGGTCAAGGCACGGCGGGCAGTTCAATCAGTGTGCTTGCTGCTCATACCAATCCGCTCACCATCACGGGCACTGCTGGAACCTTCCGTTTCGGCACGGGTTTATCCGTGGAAGCTGGAGCCGGGGCCGTTTCCTTCGCAGGCACCGGCACGCTCGCCTTCGGTGGCGTGAGTGGTGCGTCATTTCATACTTTCACGAACAATTCTTCGAACGTCTTGGACTTCGGTTCATGGAGCTTTGCAGGTGGCGGCGGAACGAGCCTCCCCGCCGGCGGACCGCGCAACCTCAGCATCGGCGGTTCAGGAGACATCGTGAGTAACGGCAATTGGAGCAACGTCATCGCACTCACGAAGACAGGTGTCGGCACGCTCACCCTCGCCGGCACCAATACGAACACTGGAGCCACCAAGGTCGAAGCCGGCGTGCTCAAGCTCACCAACACGCTCGCCCTTCAGAACAGCGCTCTCGACACCTCGGGTGCCGGAACGATCACGATTGACGGTCCCACCACCTTGACCGTCGGTGGCCTGACGGGCAGCACGAACCTTTCCTCGGTCATCACCACCGGCTACTCCACCCTCACCGCCCTGACCCTTAATCCTACCTCCGGCACCCAGACATACACAGGAGGTATCTCTAACGGAGCCCCCGGGATGAATCTGGTGAAAAGCGGCGCGGGCACTCAAGTCCTCTCAGGGACCAACACCTACACCGGCACCACGACCGTTAGCGCAGGCACACTCAGACTCGGCGCCGCCAATGCTCTGGGTAACGGCACCAACAACACTTCCAGTGTCACGGTAAACGGCTCCGCGATCCTCGATTTAGCCGGCATCTCTCCCACCGCCACCGTCCCGCTGACGATGAACAGCACAGCAGCCGGGGACAACGTCGGCTCGCTGCACAACTCCGCTGGCGGAACCACTGCGACGTATGGAGGTGCAGTCGCCTTCGAAGCCAACACGGTCATGGTCGGCGGTGGAGCCTCAGTAAGCGGAAACATCACGCTCACAGGCGCCATCACCGGGAACGGCAAGAACCTCAACAAAAACGGTCTGGGCACTCTGGCTCTTTCGAACAGCGGCACGGTCACGTTGGGCGAATTGAGAGCGAACCGCGGCAATATCCAAGTGGACACCGGCACCACCCTAAATGTTGCCACCCTCGAGATCGGAACGGGCAACAGCGTGGGTGGCGGACTGATCTTGAATGGCGGTAACGTCACCTCCGCTGGGCAGGCGCGTTTTGGTCAGCGATTAGTTGCCACCGGCTCTCCAACTGGCACCCTCACCCTAAACAGCGGCACCCTCACGGTTCCCGCCCTGACCAAAGGAACCCACACATTCAACGCCAACTTCAACGGCGGCACCCTGCGCGCGAGCGGCGACAACGCCTCGTTCTTCCCCTCCGCGACCATCGCTCGCGTCCAGGCCGGCGGAGCCGTGATCGACGACGGCGGCTTCGCCATCACCGTCGGGCAGGCTTTGGTTCACGACACGGCCTT
>CAMCHD010000097.1 GCA_945874545.1 Akkermansia muciniphila | reverse complement strand
CATTTTTCGCTCAGCGGCATGCTCGCATCGTTCCGTGAGTTGAGCTTCGGGGCGTTTTTGCGCGAGTTTGGCTGGGTGGGCGCGCACGCCTTCACCGGCTGGCTGGCGACCGCGCCGGCGCTGTTCGTGGTCGTTTACTTCCCGGCCCGCGCGGGACTGCGGCGTTTGAGCCATTTGCTGCCGGAGCACGGGCCGGAGTAGGCTGAAGGCACGCTGGTGTTTTTGGGGTTCGACTGGGCGGCGTTATGCTCCGTGTTTACTAGTATGAGGCTGACTAGGGTATTCTCCTTGTGTGGTTTATATTGATCTGAATGGGGAAGGCGGGAAAAAAGAGTTTTCGCGAACGTCACGCCAGCGGGTTGCGGGTGGGGTTTGGTGTGGGGTGTGCTCATGCGTCTAAATTTTTAATCACACATGAAATTATCATTTCGCTCCTTCGCAGCTCTTTCAATTGCGGCTTCTTCTTGTGCCTTGGCCCAATCATTTATTGGCAATGCAAATCCCACCAATGGACAGTCGGGCGTTTTTGCTTACTGGAATTTTAACGCTTTGAGCATTACTACTGCTAGTGCTCCTGGCGCTGGTGGAGTTCCCACTACAATAGCGTCTGATTTCGGCAGCGCCTCTTTGTCCCTATCTTCTTGGACTGGGCTTGTTGATGATTTTGGCGGTTCTACCTTAAATGCGCAGAGTAGCGCACCCTCCGAGGAGTCGCTTTCATTGGTTAGCAACGCGGGCAATGGTAGCTTTATTCAGTTTTCCTTCTCTATGGCGAACTTGACTGGCTTGGTTATCAATTTTGACCGGCGCGGAACCTCGACGGGGTTTTCAACAGGGCAGTGGTCATATAGCCAGAATGGTTCTACTTTCACGAATTTTGGCTCTAACACCGCTACCACATCCACATCGTTCGCGACTGTTACTCCCAGCGTTGCGATCACAACTTTAGACAACGATTCCACTGTATTCCTTCGCTACACTCTTTCTGGGGCAACCAATACCTCTGGAAACAACCGAATCGATAATGTGACGCTTTCAGCAACCTACTCCGCCATCCCTGAGCCCTCCACCTTCGGCGCGATCCTTGGTGTCGCCGCTTTGGCGGGTGTCGCCGCTCGTCGTCGTCGCTCGGTCTGAGTGGGTTTAGGCGACGCTTCTTGATTTAATACAAAAGGCCGGCGAGGGGTCCCTCGCCGGCCTTTTTTGTGTTTATTATTCGCGGACGCGGTCGTCGGCGAGCGACGACCCTACGGGCTACGAGGCTTCGGCGGCGGGTTGTGGTTCGGGGCGCACACCCGTCCCGGGTGTCGCGGCGGGCGTCTCGCTTGGCGCTTCGGAGAGGGCGGCGGGACGCCGCCCTTGGCACGCGGGACGCGTGCGCTCCCCGGACCACAAAAGCCCGGACCCCGACCAGCGGTCGGGGCTGCATTTCGATCAAGCCTCGGGCGTAGCGGCTTCGGCGGCGGCTTGTTGTTCCTCGGTCTCGACCACCTTGGCGATGCTGAGGAGTTTGTCGCCCTCGGCCAGGGTGAGGAGTTTTACGCCTTTGCCGCCGCGGGCGACCTCGCGGATGGTGTTGACCGGGGTGCGGATGCTTTGGCCCTTGGCGGTCAACAACATGACCTCGTCCGTATCCTTCACGCTGAGGGCGCCGGCAATGTGGATCGAGCCATCCTCGGGCAGGTCGATGGCCCAGACGCCGCTGCCGCCGCGGTTGACCAGACGGTAGTCCTCGAAGCGGGTGCGCACGCCGAGGCCGGCCTGGCTGGCGACGAGGAAACGGGCCTGGTGGTCGACCACTTCGAGCACCTCCAGGTAGTCGCTCTCCAACTTGAACTTCATGCCGCGCACGCCGCCGGTGGCGCGGCCGGTGTCGCGGAAAAGGATCTCGCCGGTCTCGGCGTCCTTCTCGGCCAGGCGGACGGCCAGGCCCTGGTGGGAGACGAGGATGAGCTCGTCGGCGCCGGTGGTGAGCACGCAGCCGATCACGTTGTCGCCTTCGTCGAGGTTGATGCCGATCAGACCGTTTTCGCGGGTCGCGTTGGTGTAGTCGGCGAGGGCGGTCTTCTTGATCGTGCCGGCCTTGGTGGCCATGACGAGGAAGCGGTCGCCCGAGAAGTCGGCGAAGCAAAGCATGGCGGCGATCTTCTCGCCTTCGTCGAGGGCGAGGAAGGACTTCACCGACTTGCCTTTGGCGGTGCGCACGCCTTCGGGGATGGTGTAGACCTTTTTGGCGAAGCACTGGCCGTGGGTGGTCACGAACAGGATAAAATCGTGGGTGGAGGCGGTGAAGAGGTGCTCCACGAAGTCGTCGTCGTAGGTCTCGGCGCCGATCACGCCCTTGCCGCCTCGTTTTTGGGAGCGGTAGTCGGCGGAGGGGGTGCGTTTGATGAAGCCGAGGTGGGAAATGGTGATGACGCAGCCCTCGTTCGGGATGACGTCCTCCATGCGGAAATCGCCGAGGGCGCCGACGATCTCGGTTTTGCGGACGTCGCCGTATTTTTCCTTCATCTCCAGCAGCTCGGTCTTGATCACCTCGCGCAGGCGCCAGTCGTGTTCGAGGATCTCCTTCAGCGCGGCGATCTTGGTCTGGAGTTCGAGATACTCGGCCTCGATCTTGCCTCGTTCGAGACCGGTGAGCTGGTAGAGGCGGAGCTCGAGGATGGCGATGGTCTGGCGTTCGGAGAGCGGATACTTCGCCATCAGGCGGTCCTTCGCCTCCTCGCGGCTGGCGGAGGCGCGGATGATTTTTACGAAGTCGTCCAGGTTATCCAGGGCGATGATATAGCCTTCGAGGATGTGGGCGCGGTCCTCGGCCTCCTTCAGGCGGAACTTGGTCCGGCGGGTCACGACGTCGCGGCGGTGGTCGACGTAGCAATCGATCAGCTCGCGGATGTTCATCTGCTTCGGCCGTTTTTTATCGAGGGCGAGCAGGGTGACGCCGAAGGACGACTCCAGGGCGGTTTTTTGGTAAAGCTGGTTAAGGATGGGCGAGGCCTGTTCGCCGCGTTTCAGCTCGATCACGACGCGGGTGTTTTCGTCGGACTCGTCGCGCACGTCGCGGATGCCCTCGATCTCCTTCTCGGTCACCAGTTCGGCGATGCGGACGACGAGGTTGGCGCGGTTTACGTTGTAGGGGATCTCGGTGATGACGATTTGTTCGCCGGTCTTGGATTCCTCGGTGTGGGCCTTGCCGCGGATGCGCACGATGCCCTTGCCGGTCTTCAGGTAGGACAGGATGCCCTCGCGGCCGGCGATGGTGCCGCCGGTGGGGAAATCGGGGCCCTGGATGAAGCCGCAGAGGTCGTCGAGGGTGGTGGTCTGGGGTTCGTCGAGGACCTTGACGATGGCGGCGATGAGCTCGTGGAGGTTGTGTGGGGGGATGTTGGTGGCCATGCCCACGGCGATGCCGGTGGAGCCGTTCATCAACAGGTTCGGTAGGGCCGAGGGCAATACGGTGGGCTCGGTGGTGGACTCCTTGTAATTGGGGGCGAAATCGACCGTGTCCTCGTCGATGTTGGCCAGAAGTTCCTCGGAGATGTTCTTCAGGCGGGCCTCGGTGTAACGGTAGGCGGCGGGCGGATCACCCTCGACGGAGCCGAAGTTGCCCTGGGGGTCGATCAGCGGGTAACGCATCACCCAGTGCTGGGCGAGGCGGACGAGGGTGTCGTAGACGGACGAGTCGCCGTGGGGGTGGTAGTTTTTTAGCACCTCGCCGACCACGCCGGCGCATTTGTCGAAGGCGCGGTTATGGAGCAGGCCTTCGCGCAGCATGGCGTAGAGGATGCGGCGTTGGACGGGTTTGAGGCCGTCGCGGGCGTCGGGCAGGGCGCGGGCCACGATCACGGACATCGAATACTCGATGTAGGCCGACTGCATGATGTCGGTGATGTTGGCGTTGGAGAGTTTTTCGGAGGGGTTTAGCACGGTCGGGAAGAAAATTCGGGAAGGAAGGAGAGGAAGCGCGAAGACGCGAAGGCGCTAAGGTCGGAGGGAAGGGAGCGGGAGTGACGGGGTTTTGGTGGATTGAGCTTCGCGGCTTTGCGTCTTCGCGCTTCAGGCTTGGGGTCGGAAATCGAGGTTCAGGACGCGGTGGGTGGCGTCTTTGATGAGGGGGGAATTGAAGTTAAAGAGCAGGCCGAGGGGTAGGCGCAGAAGTTTTAGGTAGGTGTTCAACTGGACGCGGTGGATTGGGAGAAGCGCTTCGGCGGCTTTCAGCTCCAGCGGCAGGGCTTGGTTGATAAGCAGATCGATGCGGTAGGCGTTCGGCAGGGTGTGACCGCGATACTGGATCGGGAGGCTGAGTTCCCGGGCGACCGTCAGTCCGCGTGATTCGAGTTCCAAGACCATGCAATCGCGGTAGGCGGATTCCAGCAGGCCGGGGCCAAACTCGCGATGCACGACCAAGGCGGCGTCCACCGCTTGGGTGGCGAGTTCCTCGATCTCGGACGGGACGACTACGCGGGGCATTTTTATAAAACAGAATTAAAGCGCGAAGACGCAAAGACGCTAAGGTCGGAAAAAGAAGGCTCAGTGGATCGACCTTTGCGACTTCGCGTCTTTGCGCTTCCACTCATGCATCCAGGAACTGCACGTTCAGGGCGTTGTCCTCGATGAACTGGCGGCGGGGGGGGACTTCGTCGCCCATGAGGAGGGTGAACAGGGCGTCGGCTTTGGCGGCGTCGGCGATGTCGACCTTCAGGAGGCGGCGTTTTTCCGGGTCCATGGTGGTCTCGAAGAGCTGCTTCGGGTTCATTTCACCGAGACCCTTGTAGCGCTGGATGCCGAGGCCCTTGCGGCCGTTGGCGCGGATGTGGGCGACGATCTCGAGCGGGCCGTGGAGCTCGGTTTTGAGCTCGGATTTGAGGCCGGGGTTTTCGGTGACGAGGAAGCGGGGCTCGGCGGGGGTCGCGGTGAAGCGGTGGCCGTCGAGGCCGAGGCGGGCGAGGGCTACGAGGCACTTGGTCATCTCGTTGCTCTCGTAGATCTCGTGCAGGGTGACGCGGCGCTGGGCACCGGGGCCGGTGCGGGGTGCGGACAGCGGGGAGGAAGGAGCGACGGGGAGCGGGGAGCCGGGAGCGGGGAGGTCGGGAGGGAGCGGCGTGGCGGTGACGGGTTGGCCGAAGTCGGCGGCGAGGCCTTCGCGGGCGAGGAAGCCGGAGCGGGCGTGTTCGTCGGCGAGGAACTCGTGGGTCTCCTTGTTGCCTTCGCGGATGCGGGCGAGGTAGCGGGGGAGGGCGCGGGTCTCGGGGTGGTGGGCGTCGAGGTAGGCGGGCAGAACGGCCCCGTAGCGGGTCACGCCGGCGCCGAATTTTTCGAGCAGGGCGAGGTTTTCGACCAATTGCTCGACTTGTTCGGCGGGGAAGGCGTGGCCGTCGCGTAGGCGGGTGAGGACGACGTCCTCGGAGCCGAGTTCGAGCAGGATGCGGTTAAGCTGGTCGTCGTTGTCGACGTATTGCTCGCGTTTCTTGCGCTTGATTTTGTAGAGAGGGGGCTGGGCGATGTAGACGAAGCCGCGCTCGATCAGGCCCTTCATCTGGCGATACATGAAGGTCAGCAGCAGGGTGCGGATGTGGGAGCCGTCGACGTCGGCGTCCGTCATGATGATGATCTTGTGGTAGCGGGCCTTGTCCGCGTTGAAACCGCCGATGGCCTCGCCGCCTTCGCCGATGCCGGCGCCGATGGCGGTGATCAGGGTCCTGATTTCCTCGTTGGACAACACCTTGTCCAAGCGGGCCTTCTCGGTGTTGATCAACTTGCCGCGGAGGGGGAGGATGGCCTGGTAGCGGCGGTCGCGACCCTGTTTGGCGGAGCCGCCGGCGGAGTCGCCCTCCACGATGTAGAGCTCGGTGTTTTGCGGGTCGCGTTCGGAGCAGTCAGCGAGTTTGCCGGGCAGGCCGCCGCCGGAAAGGGCGCCCTTGCGGATGGTCTCGCGGGCCTTGCGGGCGGCCTCGCGGGCGCGGGCGGCGTTCAGGGCCTTGTCGACGATGCGTTTGCCGACCTGCGGGTGGGTCTCAAAATACTGGGTGAGGCCCTCGTAGCTGAGCGAACCGACGATGCCCTCGACCTCGGGGGAGAGCAATTTCACCTTGGTCTGGGACTCGAACTTCGGGTCGGAGTGTTTGATCGAGATGACGGCGGCGAGGCCTTCGCGCACGTCGTCGCCCGTGATCTGGGGATCCTTGTCTTTGAGCAGGTTATTGGCCTTGGCGAACTGGTTGATGGTGCGGGTGAGGGCGGAGCGGAAGCCGGACAGGTGGGTGCCGCCGTCGGGGTTGTGGATGGTGTTGGTGTAGCAGAGGACCTGGTCGTTGTAGGTGTCGTTGTATTGGAGGACGACCTCGACGTGGATCTCGATCGGTTTGTCGTCGAGGGTGGTGGTCATCTCCTTGTGGATGCGAACGGGCTGGGGGTGGAGGACCTCCTTGCCCTGGTTCAGCTGTTTCACGAACTCGACCACGCCGTCCTTGTAGAGGAACACCTCCGGGGCGGGGATGGAGGGGCGTTCGTCGACGAAGCGGATCTCGAGGCCGGAATTCAGGAAGGCCAGTTCTCGCAGGCGTTTCGCGATGGTGGCGGCGACAAAGACGGTGGTCTGTTTAAAGATCTCCGGGTCGGGTTTGAAGGTGACGAGGGTGCCGGTGGACTGGGCGGTGCCGATGACCTCGAGTTTTTTGACGACCTTGCCCTGGGCGAAGCGCATGTGGTGGACGTGGCCGCCCTTCGAGACCTCGACCTCGAACCACTCCGAGACGGCGTTCACGCACTTCGCGCCGACGCCGTGGGTGCCGCCGGAGAACTTGTATCCACCCTGGCCATACTTGCCGCCCGAGTGCAGGGTGGTGAGGACCATCTCCACGCCGGGGATGCCGTAGACGGGGTGGATGTCGACCGGGATGCCGCGGCCGTCGTCCCGGATGGAGATGGAGCCGTCCACGTGAATCGAGACGTCGATGCGATGGCAGTGGCCGGCGAGGTGTTCGTCGACCGAGTTGTCGAGCACCTCGGAAACGCAGTGGTGCAGGGCGCGCTCGTCGGTGCCGCCGATATACATGCCCGGCTTTTTGCGGACGGCCTCGAGCCCCTCGAGTTTGCCGAGCTTGGACGCGTCGTAATCCGCGGCGTTGGAAGCCTCGGGCAAAGGATTGAATTCGTGCGGGATGGGAGACGGAAGCGGGTCCAGGGGATCGGGCATGGGAAGGTGGGGCGGCGATTGTTAAATCTAAGTGTCGAAGGCATCCGAAAAGCGCGGTCGCGACAACGGTTTTCTGTGTGATTTTTGGCACACAAATCGATTGCGAAAGGGCGCAAAAAAACCCGCCCCGGGAAGGGGCGGGCCTGGGGGCTGGAGGAACCGGTCGGCGACCGGTTCTACAGCGGGATAGTCTACAACGGAGCTTAGGCGCGGCGGCGGCGGGAGGCGGCGAGGGCCAGACCGGCCAAGCCGGCGAGGGCCGCGACGCTGGAGGGCTCGGGGATGGCGGAGATGCGGCTACCCTGGAAGGTCGACTGGACCAGGTAGTCGGGGTTGGCGCCGGAGCCGGTCAGATCGAAGGCGTTGTTTCCGCCGGTCAGCTGAACGATGTAGTCCTGCAGGGCCTGCTGGTCGGTGGTGCCGGTCAAGATGTCGAAGTCATAAAGCTTGGACAGGTAGGTGGCGGTGCCGCCGGACGCGGTGCGGAAATACTGGTCGCCTCCGTTGGCGGAGAACGCGGTGGTGGCGATGTCGAAGGTGGTGGTCTCGGCGTCCACGTTCCACGCGCCGTTTTCGTAGATCGTCACGCCGTCGACGGTGATGATCAGGATGCGGTTGCCCACCGTGGTGATCATGCCGTCGGCGTTGAAGCGCAGGCCGGACGCGTTGGGATCGTAGGCGACGCTGATGCCTTCGGACAGCTGGGCGAAGCGGCCGTCCGCGCCGGCGACGGTGATGCCGGGACCGGCGTCCGAATCGGAGGTGCGGGAGAAGGCGTTCTCAAGGAGGAGCTTCAGGTCGGCGGCGGTCACGTCGGGCACCACGGCGAGGAAGTTGCCGAAGGGGGAGACGTTGAAGGTGCTCAGGCGGGAGACGTCTCCGGCGGCGATGTTGGCGCGGATGCCGCCGGCGTTGACCAGGGCGAAGTCGGGCAGGTCGGTGGCGAAGCCGGGGGCCAGGTCGGTGGCTTTGTCGAGGAAGGCGTCGGCCACGAAATTGCCCAGGTTGGTCTGGCGGGAGCGGATGGTGGAGGAGCCGCCGTGGAAGAGCTGGACGCTGGTGTTGGCGAGGTCGGTGGCGGCGAGGCCGGCGACGAAGTTCGACACCGGGGTGACGGCGTCGGTGACGATGGCGGCGTCGGGGGCGACGCCGTTGGTCGCGTCCGCGGTGATGCTGGCTACGCGCTGGGGGTTGGAAGAGGTGTCGACCGTCACGGCGCCGAGGGCGTCGACGTTGAGGGTCACGCGGCCGAGGTAGCCGTAGTTGCCGTCGGTGGTGACGATCGGGATGGCGTTGCCGCCGAGGTCGGTGAAGGTGCTGACGGCCGGGTAATTGCTGGTCAGCGGGGTGATGCTCGGCTCGGAATCGTTGGGGATGAAGCCGGTGGTCGCGACGGTGGCGGGGGCGCCGGGGAGCACGGCGGTGGCGGACTCGGTGCGAAGCAGCTCGGAGCCGCCGCCGGCGATGATGAGGTCGATGCCGGGATTCAGGCTGGAAACCAGGGTGTTCTCGGTGCGGATGCCCTGGAGGTGGGAGCCGAGGATGATGACGTCGGCGCCGGCGCCTTGGAGGAGGGAGATCTGGGTGTTCACGGCGGCGGCGACGGCGCCGACGGTGACGGTCTCGGGGGACGAAACGAAGGGCAGGTCCGTGGTGGTCGCGCCGATGATGCCGACTTTCTTCATGCCGGCGGAGGTGTTGACGTTGACGATCTTGCTCGGGGCGATGGTGCCGGCGGTGACGAGAGACTGGAGGGACGGGGTGGAGGAAAAGTCGAGGTTAGAGCTCAGGTAGGTGGTGGTGTTCGTGGTCTGGGCGTCGCCGATGAACTCGGCCAGGACGGAGGGACCGAAGTCGAACTCGTGGTTGCCGATGATGGAGGCGTCGTAGCCGATGTGGCTGATCGCGAGCGCGTCATAAAACGTGCGGCTGCCGGGAGCGCCGGAATCGAGGCTGGCCTGGAAACGCGCGCCGGCGAGGAAGGTATCGCCCGCGTAGATGGAGACGACGCCGTGGCCCTGCGAGGTGTAGAAGTCGCGGGTGTCGTCGAGCAGGGTGGCGAAGCGGGCGACGCCGCCGTAGTTGGGCTGGGCGTCGCTATACTGGATGAGGGCGGACTCGCCGTCGTTGTTGTGCAGGACGGTGATGCTGTATTGGGCGAAGGCGGCAGGCAGGCCGGCGAGGGCCGCGAGGACGGAGGCGATGAGGCGGGAGGGTGTTTTCATGGGAGTGAGGAACACCCCACCATAGGGCAGGTTTGTAACTTACAAGAGACCGCCGGTGACGATTAGGTAGCGCCGCGGTGACGTTTGCGTTCAAATTCGAAGTCGGAGGGGTGAAATCCTCGGCCCGCGGTGCCGTGGCAATATCCGGAAGGTCCTCGATCTCAGGCCGGGGGGGCCAGGTGCTCGGCCACGGGCGAGCGAAGGGCGGTCCAGGCGGGCCACAGCGCGGCCAGCGCGCAGGTAAGCAGCAGCGCGCCCGCCCCGGTCGCGAGCAGTTCGGCGGGAGGCACCGGCGCGAGCAGGACGCCGGTGCGGATGCGAATCTGCCAGGCGACGAGGCTCTGTAGTCCTGCGGCGACCGCGACAGCCCCGGCGGCTCCGGCGACGCCGAGCAGCAGGGCCTCCGCGAGAATGGCGGCGCCGAGGGTGGGGGCGCGTGCTCCGATCGCTCTCAGGATGGCCCAGTCTCGGCGGCGCTGGGCCAGCGAGGCCTGGAGGGCGATGACCACGCAGAGGGCGGACAAGGCGGCGGCGAAGGCGGCGGCGACCCCCATCAACCGGTCGGCCCAGGCGAAGCGCTCGAACAAAGCGGCGACGTGGGCGGCGACCGGCCAGGCGAGGGTGAGGGTGCCACCGGGTGCGTTGTAGTTTTGCGCCAGCATGAAGCCGGCGGCCCCGGCCTCGGGTCGAAAACGAACCAGAACCGCGCTCAGATCGTGGGCGTGGGCGGGATCGTGCCCGCCGAGGTGTTGGACGGCGTGGACGGGGGTCCATAGCACGCGATCGATCGGGGTGCCGGTGGGCTCGAGCAGGCCGACGACGGTGAATTCCTCCTCGTGGGCGTGATCCTCGGCGGTCTCGGCCGCGTAATCGAGGCCGTGCGTCGGCGTCAGGTGGTCGCCCAAGCGCAGGCCCAGGGCGGCGGCGGCCTGGCTGCCCGCGACTATTTCCTGGCGCGCGGGATCGAACAGGCGACCTCCGGCGAGCAGGCGCGGGGCGGCGGGCTGGCCTTGCCAAAGCTCGGGTGCGAAGAGGCCCGGGGAGGTGCCGACGAGGCGCCAGCCTTCGTGGTTGTCTCCGAGGACGAGGGGGACGGCGTGGGCGACGGCGGAGTGGTCGGACAGTTTGTCGACCTCCGCCTCGGGCACGAGGCCGGGCGCGGCCTCGAGGTGGTAGAGCGAGGAGAGGACGATTTGCAGCGGGGATCCGCGAGCGCCGAGCACGGCGTCGAAGGGGCCGGTGCCGGCGGCGAAGGCGCGCGCCGAGGCTTCGCGCAGGGCGAGGGCGGCCAGGGCACCGCCGGAGGCCAGGGCGAGCAGGGCGATGGCGCACCAGGATGAAGCGGCGTGTTGACGCAGCCCGCGCGCGGCGAGGAGGAGAGCGGAGGGCAGGCGCGGGATCATGCGGCGGGGGCGAGGGGTTTCAGATCGCGCACGGCGGGAAAGGCGCGCAGGGCGCGTTCGTCGTGGGTGGCGAGCAGAAGCGCGGCCCCGTGGCTCACGCAAACCTCACGCAGAAGGGACAGCGCGGCGGCGGCATGGGCGTCGTCCAGGCTGGCGGTGGGTTCGTCGGCGAGGACGAGGGCGGGGCGGTTGACCAGGGCGCGGGCGAGGGCCACGCGTTGTTGTTGGCCGTGGGAAAGGCGGGCGGGGAGGCGGTGGGCGAACGGGGCGAGGCCGAGTTCGGCGAGAAGGCGCTCGCGGTGGGCGTCGGCCTCGGTTCCTTCCCGGCCGGCGAAACGTTGCGCGAGCTGCAGGTTTTCCCGGACGGTGAAGCCCTGGAGCAGGTTAAAGGTTTGGAAAACGTAGCCGAGGTGGCGGGCGCGCAGGCGATCGCGGGTGTTTTCGGCGGTGGCGGGCAGGAGTTCGCCGGCGAGGTGGATCTCGCCCGAGTCCGGGCGGAGAATGCCGGCGATGAGGTGAAGCAGGGTGGTTTTGCCGCAGCCGCTCGGGCCGCGCAGGGCGAGTTGGGCGCCGGCTTCGAGGTCGAGGGCGTCGAGGCGAATCTCCACCGGGGCCGCCCCGGCGGTGGCGGAGTGGCGTTTGACGAGGTCGCGGACGCGAAGGGCGAGCACAGGCGGGGAAGGCGAAAGGCCTGGAAGCGGAGACGGGGAAACGGAGTTTTTTAACGCGAAGACGCGAAGGAGCACGAAGGACCGAAAACCATGCGGCGAGGCTGTGCCTTGCTTGGCGACTTTCGGATGGGTGTCGGCGTCTTCGCGTTAAAATTCCGGACGGCGGCTCAGGCGCGGCGGCGGCGGCTGGCGGCAAGAGCCAGACCGGCGAGGCCGGCGAGGGCGGCGAAGCTGGAGGGCTCGGGGATGGCGGAGACGGTGTAGTCGAAGCTCAGGTTGTCGTAGTAGGCACCGCCGGGGAGGGCGATGGTCTTCACGCCAACGGCCGAGGCGACGTTCACGACGAGACCGGACACGGTTTGGTCCGCCGGGTTGCTCAAGACGACGGTAGCACCGTTGACAAAATCAATGGAAGTCGCGGAGAGGTTGCCGAAGGTGCTGTTGTCCAGGGTGACCGAGAAGTTGGTGATGTCGACGAACTGGTTAAAAACGATCAGCACGGTTTGATCCACGCCGTTGAGGGCATTGGGCGTGGAGGGGGCGTCGCCGTAGCCGCCGTCGACCGCGCCGGTCTCGACCACCGTGAGGGGGAAGGCGAGATCGTTTTCGGTGTCGATCTGCCACTGGTCGGAGCCGGGGATGTCGAGGCCTTCGCCGTCCTGGAGGGGACCGAAGAATCCGTTGTGGAAGGAGAAGTCGGCGTTGCTGAAGACCGAGGCGAGGGTGCCGTCGGGCTGGCTGTCGAAATTGGTGGAAAAGCTGGCGGCGGAAACAGAAGAGAGGGCCAGCGCGGCGGCCGCGACGGAGGCGGAGAGGAGGCGGTAAGATTTCATGGGAATGATAAGATCAAAAAAGGTGGGTCGAGGAGGAGACTGGGTGAAAAGCCGCCGCCAAGAGGGTCTTGGCGGCGGCCGAATGGGAGCAGGCGTGCGACTTACTTCGCGCCGCCGACGGCGGCCTGCATGACTTTGAAGAACACGTCGGTGTTGTCCATGACGCCGGCGAAGAGGCTGGCGCCGCGTCCGAAGGCGGACAGCGGGATGTCCGAACCGGTGTGGACGGCCTGGCCGCCGCCGGTGTTGGCCTGGCCGGCGATGAAGAAGTTGCCAGCCACGTCACGCGTGGTCGGACCGGACGGGAACGTGCTGTAGGGCGTGGTGCTGCTGATGGTGGTGGGTTGCTGGCTGTCTTTGAGCGGCTGGGCGTTGGTCAGCCAGTCCTCGTA
>CAMCHD010000096.1 GCA_945874545.1 Akkermansia muciniphila | reverse complement strand
CTGACGACTTTTGTCCAAGTCCTGTCGCTTCATGCGATTTCCAAAATGCCTATCAACGAGCTGTTTGCGTATTTGAATACAAGCCAGTCGCCACCCCAGCAATCTGACCAATTGATGCTCAATGACTTAAGCTGAGACAGCATTGGGGTTGAACCTGGCCCGCTCTTGCCAGTCGGACGGAATCCACAAAACACGGCTCGACCCCGTCCGCATGCCCGGCAATTCGCGGTTTCGGTCCTCCTATTTCACCAGCTCCATCAACTTGGCGTAGCTATCGACTACGTCGTATATGACTTGGGTGGAGGTGATCTTGGCGAAGAACTTTCGGGCGCATTCGATTTTGGATGCCTCGATTTTACGGAGATCCATGGAGGACATGGAGCCTTTCGTTTCTGCCACGAAGTAAACGTGCTTTACCGCGCCTTCTTGGAAGGCGATGGCCCAGTCGGGGTTGTAGTCGCCGACAGGGGTTGGAATGAAGAATGAACGGGGGAGCTTGGCGTAAACGACTACCTCGGTGCTGGTGTCCAGTTCCTGCACGAAGTTTCGCTCGTTGATGGAATCCGTGAAGACGTAGTCGTAAACGTGGCGCTTGGCCTCGTAGGCTTTGCTGAAATCTTCGGGTGATTTCGCCTTGGTGAAGATGTCGGTCGAATAGGACTCGTCCAGGGGGTTGTAGGCGAGGTGCTCGACGATGACCGTGGCCTTCTGCTCGTTGATGATTCGGGCGGCCTGAATCATGAAGTCCTCGGGGTTCACCTTGTATTGATTGAACACCGCGAGGTTCATCCCGGTGAGGACTTGGGCGATGGTTTTGCGCGTGAGTTTGGTGTCCTCGGCGAGTTTGCCGAGGAGGTCGTATTTCACCGTGGACTGCACGGAGACATCGAGAGCCTTGGTTTCGTGCTCGGCCAAAACAAAGGCCTCGCCCTTTTGCAGTTCATCAAAGCTGCCGACCTCCTTTTGCTCGCCGCGTTGGATGGTGTAGTGAAGCCGGGCAACTTTGAGTTCTTTGTCGAGGGCGTCGGTCGCCTTCTGGACGAGTTCCGCCGAGTCGAAATGAACCGTGTAAACGGCCTTGCGGTTGATGCGATTCCACAGGGCTTGGAATTCGGTCTTCTCGAAATTGGCGTTGAGGTTGTTGACCTTGGTCTTGCGCCCGTCGTCGGGTAGCGGGATCTGGCCCTCGGTGAAGACCGTGGCGATGAGGGCAAAGACTTGCTCAGCGTGTGGTGCGAGTTCGGGCGGCAGGGCCGGGAGCGTGCCGGCCTTGGTGGCCTCGTGGAATTTGTCGGTGATCTTGTCCTTGTCGTCGGCGAAGTCGTTTTTGATGAGGTAACGGTGGATTGCGCGGGCCATGTCCTTGGTGACCTCGATCTCGCCGGTGGCGGTTTTGAGCACCTTGCCGGTAAAGTAGGTTTCATCGGCGGTGCGGGGACGGGCCGAGAGCGACTTGCTGATGTCGGCCTGGAGGGCTTTGACGAAGTCTTTGTAGCTCTCGCTGGCGACGACGGTGAGGACGTTGATTTGGTGCACCGTGGCCGGGTAGTCCATGCGGTCACCGGCCTGGTTGACAGATAGGCGCAGGCCGCGGCCTACCTCTTGGCGGCGGGTGGTGGTGTTGTCGCTGTGCTTGAGGGCGCAGATGACGAAGACATTGGGGTTGTCCCAACCTTCGCGTAGAGCGGAGTGCGAGAAGATGAAGCGCACCGGCTCGGCAAAGGAAAGCAGCCGCTCCTTGTCTTTGAGAATCAGATCGTAGGCATCGACGTCGTCGGCTTCGTCGGACGCGCGGCCGGTCTCCGGGTTGATCAGCCGCTTGGTCTTCTTGTCGATGGAGAAGTAGCCGTTGTGGGTTTTGGCCGTGGCGATGCCTTTAAGATAACGGTTGTAGGGCGTGTCCTCCAGCGTGAGCACTTCGTTGAGGCGGGCGGTGTATTCCTCCTCGAAGATGGTGGCATACTCGCCGGCGATCTCGGCGTCGCCCTGGTAGCCGCGATACTTGGCGACCTCGTCGATGAAGAACAGGGAGAGGACTTTGATGCCTTGGTCGAAGAGCATTTGCTCTTTCTCGAAGTGGGCGCGGACGGCTTCGCGGATTTGGATGCGGCGGAGATTGCCCTCGCTCACGTCGCCGGTGGCTTCACCGGCGGTGAGCACGACGCCATTGGTGAATTTGACGGTGTTGTCGCGGGCGTCGATATCGGCGATGACGTAGCCCTTGTATTGCTCCAGGCCGCCGGACTCGTCTTGCAGGTTGTCGCGGGCGCCGAACTTGCGGGTGATGCGTTTGAGCCCCTTCTCCTGCTTTACCTCAAACTCGATGCGGGCCTCGGGCGATTTGCCGGGATAGGTGAGAACGGACTCCAGGTAGAGGTAACCATGGGTGCCGCCGACGCCTTTGACGGAGATGCCGCGCACGGCGATTTTTTTGACGAGGCGCTGGTTGTAGGCATCGAGCGCATCGAGCCGGTAAACTTTGTTATGCTCCTGCTTGTGGGTGGCGGAGTAGCGCAGGATAAAGAGCGGATCGAACTCGGCGAGGGATTCGACGGATTTGGTGCCCTCCATTTTTTGCGGTTCGTCGAGGATGAGGATGGGCCGGTTTTTCTTGAGAACGTCGATGGGGCGGCGGGATTGGAAATCATCCAGCTCCTCGTAGATGCGGCGGGCGTCCTTGCCTCGGGCGTTGAAGGCCTGGACGTTGATGATCATGACATTGATGCCGCCATCGGAGGAGAAGTTCTCCAGCTCGTGCAGTCGCTTGGAGTCGTAGATGAGGCACCGGGCGCGCTTGCCGTAGGCATCGAGAAAGTGATCGGCGGTGATCTCGAACGATTTATGCACACCCTCACGGATAGCGATGGAGGGGACGACGATGATGAACTTTGACCAGCCATACTTCGCGTTGAGCGCGAACATGCTCTTGATGTAGCAATAGGTTTTGCCTGTGCCCGTTTCCATCTCGATGTCGAGATTGACCGTGCTGGCCTTGGACGTGACGAGGTGCGCGGAGCGAGGCAGGTTTTGGCCGTGCTGCACCGCCTGCACGTTTTCCAGCAGCCTACTCAACGGGAGGGCGAAATCGGCGTTGGCAAAACCGTCAACGCCCAGATTGGCGAGTGCCTGCCCCTTTGCGTCTAGCCCCCGGCCGGGGTCGAGTTGGTAGCGGGCGGGGGATTGTTTGGGCTGCCCGACGAAACAATTTACCACTGCATCGACCGCGTGTGTCTGGTAGGCCTGAACCTTGAATTTGAGCTTCATGCGGTCGGCTTAAAGCGTGCGGAGTTCGGTGGTGGGCGAGAGGAGCTTGAAAATTTGCTCCACGTTGATCTTGGCGCTGTCGGAGGCGTAACCCGCATCGCGGAAGACAACCTTCAGCAAGGGCAGGTCGTGCAAACGGCGTTTTGCCAGGGCGGTGACCAGTTCCTCGGAAATGTTTGTGTCGAAACAGGCGGCAAGAGCGTTGCCGTCCACGAAAAACACCTTTTTACCGGCGATCATTTCGGAGCTGATTGGCAGCCCAAGATCGACGCCCCAATCGAGCATGACTTGGAATAGGAGGTCTTCGGGTGTGCGGCCTTCGCGAATGTTATCAATTATCTTAAGTAATGAATCCTGTGAAGACTCGTCCGGTCTGTAATATATATCGTTAAAGCAAGATTGATCGACGGACAGAAACCGGAATCCCAAGTCTATATTGGTGGTTTTATTCTCTTCGCGAAGATGGCTGGATGCGAGTTCAATTCGTCTGCGCGTTATCTCGGAAACGGTGTGAAATCCGTTCTTACTTGCTTCTGATTTCTCTGCCGTAGGCTCACTTACCTGAACCAGTATGAATCTGCGATTGCCACCGTCTTTTGCATTTAAGGACATGACCGCATGACCAACGGTGCCTGATCCCGCAAAAAAATCTAATACAATATGCGATTTTTCGGGTTTAGTTACAAGCTTTAGAAGATGCTCGATTAGATCAGTGGGTTTGGGATAGCTAAATGTTTTCTTGCCCGAGAATAAGTCCTGCAATTGCTTGCTGGCTTGTGTGCTGGAGAACTCCTCAATAAGCCCCATCGGACGATTTTCTCGCTCGATTATCGATCCCTCGTTATCGCACTTTAGATACTGTTTCGTGTAAACCTGCCAGTTCCCAGCTCGGTCTTTTTGAAAATGAAGAAACTTGTTTTCTACACCCCATTTCACCTTGTCCTTCCCCCAGCGCCAACGATTAATTTTTTCTTGGCCTAGATTTGGATAAATCTCCGCTCCGTCGGGAGCTTGAATTGGGAAATCAAGGCTTGCGACATACCCTAGGCTTCCCATTCCCAGCTTCTGGAGGTAATAAGGGCCACGTGTATCGACAAACTCGTCCTGCTCTGTGTAGCGATCCCGATTGGTTATATCTACGCCACTAATCGAAACTTGTTCAATGCATTTAGCATAGCATAAAATATATTCATGTTTTATCCTGAACTCTTTACTGTCTGAGCCTCCGCCGCCTTCTTTGTTTGCCCATACTATATTTGCAACAAAGTTGTCTTCGCCGAAGATTTCGTGGCTAATCTTACGGAGATTTTCGAGTTCAGAGTCGTCGATATGGATGAAAATAACGCCATCATCAGCAAGCAGGTTTCTACATAGCCGAAGCCTGGGGTATAGCATATTTAGCCAATCGGTATGGAAGCGGCCGTTTGACTCACTGTTCGTTACGAGCGGAATACCTTCCTCCGTAGATTGGTTACTGGCTAAAAAATATTCTGATTTAGAAAGCTTAAATGAATCCTTGTATATGAAATCTTTCCCTGTGTTGTAAGGAGGATCTATTTCGATGACTTTTATTTTTCCCAAGTAGGATTCCTGAAGCAGTTTTAATGTCTCTAAATTATCACCCTCAATAATAATATTCTTTGTAGTATCGAAGTTTTTGGAGGCTTTTTTATCAGGTCGTAATGACTTAGCTATTGCTGCGTTGGCTGCGAGTATTGCCTCCCGTTTCCCCGGCCAATCTAGCCGATAGCGTTCCTGCGGCCCCTCAACCACGCTGCCGGACAACTCCTGCTTTAGGAGATCGAAGTCCACGGCACGGGTGAGCTTGCCGGTGGCGTCCTTGGCCTCGGTGGTGCAGTTCGGAAAGAGGGCGGCGATTTTTTCGATGTTACCGGCCACCAAGTCGGGCGAATGCATTTTCAGTTTTTCCATGGGGAGTGGTAATAAAGGCTTAAGAGAGTGATTCGATGGATTGTCGGAGACTGCGGAGCCGGGCGTTTAGCTCAACCTTGCGATTGAACTGTTTTTCCTTGGTCAAGTCGGAGGCAAGGGCCTCGGCCTCGCGGGATACGCGACGAAGTTCGCGCAAGCGGGCGAGGTGTGCGGGAAGAGCCTCACCGGAGCGGGCCGGCGGCTGGAGATAAGGCTCCAGCAAACGGGCGTAGAGCTGGCCGAGATCGAGCACGGCGGGCAACGGGGGAAACGCGGTGGCGGCCGGGTGCCACGGGCCGGTGAACCCCTCCTCAACCACCCAGGCATCGGCGGCGGCCTCGCTGGGCCGCTTGTAGGCGATGCGGCCCCGGACGCGGTCACCGTGGCAAATGCGGAAGAAAAGCGGGGACGGGATGGCCTCGTCGATGGTGCGGAGCACGATCTCGCTGAGTTCGGGAGTCTTGGCGGTGAGCGTGAAGACTTGGATCTCATGCACGCCGGGACTCGGGGGGAGGTTGATGGTCTCGGGGGCGAGCTTGTAGCTCCAGACGATGGATTCGACCTCCTGGACGAAGCGGGCTCGCACGGCCTTGGACGGCTGGGCGTGGTCGTAGATGCGCGTCTTGGCGATGGAGCGATTAAAGGCGGCTTGCTGGGGGAAGGTGAACATGCCGAGGGAGCGCCGATTAGGCCGAGGGCGCCGGCCGTTGCACCGTAGTGCCGTCGGGCAAGGTCACCGTGGCGGGAAGGAGATGCCGAGGGATGTCTGCCAAGGGAAGCAGGCGGCAATTTACCTGCATGCGCTGGTAGTTGTCGTTTCGGCGAAGATTCAGCTCTTCGGGCAGGGCCGGGATATAGACGGAGACCTTTATTGTCGGGTGGTTTTTGCGCACCCATTCGACGGCAGGCTCCAAATCGGAATCGGCGGAGACGATGACCATGGACTCCGTGCGATGGTTGATGGCGTCGTCGATGAGGCGGACGGCGATATTGACGTCGGTCTTTTTTTCTTCGCCCACGCGGTATTCCAAATGCCGTGGACAGGCCCCGGCCTGACAGGTGACGGTGCGCTCCTGGTATTTTCCTAGGATGACCTCGACCTTATGCATGGATTTAAGGGCGGTCAGGTAGCGTTTTTGACGATCGCGCTTGGGACTGACGTGAACCTGGGGCTGGACGATGGCGGTAAAAAAGCGGATGCCGACAACCTCCTCATCCAACCGAAGAGCCTCGAAGTAAGACTGGATGTTTAGCCACTTCCAATCGGGCCGGTTTACAAAAATGCCGTAATACCAGTTGAACGCGTCGATGTAGATGGTGCAGCGCTTCTTGGGAATGGGGGTGGGAGCTGTGACGGAATCGGACATCAAAAATGGTTTGATTTCTAAATTAGATGGAGGATGGTGCTGGAACTTCCCGCAATTGCGGTTGGGTGATCCGAAAGGGTTGCCCTTTTTTTATGCCCAAATGCGACGGTCGGGCTGGTGTGAAACGGATGCTCATCATGGCTGCACGACGAGGAAGGCGATCAGCTCGAAGTCGTCGAGGCCGCTGATGGTCTGAACGAGGGCGGTGGTGCGAGTGCCGGAAAAGAGGCTGTCGATGTCCTTCTCCTCTTTCAGGTCGATCATGGAGCGGATGCCCTGGGCGAGAAGATGCGAGTAGGGGCTCATGTCGCGGCCGTCCTCAGTGTGGGCGTTGAACCGCTCGCACGCGGCGGGGACGGGCTCGCCGCGATCTTTGCAGGCGAGGCGCACCAAATCGAGGAGACGCTTCACCTCGGTGTGGCGGGCGACGACGGAGCCGTCCGCACCGACGTAAACGAGGTAGTAGGGATGGAGCCGGTTTTGCTGCTTCTGGTTTACGCCGGGGTTGCGATTGCGGAGGGCGAAGATGGCGCCGGGGGCGAGGCCTCGGGCCGGGTCGGCATCGACGACGGCGTGCATGCCGCTGGGCATGGAATCGAGGTCGCCGTGGGCTTTGACGTAGTTGAGCAAATCCATCCGGAAATCATTCAGGCCAAGATCGGTGATGGAGACGCCGGTCTTGAGGTCTTCCATCTCGACGACCTCTTCTTGCAGGCGGCGAAGCTGCTCTTTGCGGTAGGAAATGTCGTTGGACTCGGGGCGGAGGACGTTGTCGTCGCCGGTGGCGGTAACATCGGCGATGACCATGCGGTTTTCGACGCGCTCCTTCAGGCGGATGTATTCGTCGAGAGTGATGTCGGGCCAATAGTTGACCAACTGGATGACGGCGTTTTTCGAGCCGATGCGGTCAATGCGGCCGAAGCGCTGGATGATACGGACGGGATTCCAGTGGATGTCGAAGTTGATGAGGTAGTCGCAGTCCTGAAGGTTTTGGCCCTCGGAAATACAGTCGGTGCCGATGAGCACGTCGATCTCGGCGGGGTCGTTCGGGAGGGTGAGCGCCTTTTCTTTCGAGAGAGGGGAAAAAAGCGTGAGGATGGAGTGGAAGTCGTAGGACTTTTTGAGAGTGGACTTCGGGCGGTCGGAGCCGGTGACGTAGCCGACATGGAGCCCGTGGGCGGCGTGCAGCGCGGGTGCGAGTTGGTCGTAAAGGTAGCCGGCGGTGTCGGCGAAGGCGGTAAAGATAAGAACCTTCCGGTTGCCGTGATTAATGGGCGAAGCGAGCTTGCTCTCGATCTGGGTGCGCAGGTGCTGGAGCTTGGCGTCGTCGGACGGGCCAACCTTGTCCATCTCGGCGAGGAGGCCGTCGATGATATGGACATCGGTGAGGAGGGCGCTTTCCCAGCCTTTCAGATCCATGTCGGCGAGGCTGATTTGAACCTTGCCGCCGAGCTTGGCGGATGGATCGGGCAAATCGTCGTCCTCGGGATCGGTGTCCTCGTAATCGGCGGCGTGATCGGTGAACGAAGTGTCTTTGCCCGTGGCGCGGAAGTCGGCTATTTTTTGCAGGGTGTCGCCGTGGTTTTTCTTGAGGCTGCGCAGCGTGAGACGGAAGGAAGCGACGGAGCTTTCGAGACGCTTGAGCAGGTTGACCGTCATGAGCATTTGCAGGCTCTTTTCTCGGTCTTTCTGGCGAAGCTTGCCGCCCCCACCCTTTACCTCGGTATCGTAGAGGGCTTCGTATTTGGCGAGACGACTGGGGAGGATGTAGCTGATGGGCGCGTAAACGGCGAGTTTGAGCAGGGTGAGCCGATCAAAAATCTCGTTGAAGCCGATGACATCCGTGCGGTGGGTGATCGGACAATGAAACGAGTGCGGCTTAAGGCGTTCGGGGAAGGTGCCGATGGCGGTGGTATCGTAGAACGTCTCGATGTGGCGACGGGAGCGGGCGATGGTGACGCTGTCGAGCAGGTTGAAAAAATCGAAGTCGAGGCTGCCAAGAATGGCGGCGGGAGTGCGTTCGACCGGCGGAAGCGTCGCCCATGAATTAAAGGCGGCCTGGGCCTTACGGAAAATCTCGTTGATGTCGGTGCCGGAGCGGAGCTTGGAGCGCAGGTTTTCGGGGTCGCCCTCGTAGGCAAGCGCGAGCTGGTTGCGGAGGTCGTTGAAGCGGTTGTTGACCGGCGTGGCCGAGAGCATGAGCACCTTCGTCTTCACGCCCTGGCGGATGACGCGGTTGAGAAGCTTCTGGTAGCGGGTCTCGTGATCCTTGTAGGCGTCGTTGTTGCGGAAGTTGTGCGACTCGTCGATGACGACGAGGTCGTAGTTGCCCCAGTTCACGCGGTTGAGGGGGATGCCCATGGACTCGCCGCCCTCGCGGGAAAGATCGGTGTGGGCGAGCACGTCGTAACCAAAGCGGTCTTTGACGAAGATATTGGTCGTGAGGTTGCCCTTATAGTTGAGCCAATTCTGGGCGAGCTTCTTGGGGCAGAGGACTAGCACGGACTTGTTGCGCAGCTCGTAATATTTGACGACGGCGAGGGCGGTGAAGGTTTTGCCGAGGCCGACGCTGTCGGCGAGGATGCAGCCGTTGAAGGTTTCGAGTTTGTTGATAATGCCGGTGGCGGCGTCGGCCTGAAAGTTAAAGAGCTTTTTCCAGATGAGTGTGTCGCGGTAGCCGGTGCGGTCGTTCGGGAGCACGTCCTCGGTGATGTCACCCAGGAACTCCTGAAAAATGTTAAACAGCATCAGGAAATAAACGCGCTCGGGGGAGTTCTCCTGATAGACTGAAGAGATGTGCTCGCAGAGGTGATTGGTGACATCCTCCAGCTTGGACGGATCGGCCCAAATCTGGTCGAAAAGACCGAGGTAGCCGGCGGTGATGGGAGCCTCGTCTATTTTCGTGACGAAGTTGGAAACGGCGTTGCCGCGCTCGTAGCCAAGATCGACGGCGGTGAAACCTTGAAGCGGCATGTAAACCGTCTTTGCCGTGGGCGACGTGACACCCGCGAAGGCCTGCATGGCGGCGCGGCTGCGGTTGGATTTGAAGGTGGCCTTGCGGCGAATCCAATCGGCGCACTCCTTGGCGATGGCTTTCTGGGTAAGCTGGTTTTTGAGGCGAATCTCAAACTCGCCACCGTAGAGGCTGCGCTCGCGTTCAAGCTTGGGAATGTGGAACTCGCGGCGCTGCTTGGCGAACTTGTCCGTGGCCTCGTCGGGGACGAAGGTGGGAGAGGTGAAAATGAATTGGAGAGAGTCTATTTTTTCGAGTTCGGCGCGGAGGGATTCGAAGGCGTAAATCGAGAAGCAGGATGCGGCGATTTTGAGCTTAGCGCCGGGGGTGGCGGTCTGTTTCAGGCTGTCTCCAAGGAGCTTGTTGATGTTGTCGATGATCTCCATTGGGACGGTAACGGCGTGATTTACGTAAAACTCCAACGGGTTTGCATGTTCGGTGCAATGCTCGTGAAAGAGATGAAAAAAACCCCGGTTCGCGTGGCGACCAAGGTTGAGTGAAGTAGGTGGAAGGGAGGTTATCAGCTCCGGCTCACTTCACGATAATGTCGATGGCAACTGCCTTGCCCTTTTTTACCTCGGTCAATACCTCGAAGCCGCGGGTCGTGCGGCGAAATCCGGAGCCGTCGTAATACTCCAGGCCCGCCTCACCGACTGACCGATAGCGACTCCATGAGGGAACCTCCTCCGTGTCGTTAACCACAATTTCCAGCGAGGTGACTCCATAGTTACCGGACCCTACCTTGAATTTGTAACGAAAATGACGGCGGGCGAACTCACGCGCGGCCTGTGCATGGTCGTCTTCGCTGGGTCCTGGCGAAGGTTGCGCTATGGCTTCGCTGGCCGGCGGATTCACCGTTCTAGCGGTCGACGCCGTGGTTGTGATCGTCGGACCTGCCACCCCCGATCGTTCCACGGGCGTCGAACGCGGCACTACGACTACTCGATCTCCTTTGCGAATGATGCCCACTTCCGCCGGAGGCGGGGCCTCAACGCGCGATGTGGAAGCTACGGAATAGTCCAAAAAGCGGGATTGGTCCTCGGTGCTGGGTGCGGCCGGCGCGCGCGCGCCGCTTGAGTCCAAAACGTGGGGCGTTTCGTTGGCTGTGTCGTCTGGCATGAGCCAGAAAACAACCGCAGCGTGAAGGCCAATGGTTAGTAATCCGAACGTGGCATATAACCCCCAATTGTGAAAAGGACCACGAATTTCACCCGCGGTCCGCTCGGCGGGAGAGGCATCGTTTGGCCTGGCTAATCGGCGTTTGGACACGAGGTCGTCGAGTGAGGCCTGGATCCTATCGACGTGCGACTCTGGATTCGGCGTGGAACTCATATGCGTGCGGCGGAATGAGAATCTAGCCGGTGGTGCCCAATGTCGAAAACATCCTGCGTTCGACATTGTGAAAAGTAAGCGACCTACAGGGAGTTAGTAGGTGAGAGGCAGGGCAGGAAAGGCGGGAACGGGAAAAGCGGAAAAGCGAAAAACTGAAAGCGGAAACGATGGAAAGAGGTAAGGAGTGTGATTAGGTTTTTTGTTAAGTTCATGATTGAAATATATTTGCTAGATAAGTTTGGCCTGCTCCCGGCTGCATCGTTCCTGCCAGCAGCTGCATCGTTCTTGTCGGCGGCTGCATCGATGCGGTCGGCCGGTGCATCGTTCCTGCCTGCCGGTGCATCGTTGTTGCCGGCGAGTGCATCGTTGTTGTCGGCCGGTGCATCGTTGTAACGCGCCGGTGCATCGATGCAGCCGGCGGGTGCATCGTTGTTGTGGCCCGCAGCATCGTTCTTGTCGGCGCGTGCATCGTTGCAGCGGGATCGTGCATCGTTGCGGCGGGCGGGTGCATCGATCTGGCGGGACACCGCAACGCGGTGCGCCGCAGTTGAAGTTGGAAGTTTAAGTTGAAGACAGGCGGCGCGGCGGCGGCGCGCCCTGCAGTTCAAGTCGGAAGTTTAAGTTGAAGGTGGGGCAGGGGGGGGCGATCGCGGAAAAAACGGAAAACGAAAAGCGGAATGCGGAAATGGGGCTAGGGGAGGGCGCTGTGGGTCGCGGTGAATCAGACGGCGACGAGATGGCGTTTGCGCGCGGCGCGGCGAGGGGCCGGGCGCTTGGGGGACGCCCTTATTTCCTGCAAAAGCACTTCGGCGGGGATGCCGAGACCGATGAGGTTGCGAATCATTGCGAGGCTGAGACGGCGGCGACCGGAGAGCACCTCGGAGACCTTGGACGGACTGCTGAGGTAGGGGACGAGGTCCTTGGGCTTGAGGTTTTGCTGCTCCATGCGGAAGCGAATGGCGTCCACCGGCGATGGCAGGCCGATGGGAAAGTGTTTCTCCTCGTAGTGCTGGATCAAGAGGGTGAGCACCTCGGCCTCGTCGCCTTCGGAGGTGCCGGGTGCGGAGTCGAAGAGGGTGTCGAGGCGGGCGAGGGCGGCCTCGTGGTCGGCGGCGGTGTGGATGGGCTTGATGGGCATGGCCCACTCTCTCAAAACCACCCGTGCTCAGAAAGCCTCTGATGAGCCAAGGTGACGTGTTCCTTGGTCATCAGCTTTTGTTTGCGCGCGTTCCAGCCATGCACTCCGGCGACCACCGCTTCGACCGTCGCCGCGCGGTCCTGCGTCGAGACCCAATGCACGGTGGCTATCCGGGTTCAGAGCAAGCCGGCCTCGCGCTGCTCTATCAAGAAATGACCGGGGCTACGGACCTGCAGGCCATAAATCTGAGCGCCGATCACCTTCTGAAAATCGGCTTCATCGAGTGTGAGGAGGGCGTCGGCCCCCGCACCTAGGGCAGAGAGCAAGACCGGGCGATCCTTGGCCTTGGGAAAGACGAGCGCTTTGTCGAAAGCGAGTTCGATGGGGACGAGGGTGAGGTCGGGAAGGAGAGAGGCCCGCCAGTAGGGAGCGGCCTTGGGGCCGAGCTTGTGGGCATTGCGTTCCGTCTCCTCGACGCAGTAAGCGGAGGTAAGGAGCCGCCATCCGTGATCGGCAGCGTGGTCGAAAACGAAACGAGACGCGCCTTTGGCCGAGCCGGCGGCGGCCAGAAGGACGCTGGTGTCGAGGAAGAGCTTCACTTCCCGGGCTTCGCCTTGGATTTGCGCGCGAAGGCGGTCATCTCGGCTTCGTCGCGAGAAATCCAGCGGGCGAGTGTCTCGCGAGGTAGATCCCGCACCGGGA
>CAMCHD010000095.1 GCA_945874545.1 Akkermansia muciniphila | reverse complement strand
GGCGAGGTCGTCGTAGGCGACGGCCTGTTTGCGAAACGGGGTCACAAGGGCGGTGATGGTGCCGGTCAGCGGGCGCTTTTTCATGTCAATTTGTGGAAACGTTACCTTGCGCGGCTTTGCGTGGTCAAATACTCCCCGCTTAAAGTTATTTTCCCACTCAACGCATGACGCCGCACACCGAACTCTTTAACGACTTGCTGAAACTCGCGGTCGATTCCGGCGCCAGCGACATCATCATCAAATCCGGCAAACCCGGCTATGTGCGCCTCTCCGGCCGGTTAAAGCCGGTGGACATGGACGCCATCTCGCCGGACGAGGCCGAGGCCTTCGTCTCCGAGCACGTGCCGAAGGTCTTCGCGCAGAGCTGGATCGATCTGGGCCAGGTCGACTTCGCTTATTTCACGCCCGAGGTCGGGCGTTTCCGCGTAAACGCCTTTCATCAACGCGGTATGGCCAGTCTCGTGTTCCGCCATATCAAGGCCAGCATTCCGACCTTTGAGCAGCTCGGTCTGATGCCCGACTCGATCCTTCCGCTCGCCAAGGCCAAGGACGGTATTCTCCTCGTGTGCGGCGCGACCGGTTCGGGCAAGAGCTCGACCATGGCGGCGATGCTCAACTGGATTAACCAAAACCTCGACCGCCACATCGTCACGCTGGAGGACCCGATCGAGTTCACCTTCCAGGACGACAAATCCGTCTTCCAACAACGCGAGATCGGCCTCGACGTGCCGGACTTCGCCTTGGCGATCCGCGCCGTCCTGCGCCAGAACCCCGACATCATCCTGATCGGCGAGATGCGCGACCGGGAAACCTTCGAGACCGCCATCTCCGCCGCCGAGACCGGTCACCTTGTGCTTTCGACCATGCACGCGGGCACGGTGGCGCAATCACTCACCCGCCTTTTTGAGTTTTTCCCGCCGGAGCAACAGTTGCTCGCCCGTCGCCAGATCGCCGGCTCGCTGCGCGGTTTCATCTGCCAGAAACTCCTGCCCGCGCTCGAAGGCGGCGGCCGCGTGCCGGTCAACGAGATCCTCTCGGCCGACGCCACGGTGCGAAATCTCATCCTCGAGGGACAGAACGAGAAGATCCAAGGCCTGCTCGAGGGCGGCTCGGACACCGGAACCTTTTCGTTTAACCGCGACATCTACCGCCAGATCAAGGCGGGCAAGGTCAGCAAGGCCGACGGCCTCCGCTTCTCGCCCAATCCGCAGGCCCTGGAGATGAACCTCAAGGGCATCTTCATGAAGACCTCGGCCTGAGCCGGGTTCGCCCGCGAGCGGACCGACCTCATCGGGCGCGGCCGGTTTTCGTCCTTGGTTTCGGCGCGGCGCTGGCGTAGCGCTTCGCGTTTTCCACTATGGCCACCGCTCTCCTCTTCGCCGGTCAAGGCGCCCAAAAAGTCGGCATGGGCAAGTCTCTCTACGAAAACTCGGACGCCGCCCGCGCCCTCTACGACGAGGCCGACCGCGTGCTTGGCTGGAGCCTGACGAAGGTGTCGTTTGAAGGCCCCGAGACCGAGCTGACCCAGACCCGGGTCTGCCAGCCCGCGTTGTTTGTGCACGGCCTGGCGCTCCACGCCGTCCTGGCCGGACAGGGCAAACTCGGCGACGTCGCCATGGCCCTCGGCCTTTCCCTCGGCGAAGTCACGGCCTACACCGCCGCCGGGGTGTTTGATTTCGCCACCGGCCTCCGCGTCGTGGCCGAGCGAGGCCGCCTCATGCAGGTCGCCTGCGAGCAATCCCTCGGCGGCATGGCCGCCATCATCGGCGAGGAGCGGGCCAAGGTCGCCGAACTCTGCGCCGCCTTCGACATCGAGGCCGCGAATTTCAACGCGCCCGGCCAGATCATCGTCTCGGGCGAGAAGGCCAAAATCGACGCCGCCGTCGCCGCCGCGAAGGACCTCGGGATCAAAAAAATCATCCCGCTGAACGTCGCCGGCGCCTACCATTCGCGTCTGATGGAGCCGGCCCGCGCCGCCTTCGCCGCCTTCCTCGAAACCGTGCCCTTCGCCGCGCCGCGTTTCACCGTGTTCACCAACACCACCGGCCAGGCCGTTTCCGATCCGGCCGCGATCAAGGCCGCGTTGGTGAAACAAGTCGTCTCGTCCGTGCTCTGGGAAGACTGCATGCGCTCCGCCGTCGCGGCCGGCATCGTGGCCCACGGTGCGGCGCCGGCCTTTCTGGAACTCGGGCCCGGCGGCGTGCTGGCCGGCCTGGCCAAGCGCACCGACAAGGCCTGGAGCGTGCGCAGTCTGGCCGAGTTCGCCGACTGCGCGGCTTAATCGCCATTGGTGCGCGCGGCTGGGTTTTTCCCATCTCGCGGCTTGAAACGTCCGCGAGGCGCACGCACGGTGACCGTTTGCGCGACACCGCCGCGCCCCGACCCGACCGCATGGACTCCTCTCTCACCCGAAATTTCTGCATCATCGCCCACGTCGACCACGGCAAGACGACGTTGTCCGACCGCCTGCTCGAATACACCAACACCGTCTCGCAACGTGTGCTGACCGAGCAACACCTCGACTCGATGGACCTGGAGAAGGAGCGCGGCATCACCATCAAGTCCCACCCGGTGACCATGACCTACCCGGCCAAGGACGGTCTGATCTACAAGATCAACCTCATGGACACCCCGGGCCACGTGGACTTCGCCTACGAGGTCTCCCGCTCGCTCGCCGCTTGCGAGGGCGCCGTCCTCCTGATCGACGCCGCCCAGGGCGTGGAGGCCCAGACCGTGGCCAACGCCCACCTCGCCACCGCCCAGGGCCTGAAGATCATCCCGGTGATCAACAAAATCGACCTGCCCTCGGCCAACCTCGACCTCTGCATGAAGCAGCTCGAGGACATCCTCACCATCCCCGCCGAGGAGGCCATCCTTGCCTCGGGAAAGGCCGGCATCGGCATCCAGGACATCCTCGAAGCCGTCATCTCCCGCGTGCCGCCGCCCCGCTGGACCCACCACCCGGCCACTCGCGCGCTGGTTTTCGACTCTCTCTACGATAGCTACCGCGGCGTGATCACCTACGCCCGGGTGTTCTCCGGCTCGGTCAAGGCTGGCGACCAGATGCTCCTGATGAGCAACAATCAGAAATCGGAAATCAAGGAGGTCGGCGTCTTCACCCCGAAGATGACCAAGATGGCCACCCTCGACGCCGGCGACGTCGGCTACGTCATCTCGAACATCAAGGACACGACCGACATCAAGATCGGCGACACCCTCACGCTCGCGCGCAATCCCGCCGCCGAGATGCTGCCCGGCTACAAGGAGGTGCGCCCGATGGTGTTTTGCGGCCTCTATCCGCTCGAGAGCAGCGACTACGAAAAGTTGAAGGCCGCTCTCGGCCGCCTGCGCCTGAACGACGCCGCGTTCCTTTACTCCTCGGAGAGCTCGGTCGCGTTGGGTTTCGGGTTTCGTTGCGGCTTTCTCGGCCTGCTCCACATGGAGATCATCCAGGAGCGCATCCGCCGCGAGCACGACGTGGAGATCATCTCCACCTACCCGAGCGTCGTCTACAAGGTGAAGCCCCACGGCGGCGACGAGATCGAGGTCGACAATCCGGTCAACCTGCCCGACCCGGGCACCATCGACTACATCAGCGAGCCCACCATCCGCGCCTCCATCCACATCCCGAACGATTCCATGGGCGACATCCTCGCCCTCATCATGGAAAAGCGCGGCGTCTGCGACCACACCGACACGCTTGATGACAAACGCGTGATGTTGAGCTGCGCCCTCCCGCTCAACGAGATCCTGGTCGATTTCAACGACCGCCTGAAATCCATCACCCACGGCTACGGCTCGATGGACTACGAGCTCGGCGACTACGTGCAGAGCGACCTGGTGAAGATGGACATCATGATCAACGGCGATCCGGTCGACGCCTTCTCCAGCATCGTCCACCGCGAAAAAGCGGAGGGCAAGGGCCGCGCGTTGTGCGAAAAACTGGCCGAGATCATCCCGCCGCAGATGTTCAAGGTCGCCATCCAGGCCGCCATCGGCGGTAAGATCATCGCCCGCGACAACGTGAAGGAAATGCGCAAGGACGTGACCGCCAAGTGCTACGGCGGCGACATCTCCCGCAAACGCAAGCTCCTAGACAAGCAGAAGGAAGGCAAAAAGAAGATGAAGATGATCGGCAAGGTGAACATCCCGCCCGACACCTTCATCCAGATCCTCAAGAATTGAACCGGTTTAGCCGCGGCGGATCTCCGAGCCCTCGAAGCGGATCGACAGGCGGTAGACCTTTTTGATCCGGCAGGTGATCCTGCCGGTGGCGGTGTCAAACGTATCCGGAACCTCGATGCGGTGGAGATCCACCGTGGCGTGGTAGCCGCGCTCGCTGAACACGTCGATCAGGATGGCCAGGGCGAGCGGATCGTCGAGCACTGGCTCCTCGGCGTTGACCGAGGCGACGCCGGAGATGGCGTGGCGCAGGACGATGGGCATGACCTTGCGGGCGATGAAGTCGACGACCTTGGACAACAACTCCGGGTGGCTGAAGGCGTAATCGTCCAGTCGTTTCACCAACTCCTGCCGGGCGTGGACCACGATGTCGTGGGCCACCGGGATGGCCCGGAGTTGGTCGTGGGTCCGCGGATCCAGCTCGAGCGAGCTCTGGTATTGCAGCTCGCGCAGGATGTTTTGCTCGACGTCCGCGATCTGGCCCTGGGCGTTGACCAGGTGATAGTGAAAAATTTCGCGCAGGGATTGAAGGGCGTCCCAGGTTTGCTCCTTGAAGACCCGGTAGCGGCGCTTGGCCAGGTCGAGATCGTAGTCCGTGACCCGTTCCTCCATCAGCTCGCCCAGGCCGGTGCGGCGGACGTCCTCGTTGTGGGCGCGGATATCGAGGCCGCGCTTCATCTGGCGCTCGACCGAGGTTTTTTCGTCCACGAAAAGCACCATGATGTGAATGGTGGGGTGGCGGAAATGCATGCGCAGTGCGGTGTGGTAAAAGTCGCGGCGCAGCGCGTGCATGCGGTCCACGAGGAGTTTGAGGCATTCGACCTGCACCTTGGTGCGTGGGAAGCCGTCGAGAATCACGCCGTCGCGGTAGGCCGGCTCGATGAGTTTGCGGAAAAGCAGGCGCATGACCTCGCGGTCGCCGACCATGTGGCCCGCGTCCTTGATTTGTTTGGCCTCGGGCGAGTCCAGCAGGGCGCTGACTACGATGGGTTCGCAGGTGAGGCCGCGCGCTTTGAGAATAAACCCGGTGTTCGTGCCCTTGCCCGCGCCGGGCGCGCCGCCGAGCAGAATGATTTCCTTGGGGAACCGCAGCTGCTCCCGGCCGTAGTCCTGTTCAAGGTCTCGCCAGACCGCGTCGAAGATCACCTGGGCGTCCTTGATCTCCAGGTCCTGGTGGCGGGCAGGCGCGCCGGGTGCAGGGGCTACCGGGAGCGGGATCGGAGGGGTGGTCTTGAATTCGGGGATGGGGGAGGACATGGCGGCGCTGGGGCAGACAGATTGAAAGTCGGCGGTCTTTCGATAGCGAACTGCGCCCGGGGGTAAACGCCCGATGAAAAACGCCCGGCGGACGGCCAATCGACGGAGGGCCGCGAGAACGCGATAAATTCGACGGAACCCGGACCGATTTCTGTCGTCATACTCCCCATACCCTTGAGCACGGTTTCGGAGCCCAAGCCCCTAGCGACGAAGCCACCGGCGACCGGCTCAAGGCGAAATTTTTGTTCTTTCGGAACCGCTTCGGCGGCTCCGGCAAGTTCCTGAAGCCGCGAACTTCAGGAGTGTTAGTTGAAGCTGGACCTGACGGGGTCTCCTTTCGAGGGGGCCCCGTCTTGTTTTTGGCGAAAATCGCGCTCGGGCGTTGCAGTCGCGGCGCGGGCGAATTGCAGATTAGGGCATGAATCAATTTTTTCTCCGCGAGGGCATCGCGGAACGTCTGGTCGCCTCCTTCGGCGAGCGCGGTGCGAAATGGATCGGGGCTCTGGTGTTGGCCTGGCTGCCGGGGTGCGTTCCGCTCCGGGCCGAGGCTCCTCCTCCGGAACGCGCGGTGGTGCAGATCCTGGTTTCCAGCCAAGTGCCGGTTTATGACGCGCCGTGGCGTTTCACGCCCGTGCGGCGCTCCTCGGGAACCGGCTTTGTGATCGAAGGCGGCCGCATCCTGACCAACGCGCACGTCATCGCCTGGGCCAAACAAATCCTGGTGCGTCGTTACCAGGACCCTCGCCTCCTGCCGGCCCGGGTGGTTTATGCCGGACACGACTGCGATCTCGCGGTCTTGGAACTCGAGGATCCGCGCGAATTGTCGGATGTAAAACCCCTCGCATTCGGCGACCTGCCGCCGGTGCAGTCGACCGTCGTGACCTGTGGTTACCCCGCCGGCGGCGATCAGATGTCGTTCACCCGCGGCGTGGTTTCCCGCATCGAGGTGCAGCCCTACGCCCATCCGGGCAACCGCGCCTTGCTCGCGGTGCAGACGGACGCGGCGATCAATCCCGGCAACAGCGGCGGCCCGGTGCTCCAGGACGACAAGGTGGTGGGTGTGGCCTTCCAGGGCATGCCCGGGTTGCAGAACGCCGGTTTTTTTATCCCGCCCGAGGTGGTCGGACACTTTCTCAAGGATATCGCGGACGGTCGTTACGATGGGTTTCCCCAGGCCGGGATCACCTTCGAGCCCCTGCAAAATCCCGCCTACCGCCGTGTGCTCGGTCTCGGTGACGACGGTCGTGGCGCGCGGGTCGACTCGCTGCGCGCCGGCGGACCCGCTGCGGAGGTCCTGCGGCCAGACGACGTGTTGGTGCAGGTGGGCGGTTTTCCGGTCGGCAGCGACGGCATGATTCCCTACCGGGGCAATCGCGTCGCCGCCGGCGTCGCCTTTCAACAGGCCCAGGCGGGCGAGCGTTTGAAGCTCTCCCTGCTCCGCGACGGTCGGCCGCTCGAGGTCGAGGTGCGTATGGAAAGCTACACCGGCGACCGGCTCGCCGGCCGCCAGTATGACGAGCCGCCGCGTTACCTCATCCACGCCGGATTGATCTTCACCCCGCTGAGCGCGAACTACCTCGAGACCGTCGGCCAGCTCGGTCGCGATTACCTCTGGGAGGGGCTGGCCCGCCTGACCTATCAGCTACACCACCTCGAGGCGGAGGCCCCGGGCTCGGCCCGGCCGGAGGCGGTGGTCTTGGCCGGCCTTCTGCCGCATCCGGTGAACGCCGACTTCGGGGTGCGCGGGCGCCTGGTGGTCAACCGCATCAATGGCGTGCGCATCGAGCGCTTGGAGGATGTTCGCCGCGCTCTGCTCGAAAACCAGGGTGCGCGCCACCTCATCGAATTCGACGGCCCGGAGCAGGGGCCGTTGGAGGCGCTGGACCGCGCCGCCGCCTCGGCCGCCCACGCCGACATTCTTCGCACCTACGGCATCGTCTCGGATCAACGCCTATGAAACCCGTCCGCCTCCTTCTCCGCGTCGTCGTTTTTGTCCTGGCCTCCGGCACCGCGCTGCTGGCCCAGGCCGGTTGGGAAAACTCGGTGGTGACCATCGAGGTGACCTCCAAGGTCTATGACGCTTTCCAGCCGTGGAACGATCCCACCCGCGCGGTGCGCAAACACGGTCTGGTCATCGGCCCGGGCGAGATCCTCACCACCGCGCAAAACCTTCCCACCCACACCCTCGTGCGGGTGCAGAAGGGAGGCCGCGGACGCTGGTATGACGCCCGCGTCACCTGGTGGGACGCCCAGACCAACCTGGCCCTGCTCACCGCCGAAGCCCCGGCCTTTTGGGCCGGTTTGCGGCCGGCGGCGCTGGCCGGGACCGTGGCACGCGGGCCCGAGTTCGAGCTAATCCGCTGGCGCGACGGCAACCTCGAGGCCCGCCGGGTCGAGTTTGGCCGCTTCACGGTCGGCGAAGGCGTGCTGGGCTTCGCGCCGCACGTCCAGCTGGAGGTCGCGACCGACTTGAACGGCCTCGGCTGGTGCGAACCGATCGTCAGCGAAGGGCGCGTCCTCGGTCTCACCACCCACTCCAACGGCCGGGTCTGCGGCGTGCTCCCCGCGACCTTCATCGCGCGCGTGCTGGCGGCCCAGCGTGCGGGCGGTTTCACCGGGCTCGGCTACTTCGACTTCACCTGGCAACCGGGGGGTAATCCGGAGTTGTTGAAGGAACTCGGCCTCGACGGGCCGCCCCGGGGCGCGGTCGTCACCCAGGCGGGGCGCGAAAAGGATCCCGGCGCGGCGCCTCAGGCGCGCGACTTGATTTTGGAAGTCGATGGTTTTGCGATCGACTCCGACGGCGACTACCTCGATCCGGATTTCGGCCACCTCATGCTCGAGAATCTGGCCAACCGCGCCCACTTCGCCGGCGAGCGGGTGAAGCTCAAGCTGCGTCGCGACGGCGTGGAGCGCACGATCGATTACGTCGTGCCGGCGGCGCGGTTCGCCGACGAGCTCGTGCCCCGCGAAAACTTCGACGCTCCGCCCCGCTACCTCGTGGCCGGCGGCCTGGTTTTTCAGCCGCTCGCCCAGCCCTTTTTGCGCGGTTGGGGGGACGAGTGGCGCAAATACGCTCCCTTCCGTCTTCAATATTATCAATTCGCCGACGCTCCCGACGGGCGTGACTCGCTGGTCGTGCTCACCGGCGTTTTGCCCGATGCCATCAACCTCGGCTACCAGGACGCGGCCCTCACCGTGCTCGACCGGGTCAACGGCCGCGTCATCGCCACTTTGTCGGATCTGGCCGAGGCGCTCGACAACTCCTCGCCGGGCGGGGTGCACCGTTTCGAGTTCATGCCCGGACGCGACCTGCAGCGTCTGCTGCTCGATGCCGCCACGCTGGACGAGGCCACCCGCCGCGTGGTCGAGCACTACGGCCTGCCGGCCGCGTCGCGCCTCTGACCGCGTTATCCGGGCCGGCCGCGGTCAGCGTTTCTTGAAGATAACCTGCGGGGTGGTCTCGAGCTGACCGCGGGTGACGCCGATCTGGTTGAGCAGCTTCAACTCGCGCCACAGCGCGGCGCCGGACAGCTCGCCGCGCAGCAACTCGGCGTAGGCCCGCGCGGTGCGCAGCACCTCCTCGGGCGACTCGTCCACGAACTCGACCCGGAAATGGCGCGCGCCCAGCGCGATCAGGCGGTCGGCGAATTCGGCCCCGGTCTGGGCGCGAGGGTTGAACACGGTGTTCCGGCAGCCGGCGTCGGCCTTGAGCGGCAGGTGCGCGCCCACCCGGTCGCGCAGGGCCACGCGGTGCTTTTCGCAGGGCCGGCCGCAATCGTGATAGTCCTTCCCCTTCGAGAGAAACGCGCAGAACACGCAGTGCTCCATGTGAAACATCGCCATGTGCTGGTGCAGGGTCAGCTCGAACCAGGCGGGCGGGGCGCCCTTCAACAGCGACTCGAGCTGGGCGAGGTTCAGGTCGTAGCTGGCGGTCACGCGCTCCAGGCGGTATTTGGAAAGAAAATACTCGGCGGCGAGCGGATTGGCGACGTTGAGCGAAAAATCCCCGCGCAGGCGCAAGGTGGGCGCGGCGGCCGGGAAAAAACGGAGATGCTCGTGGTTGCGCGCGAGGATGCCATCGGGGGCGGCGGACAGCACCTGCTTGAGGATCCACTCCTCGCCTGGTTTATGGATCCGGGGCGGCGCCAGCCAGATCGCCGGCGGCGGGGCCGCCGGAATGACCGATGTCCAATGTCCAATGTCCAAGGCGGCCCCGGTCTGCCAGGTGCGGAAACGTTCCACCGCCTCGCGGTAGTGTTTGGGGTTTTCGAACTCGCAGTAGAGATCGGCGAAGGGGACGCGGGACGCCAGGACGGCGTCGAGCTGGGCGAAATCGCGCACGTAGAGGATCAGCTGCGGGGCGATCGCGGGGACGGGCGCGACGGGGGCGGGCGGGAGGGGCGTGGCGGACTCGAGCAGCCGCCAGCGTTTCGGCGCGGCCCGTTCCGCGTCGAGGCGGGCGACGGCGTCGCGGCGTAGCCGGTTGAGCTCGCTGGTGGGCAGCATGACCGCGCCCTCGAGGTGGTTTTGCAGGTCGCCGAGGTGAAAAGGCGTGCCGCCGAGGCGGCCGTGCTGGTCGCGGAGGCGTTCGGTGGTGAGCGGGCGCTGGTCGGGCGGGGCGACCTCGAGCGGGACGGACGACGACTCGCGCACGGCGTGGCCGGCGCCGTCGTCAAGCAGGAGGGTCAGCGGCGCGCCGGGGTGGCCGTGCACCTCGGCGCGAATCGGGCGGGTGTGGCGGATTTTGTCCCCCGCGAAAGTGGCGCGCAGTTCGCGATCGAGGGCGGGGTCGTTGGTTTTCCAAACGCGGTGACCGGGGCGGATTTTTTTGAAATCGAGGTCGCCGTGGCCGAAGCGCAACACGCTCTCGCCGGTGCGCGCATCGGGGGTGAGTTGATAGATGCGGCCGCCCTCCTCGCCGGCGGCGGGCGTGCCGGCGTCGAAGACCACGCCGTCGCCGGGTTTGGCCGGGGCGGCGAGTTTGAGCGCCACGTGGTCCGCGCCCACCCGCGCGACCTGGCCGAGGAACACGCCGCGTTTGGTGCCGAAGCGGCCGTGGGCGAGCTCCTGGTTATGGATGCCGCGGAACCAACCGGTGTAGAGGCCGCGCGAAAACGCCATGTTGAGCTCATATCTGGCGGCGTCGGGGGAGAATGACGGCGGTTCGGCGGCGGGGCCGTTGAGCTCGACCATCACGCGGTCGAGGGCCTGCCGGTAGGTGCGGGTGATGCTCGCGACGTATTCCGGCGACTTTAAGCGGCCCTCGATTTTGAGCGACGCGACGCCGACGCGGACGAGATCCGGCAATACATCGAGACCGGACAAGTCCTGGGGGCTGAGCAGGTAGGCGCGGTCGCCGAGGTCGACCTTTTCGCCATCGCGCAGCAGCTCGTAGGGCAGGCGGCAGGCCTGGGCGCACTCGCCCCGGTTGGCCGAGCGGCCGCCGAGCGACTCGCTGGTCAGGCACTGCCCGGAATAGGCCACGCAAAGCGCGCCGTGCACAAACACCTCCAAGGGCAGGGGCGACTCGCCGGGGGGCAGGGCGGCGCGCTGGGCGGCCTGGATATGCTCGATCTCCTTGAGCGAGTTTTCGCGCGCGAGCACGACGAGTTCCGCGCCCAGTTCGCGGGCGAAGGCGACGCCGGCGTCGTTGGTCACCGTCATCTGGGTGGATCCGTGGATGGGGAAATCGGGCGAGAGGCGGCGGATCAGGCGGCAAATGCCGACGTCCTGGACGATGGCGGCATCCACCCCGGCGGCGATGATGGCGCGCAGGTAGTCGGCCGCGTCGGCCAACTCGTCGGTGAACACCAGCGTGTTGAACGTCACGTAGCCGCGCACGCCCCGGCGGTGCAGGTAGGCCATCAACGCGGGCAGGTCGGCCACGGTGAAGTTGTGCGCCCGCATACGGGCGTTGAAGCGTTCCAGGCCGAAAAAGATGGCGTCGGCGCCGTTCTCGACCGCGGCGCGGGCGCACTCCCAATCGCCGGCGGGCGCGAGCAATTCGGGTCGGGCGTAGACGACCGGCGCGGCGAGGGGCGCGGGAGCGGGAGCGGTGGCGGACATCGCCGGCAAAGTGGGGGCCGGGCGGGTCGGCGCAAGCCCGATGGGCACGCGTGCGGCTCAGCGCACCACGGCCGCGAGGGTTTTGGCCAGGTCGGCGAGTTTGCCCGACTGCTCGTGGAGCATGCGCGCGGTGGCGGCCGATTCCTCGGCGCCGGCGGCGTTGGCCTGGGTGACCTTGTCCATCTCCGCGATGGCGTCGCGGATGCCGCCCAGGCTCAGGCTCTGCTCCCGGGACGAGGCCGCGACCTCGGCGACCCGTTGGTCCACCTCGCGGGCTTTTTCCACGATGCCGGCGAAGGCGGAGGACACCCGGGTGGAGTAGTCCACCCCCTGGGCCGAGCGGGCGATGGCGGTGGCGATCTGCTCGGCGGTCTCGCGGGCGGCCTCCGACGAGCGTCGGGCGAGCGAGCGGACCTCGTCGGCCACGACCGCGAAGCCGGCCCCGGCCTCCCCGGCCCGCGCGGCCTCGACGGCGGCGTTCAGGGCCAGGATGTTGGTCTGAAAGGCGATCTGATCGATGGTCTTGATGATGCGGGCGATCTCGTGGGAGGAGGCCTGGATGGCCGCCATCGCCGCGTGCATGCCGCTCATCTCGGTGGCGCCGGACTCGGCCTGGACGCGGGCCTCGGCCGCGGCGCGATTCACGTGCTCGCTGGCCTCGGTGTTTTGACCGGCGGAGGCGGCGAGCTGGGTGACCGCGCTGCTCACCTCCTCGAGCGACGCGGCCTGCGAGGAGGCCCCGTTGGAGAGCAACTCCCCCTGGTTGCCGAGTTCGAGGGAGGACTCGGTGAGCGAGACGGTTTCCCGCGAGAGGTCTTCCACGATCGTGCCGAAGGAACGCGACAGGCGGCGGGCGAGCAGATACGAGGCGAGTCCGCCCAGCAGGATGGTGGCGGCGGAGACGCCGATGCTGAGCAGAATGATGCGCCGGGTCTGGGCCTCGACAAGGGCCTGGCCGGCGTGAAAACCGTCGCCGGCATGGCGTTGCAGGCGATCGGCGTCGGTCACCAGTTTGGCCAGCGGTTCGGCGAAAAACCGCACGTCGGAGCGGGACGCCGAGACGGTCAGCGCGAGAGAGAGGGTCTTTTCGAATTGTTCCCGGAAGGCGGGCAAGGCCCCGGCGGCCTCGGCGGTGAGACCGACCTTTTCCAACGCGGCGACGCCTTCGTTAAAGCGTGCGCGGCCGACAAAATTCAAATCGCTGGTGGAATCCGAATACAGCACCAGCAGCACGGCGCGGGACACGTTGCCAAAGGCCTTGGGGTCGGCGGCGGCCAGGCTTTGAATCTGGGCGCGGCGGAACACCTTGGAGAGGGTTTCGCGCTCGAGG
>CAMCHD010000094.1 GCA_945874545.1 Akkermansia muciniphila | reverse complement strand
ACTGCACAAAGCCACGTTGGAAAATGACGGTGCCGATGTCGCCGACATTGCCGGTGCCGGAGCCGCGGATCGGTTCCAGACTGGAGTAGGTGAGTCCGCCGCCAAGACCCAGGAAAGCCCCCGCCGTGATGGTGGTCGGCCCGGCGATGTCGCCGAGGGCGTCGTTGGCGGTGACGATCAGGCCTCCACTGCTGATGGTGGTGGAGCCGGTGTAGCTGTTGGCGGCATTAAAGCTGGCGACGCCGGTGCCGGTCTTGGCCACGGTGGCGGGACCGGAGATGGCGGCGCCGTCGAACGAGTAGGTGTTGGTTCCGTTGTTTTGGATCGCGACCGTGACGGGTGTGCGCGGCTCGGAGAGGGTCACGGTGTTGGCCCCGGCAAGATCGGGGAAGGTGGCCACCGTATTCTCCACGTAGGTCTGTCCGGTCCAGTTCGCGGTCGTGGTATCCCAGAAGCCCGAGCCGGCGGACCAGAAGTAGTTGGCCAACTGAGGCGTCAGCACATTCAGAACGATGGCCGAACCGGTGTCCTGCACGGTGGCGGTCACCCCGGTGGGAAGCAGGCCCACGGAGGGTAGGCCGGGGCCGATTTTGGAGCTGTAATTGAGCACCGGATAGCTTCCGACCGGGATGTTGATGCCGGTGAGATCGACCGTGTAGTTTCCGGCCGCTTCAAATGCCGGGACGCTGGCGGTGGAGAGCCGGCCGATGTCGTGAAGCCCCAGGTCGAGGACCAGGCCGGAATCGGCCTGGAGGGTGAGCGCGGGAATGGTGGCGGCACTCGGCCCGGAGGTGATCTGCAAACGGGCGGTGGGCGCGACGGTGGCGGCGGTCAGGGAGTTGGGCGCGGCGAAGGCGAGGGTGCCGCCGGAAACGAGGGTGGCGCCGGTGTAGGTGTTGGCGCTGGTGAGGGTAAGCGCGCCCTCGCCGAGCTTGGTGAGTCCGCCGCCGGGAGAAGCCGGATCTTCGAGCAAGGGCTGACCGATGGTGACTGCGGCGGAGTTGGTATCGATGAGCGCGCCGCCGGCTTTCACGTAGGCGAAGTCGAGGCTGGAGAGGAAGGTGGCTCCGTTGGAAGTGTTGGACACGGCGCGAAGCAGGCCGCCGTTAAAGTTAAAAACCGAAACCGTGGGCGTCGGCGTGCCCGCGCCCTCGAACAGGCGTGCGGTGGTCAAGGTGCCGCCGTTGAGGTTGAAGGTCGAGGTGAGCAGCGCGTTGCCCCCGGCGTTGTTGCTGAAGCGGAGTCCGCCGATGGGAGACGTGCAACTCACCGTGCCAGAGTCTAACGTGAAGGTGAACGTCGCGCTGGCTCCGCCACTCGGTGCCGTCACGGTGTTGCCGAGCACGATGTGGGCGACGGCGGTGGTGCTCGTGGCCGTGGTGGCAAACGAGCCGCCCGCGACCAGGATCTCGGTGGCATTCACGCTCGCGGCGGTCCCCGAAGGCCCGATCACCATCTGGCCGGTGGTCGTGACCTCCGCGCCCGATCCCACGGTGAGCTTGGAGCCGTGGTTCATGTTGAACATGTTGTTATTTGGCGTGGTGGAACTGGAAGAGAGGCGCGCGCCGCTCTCCAGGCTCAGCCTTCCAAAACCGCCCAGGGTAAGCGCATTCGTGCCCGGGGCGTTGATCGAAATCGGCCCGCCGATGGTGGCGACTTTTCCGGAGGAAACGGTGGTGCGGGAGGTGGTGACGGTTTGCGCGGTGGTGGCGGTCAGCCGGTAGCCGTTGGTGGAAAACCAAAGACCGTTGGTGCCATTTGGAGTGGAGACGGCCACCGGTGTTTCCACGGTGATGGTGTAGGTGGTGCCTTCGGGCGCGTCCACGCCGCCGAACTGGGCTTGGTGCAAGGCGCTGGTGGCGCTTGTCTGCGCCCAGGGGACGTTGGCGCCGGCACTGTTCCAGACGAGATTATCGACCGCGGTATTCCAGGTGCCGGAGCCCGTGTCGATGGTGGTGCCATTGGTGGCGTCGGCCGGGTCCCAGACAAAGGCGGCGGCGGTCAACAGGGGGGCCGAGGCGAGCGCACCGAGGACGACAAGGACCAGGCGGCGGCGAGTGAGTGAGGAGGCGGGCGAGGGGTTTTGGGGTGACATGGGGGAAGAATAAAAATCAGGGGTGTGGCCGGGGCGGCGGGATAGGATGATCCTAGTCAGAGTCGATTTGGTGGGGAGCAGCCGACACCGGCTAGCCTAGCGCGTTTTGGGAAGGGGGACTACCACCCCAGCGCCGAAGCCCACCACTCTATTGCCACCCCCGGAGCGGAAACGAAGAGAGGCGGGAGCTTGAGGCGGGTTTCGCGCCCGACTGTCGTGTGCGCACGGCGGCCACAATGGTGCCGAGGCGAGGACAAACGCGTTTCCGGAAAAGGCTCGCCGCGCCGACCTGGGCCGGCGGATTTGGCCGCCGGGTTAGACCCCGGGCGATGAACCAGCTTTTCTCTGCCCCATGCCGATACGTGGCGCGGGCCGGGTGGGCGCAAAAAAGCGGCGACCGGAGGAGGTCGCCGCCGGGCCGGCGGGGGTCGGGGGGCGCGGCGGGTCAGGATGCGGCGGGTTTGGTCTTCGCGGCGGCGGGGCGGCGGGTCTTGCGCTCGCTCTTGCGGGTGCCGCCGACGAGTTCGTATTCGTCCGAATCCTCGCCGTAGTAGCCGGCGACGGCCTTGCGGGCCTGGACCAGCACCGCGTTGAGCTTGGCGGCGACCTCGTTGCGTTTGTTGAGCAGAGGCGTTAGCTCGGCGCGCTTGGCTTCGACGAGGTCGTCGGCGGCTTTGACCGCCTGTTCGAGCGCGGCGAGGTCGGCGGCGAGGTATTCCTTCTTGTCGACCTGCATGACGAGTTTGGGCGTTTTGGTGAATATGGCGATGATCGGCTTGGCCTGCTCGCGGATATCGTCGGGAACGTAGTTGGTGGGCATGGCGGGTGTGGGTTGGGTGAATTGACGGTTTTGGCGAAGTTCCGGAAGCCGCCCCCTTGGCGACTCCGGTCTCTACGTGGTTACCGAAAAAAATCTACCCATATCCGTCAATCCGAGTCCTGCGCGTTTGCGCCTTTCGGCCAAAGAATTCACAAAAGTAAAAGCCGCCCTAAGTATCGGCGGGGCAAGATTAGCGAAAGACCCGGCAAGGTGAAGCAAAGCACGCAAGGGATGAAGTTAAGGTCTCGATAGATGCTTCTCAGGTGGCGTGGGATGAAACAAAAAACCTGTCCTGAGCAGCAAAGAAGGCGTTCTGAGAAGCAAAGTAGGCATCTTTAGGAGCATAGAATGCCATCGAAGAAACAAAAAGGGTAAGGGATCAAAATAACCTAGACGCCTTTGGTTTCGGGAACTTCGCCGCCAGGAAGTCGGGTTTCGACGCATGGAGGGGCTTGGGGCGCAAAATTTTTGGGTGTCGGCTTTTTTCCCGGAAACCGGCGTTGCGCTAGGCGCTTGCGGGCTCCACTCCCTTTTCGCAACCCATGGCGCGCGCAAAGTCTCACTTCGCACCCTCCGTCGCATCCTCCTGCACCCTCGGTTTTGCGGCCATCGACGCCCGCGCCATACCCGGCTTGGCGGCCGCGCAAAACCCTGTTTCCTGCATCTGCACAGAATGAAGCAGAAAGACATCATCATCATCGCCGGCCCGAATGGGGCGGGGAAGACGACCTTCGCTCGGGAGTTCCTGCCGCAGGAGGCGGACTGCCCGACGTTTATCAATGCGGACCTCATCGCGCTGGGTCTTTCGCCCTTTCGTCCGGAAGCAGCGGCGGTGCGGGCCGGGCGCATCATGCTGGAGATGATCGCGGACTGTGTGCGGCGCGGAGAGAGCTTCGCGATTGAGACCACGCTGAGCGGGCGCGGCTACGCGCGGATGATTCCCGTCTGGCAGCAAAAGGGCTACCGGGTGACTATATTTTTTTTGGAACTGCCCAGCGCGGAGCTGGCCGTGGAGCGCGTGGCAGACCGTGTGGCGCAGGGTGGGCCACATCCCGGAGGAAGTGATCCGCAGGCGTTTTGCCGCCGGGAGAGCCAATTTTATGACGGTTTACAAACTCCTCGCCGACGAGTGGAGGCACTATGACAACGCCGGAGATACGCCACGCCTCATCGCTGGCAGTTAAACCCGCCCTCTCTATGAAGACCAAACCCCAATGGATCGACCAAGCGGATGCCGCCCTACAGCGCGCCGCCAAACGTGCCCATGAACTCGCCGCAACTACGGGAACGCCCCTGCACGTCATGCGTGAGGGCAAGCTCGTGAAACTCATGCCCTCAAAGGCCACGAAGCGCTGACGTAGCCCTCGGCGAAATCTGGACCGCCAGCTTTGCCTCGATTCAGAAAACGAGGGGCAGTTCTTTGCGCGCGGGGGACAGGCATGCAGCCGTAGCTCGTATTTGCTGGGGTTTTGCCGAACTATTTATTCTCATCCGTAACGGTCTGAACATTTTGAACCGGGTGATGGGTGTTCGATGCTGGGAAAATCCAAGATAGCGACGTATTCTGTCGCGATAAGCGTCATACTACGTCGCATGCCCAAAGCCTCCGCCACGCTCTCCCTCAGTCGTCAGTGGCAGATCTTGCGCCGCATGCCGCACCGGTCACCCGGGATCACCGCCGGCGAGCTTTCGGATCATCTTCGCCACGATTGCGGATTTTCGCTCACCAAACGAACGGTGGAACGTGACTTGGTGGAACTCGCCACGCTTTTTCCCCTCACGATCCACAGCGAGACGAAGCCGTTTCGATGGCTTTGGGCGGAAGGCGCCAAGTTTGACGTGTTTGGAATCGACCTACCGGACGCGCTTGCCCTGGCCCTGGCCCAGCAGGTCGTGACCCCGTTGCTTCCCGCCGCGCTGCTCCGACCGCTTCAGCCCCGCTTCGCCCTTGCGCGCAGCAAACTGCTTTCCCTCAGCCCGAACAAACTCGCCGCCTGGATGGACAAGGTTCGCTACGTCCCGGCCGCCCTGGAACTGCAATCGCCTCGGGTGCAACCCGAGGTCCTCGCCCAGGTTCAGGAGGCGCTCTTGCAGGAGCACCAAATGGAACTGCGCTACACCGGCCCCGGTGACCGTAAGGCCAAGGAGCTTCGGCTTCACCCGCTTGTTTTCATCCAACGTGGCCCGGTGTCCTATCTCGCGGCGACCGCCTTTGATTACACGGACATCCGGCTCTATGCGCTGCACCGCATATCGCGGGTTCATGCCTTGGATTCGACGAGGCAGGTGCCCGCCGGATTTGATGCCGATGCCTACCTGCGCTCCGGTGCTCTCGGATTTGGCGGGGGCGAAAAGTTCCCGCTCCGAGCCGGCCTTACCAAGGAACTCGCCTACTATCTCGCCGAGACCCCGCTGGGCAACGACCAGGAACTCCGCCCGCGTGGGGATGGCTACGAGTTGAAGGTGAGCGTGGTGGACTCCTGGCAGCTGCGTTTTTGGATTCTCTCGCAGGGTTCAGCGCTCGCGGTGCTATCGCCCGCGAAGCTGCGCTGCAGCATTCGAGCAGAGTTGCAAAGCGCGCTCGCCGCTTACGCCTAGCTGCCTTCGCGCGACTGGCTGCGACCCATGTCGTCGCCGCGTCACGGTAGAGTCGCCCCTCCCCGGTTTCGGGAATTCGATGCACCTCTGCCTCCGCGCCACCAAACTCGCCTGCTGGACCCCACCAGAATCGGTGCGCGACTCGATCACCTCACTCGACCTCGGTTTTAATCACTTCGTTGCCCTGCCTTCGTTCGACCCTGTTCCTCGGCTCCACACGCTCTGGCTGCACAACAATGCGCTACGCCGGCTCCCTGAAGACTTGGGCGCGCTTCGGCAGCTGCGAGAGTTGGACCTGTCGTATAACCAAATCGAGTCTCTGCCCGAGTCGCTCGGCGAACTGGAGTCCTTGGAAATCCTGAACCTTCAGGGCAACCGCCTACGCGATCTGCCGGAATCGCTTGGCCGTTTACGGCGCCTTCGTCGCATCAACCTCTATCAGAACGAACTTCGCGGCCTTCCGACCTCGATTGGCCGTCTCACCGCCTTGGAGCACCTCGACGCCAGTTCCAACCAAATCGCAGAGATACCCGACTCGATCACCGATTGCCGCGCGTTGAGGTGGTGGGTGATGAGCCACAATCGAATCAGTCGCCTGCCTGAGGCGCTTTGCCGGCTATCGGCCTTGCGCGGGGCCTTCTTCACCGGGAACCGTCTTTCCTCGCTCCCTGCCGCCTCGGCTGACTCCGACGCGTTGGTCGAAATCAGTGGCAATGCCTTCGCCAGGGGCTGGGCCTCGTCCTACGAAGCGGCGACGGGCGCGGGGCCCCGTTGGCGCGTGCGCTGCACGGAGCCGGTTTGATTGAGGCCGGCTCTTCTTATCGCGCGTCCGTCGTCGTGCGCCGAAGCACGGGAAAAGCGGCGCGTGGATCGCCTGGCCGAAGAATGTAGTCCATCGACTGGAGGAGCCGGATGTGGAGCGGAGCCGGCGGCGCAAATGGGTTCTGGAACTGGAGGCGGCAGCCCTCCAGCAGCGCGCCGCTCACGGTGCTGTAGCCCGGCTCAGCGAGATGTTGCCCCAGCCATTCCGAAGGCAGGCCAGCCCGCACGCCGGCCCCAAACACCGAAACTGCGGCGGGCAGAATTCCTGGCAAGGCCGACATGCCGCCCGTGATGACGACTCCGGCGCGGAGTTCTTCGGGTGCGTAATCCGGCCCCAGTTGGTGCCGGACGATGGATAGGATTTCCCTCACTCGCGCGGTGACGACCTGCTCGATTCCCAGCCGCCCTGCCCTTCGGCCGCCGACGCCACGCTCGTCGCTAAGCCACACCTTGTCATCTCGTCGGGCCAGACATTGAGCCCGGCCGAAGAGCCGCTTTACGGATTCGGCTTCGGCGGTGCTTAAGCGAAGGGCGACCGATAGGTCCTTTGTGACGTGGTCGCCCCCAACCCCGACCACGCCGGCGCGAACGGCAAAGCCGTTCCGGTAAAGGGCGTAGTCGGTCGTTCCTGCTCCCAGGTCCACCACCAACACGCCTGCGATGCGTTCATCGGGGATGGTGACGGCCGCCGCGCTCGCCAACCCAGCCAGCACGACTTGCTGCACCTGAAGCCCAAGGCTTGAGGTCTGGTGCAGGATATCGGAGACCCGGGCCGCGTCGGCATCCACGATCCAGGACCCGCGCCGAAGCAACTCGCCCGAAAGACCGGCGGCATCCCGGAGCCGCTTGCCATCGAGGTTCCACTCGCCGGGCATATGGTGGATCAGACAGCGCCCTTTGGGCAGCGTTCGCGCGCGTGAAAGCGCAGTGGCGTTGGCGAGGTCTTCTTCGGACACGCGACCGTCGACGCCGCCCACCCGAACCAGCCCCTCGTGGCGGCAGCCGCCTACATGGCGCCCGGAGAGTGAGAGAAAAATACGTTCCAGCCATACGTCGGCGGCGGCCTCCGCCTTGGCCACCGCGCGCCCCAGTGCCTCGGCACTCGCCAGGCTGTCCACGATCACGCCCTGACGTATCCCGACGGACTTCTCCTCACCTGCGCCGATGATGCGCAGCGAGTCACCTTGGTGCTCGGCGACGAGAACGATGATCTTCGAACTGCCCAGATCCACCGCTCCAAAGACCTGCCTCGAACTCCGTTTTCGGCGCTGCACGCATTGGATAAAGCCAATCATTGGCCCATCATCCCCGCTTTCACCTCGGCCGGGCGTTCCTCCCACGTTCCGAGAGGTCCGTGCTTGTGGAGAAGGAGGCAACGGCTAAACATGCGTTGCTCCCGAGAATACTCGCCGGCGCGGCAGCATGGGTCGCAGGCGTATTTTTCCCCAGCGACGCATGCTGTCGCGAGGTGCGGCTACGGTGTGACCAGATTACCATGTCCACCGAATACCACTGCGAATACTGCGGCAGCCGATTCACCTCGGTCTTTGCCCTCACCAGCCAGCGCTGCAGCCGACATCCAGACGGCGTGAGCAAAGGCCGGCACAAGCTGTTCGAGGGGCAGCCGGCCTCACGCTACGTCTGCAAGCATTGCGGCCAGTCGTTCTCCTCGCTCTTTGCCCTGACGGGCCAGCGTTGCAGCCGCCATCCCTCGGGGACAAACAAGGCCCCGCACTCCCCCGCGCTTCGCGCCTGACCGCCCATGTCCGCCACTTTCACCGCCTTGGATTTTGAAACGGCCAATTACCGCCGCACGAGCATCTGTCAGGTAGGCTTGGTTCGTTTCGAGCACGGCCAAATCGTGCGCGAGATCTCGCGCCTGGTGCGCCCGCCGGGAAATTGGTATCTCGAACGCTTCACCGAGATCCACGGCATCGACGCGACCATGACCACGGCCGCGCCCAGCTTCGCCGCCCTCTGGCCTGAACTGGAGCCCTTCGTCCGGGGTCAGACGGTGGTGGCGCACAACGGCCCGCGATTCGACTTCAGCGCCCTACGGCAAACCCTGGCCCACTACGGTATCGCCGAGCCGGAGTTTGAGGGTGCCTGCACGCTCCGCCTCTTTGGACGCGGCCTCGCCGAGCTTTGCGCCGAGCACCGTATTCCTCTCGATCACCACGACGCGGTTTCAGATGCTCGTGCGTGTGGATTTCTTTTCCTTCGGTTTGAAAACGGCCGGTTTCGACGAGCCCCCTCCGGCATCCCTTACGGTCGCTTCCCAGCATGATCACGTCCGTTTTGTTTCGCGCATTTGACGAGGGATGGTGGGAGCGGGTTAACCGATAACCCGAGGAGACAATCAAGATGGCAACCAACACCGAGTCCGCGAGCGAGGCGGAAAGGACCGAGGCAAAAGCGGCCAAGCCTATGGGTGAGGTCATACACATCGATCAGGCGAGTGTTTGGGAGGACCTGGACAGGATTGCAGCCTACACCGTGCAAGACGCGCTAAACGAGCTCTTGGACTTGCAGGACTGGCTTTGTGGAGCCGGCCGCTACAAACGATGCGATAAGCGGCTGGATACGCGCGCCGACCACAACGCCCGGCAACTGCACACCAAGGCCGTGAAGGTTCCGCTCAAAATGCCCGGGTTGAGGTCGCCGCCTTTTGAGACGGCGATTATCGACCGCTACATCCGAGGGGACAGCAGCGTGGCGGAGGCGCTTTTGGAGATGTCTTACGCCGGGGTGTCGATGTGTCGGGTGGCGGACATCACCGAGGCTATGTGGGACTCACGGTTGAGCCCGAGCACGGTCAGCAAACTAAACCAGAAGGTGGCCGGGCAGATCGAGGCGTGGCGCAATCAGCTGATCGAAGGCGAACACGCCTATGTCTTCCTAGGCGGCATTTGGTTGAAGCACTCCCGCGGAAGTGAGGTGCGCAACATAAGCGTGCTGGTCGCCGTCGGCGTCAATCAGGACGGTTACCGCGAGATTCTCGGGGTGGCGGAGGGGACGAAGGAGGACAAATCCTCGTGGAAAAATTTCCTGCGCCACCTCGCCTCACGGGGCCTGAAGGGCGTGCGACTGTTCGTCGGCGACAAGTGCCTCGGTTTGGTCGAGAGTCTCGCGGAGTTTTATCCGCAGGCCTCCTATCAGCGCTGCGCGGTTCATTTTTACCGCGACGTGTGGAGCCTGGTGCCGGCGACGAAGGTCCGCTCGGTCGCCGCGATGCTCAAGGCGATCCACACCAACGAAGACCGCGAGGCGGCCCGGACCAAAGCCGCACAGGTCGTGACCAAATTGGTGGAGATGAAGTTGCCCGCTGCGGCCGCGCTCGTGCGCGATTCGATCGAGGAGACCTTCAGCTATTACGCCTTCCCCTCGGAGCATCACCGTTTCCTGCGCACGAACACTCTACTGGAGCGCATCATGCGCGAGATCCGCCATCGCACCCGCTTGGTCGCCGCCTTCCCTGACGGTTACTCCGCTTTGCTCTTGGTCTGCGTCCGTCTTCGTCACGTCGCCAGCAAGACCTCGGGCACCAAACGCTATATCGCCATGGACCGCCTCCGCGACGTCGACCAAAGCACCGTAGCCCCATCCAACTAGACCCTTGCGGTGGGGGAAGGGGAGGTGCCGCTGCGCGGCACCGGCCTGTTTATTCAAATGGCCCTACCTCCCCTTGACCCACACCCCGTTCCCCTACCAAACCACGACCTTCCTCCGCTCCTCCTAGCCTGATTCAAAAGTGCGAAACGTGACGAACACGACCAATCTAGAGTCGCGTTGCGTCGGAAAACTCTCATCACCATCACTAAAACATGCCTCCCGAGTCACTTTCTTATCCGTCCGCCGAACACGAAGCGCTCCAAGAGATAAACACTCTTCATGGGGACTGGAAACGTGCTCATGTGGAAGCATTAAGGGATTTGCCAGAAGATCCCGCCTCGCTCTACGTAACCGATGGATTTTTTCCCCATTATTTCGACCAGAAGGTGCGGATTCTCTTCGTGGGCCGCGAATCCCGAGGGCTATCGGAGCACGACTATATAGACGCCCTCTGGAAAGCCTACGTGCATGACCGCAAGATTGGGAACCTAAGCCTAAACAGCTCGAAGATTCACCGCCTGCTTTTTTATGTCACTTACGCGCTAAACCGAAAGTGCTTCGGTTATGCCGACATTCCGTATGCGACGGAATTGGCCGGCGATTTCGGCCAGGTTGGTGGGCTAAGCTGGGCGATGATGAACCTCTCAAAATTGTCCAACGACACCGAGGATTGGTCAACTCAGTGGAATCTGGTAGACCAGTCGCTTCAGGCCTCAAATGGCAGACCGTTTCACCGGGAGATGGTGCGAATTTTGAAGCCCCACGTGATCATTACGATGAATCTGTCTCCGTATCTGAAGCTCATCTCCGACGTCGAGTCGCTTGAAAAGGATACGGACATTTACGCCTATTCCGCGCGCTATGAGGGTGGCACGGCACTCTTGCTGGACATGCATCACTTCTCGGCCACGAGCAAAGCGGACGAGCGCTGCTTCATCGAGCCTCTTAGCAGGGTGGCGGCGCCGCTTCTACCGCAATTCTGCCCGGGTTGGTAAACTGATTCTGTCGGTTTTTGAGCAGCACGGTTCCCTATGCGATCAAGAGTGTTTTGCCCTAGCTAGTCGGCGAATGGAGTCGTGCCGACAATTGGTGCACGACAAAAGAGGAAAGGGCTCAGCTCCGGCTTGGAGAGGACAACCCCGCGCCCATTTTCACCCGGGATCAGCCCGCTCGGCGCAGGCCGAACTCCGCCGGGCGGCCGGCTCCGTTGAGAACGTAGGCAAAGTCCCGATCGGCCCACAGCGCGACGCCCCAACCATCCCGCTCCACGAACGCCACCTCGTTGGCCAAAACTTCGTCGGGAAACAGATTTTGGGGCGCGACGTAGAGGTGATAAACGCGATCACCGTGAAAACAAATCAACGCCACCGGCCGCCCCTGGAAATCCAAGACCCGACAGCCAAGCGTCGGCAAACCGGCGAGTTCTCCCGGCAGGTCGGACGGCAAGGCCACCCCGGCCGCCGCGAGCCACGACCGTAGCTCCCCCGGAACCGCACTCGTGTGGCTGAGACGCGGTCCCCGCCGGGAGTAGCGCAGCGTCTCCGCCGCTAGCTCCTGGGCTCCGGTGCCGCTGAGCACGGGTCCAAGAATGGGGTCGTGCCGAGAATTGTTGAATGATTACGGGGAAAAGGCTCAGCGCTGGCGTGGAGAGGGTCTTGGCGAGGGCAAGCGCAGGGGCGGCGGCTGGGTCGCGGTAGCGTTCGAGCGATCCGCGAATGCTCCGGCGGGCTTCGGGCGGTTGGCTGGGTCCGGGCCTCAGGCTCGCGTGCTCCACCAGATGGCTGCGCCGACCCCGGTCGCGAGCAGGAAGACGACGGCGCCGAGGCAGCCTTTGCCCTGGCCGCCGGCTTTGTTTGCGGCGGGGAACTGGTCGGGGAATTTTTCGCGCAGGCCGGCCTCGATGACCTCGATCTCGTCCTTCGCCTCCTTGAGGCCCAGGCCGGTGGCCTCGCGGTGGAGTTTGATGGCCTCGATCTTGTTTCCGCCGCGCAGGGCGTCGGAGATGGCGTTCAACTGGGCATCGGTCAGCGGCGTGGGCATGGGATAGGTTTGGGAGAATCGCGCGGCAAAGACGCGCCGAAAACGCGGGGCGGGCGGGGAGGGCGGCGAGGCGGGGGGCGGGGGCGCCGTTGGCGCGGATAGAGCGGGCTCGGGAAGGTGGGCGGGCTTCAGGCGCCAAACTCAAGCTCCACGTAGTTTCCGGGACTCAGGCCGGAGACGGCGTCGGCCACGCGGTCCGCGTCTTTGCGGATACGGCGCCAATCGGTGGTGGTGAGCACGAGCAGGGCGATTTTCCGGACCGCGAGGTGTTGTTGGTAACGGAAATTTTGATCCGTGGTGATGATCGCGTCGAAACCATGTGCCTCGGCGGCGGCGAGAAGTTCTCCATTTTGCAAGGCGGCCCAGCCGCATTCATAGGCCGTCTTCACCTCATGCCCGGCCAGATGTCGTCGAAGGGGAACCGGGGTGCCTTGATCGAAGGGGATGCGCACCGTCGGGCGGACCGGCCTCAGGCCCCGGCGAGGCTGGCTTGGGCATGGTCGAGCACGGCTTCCACCTGATCGCGGCCGACGCCCGGGAACCAGCCCAGAAACTCGTCGATGGTGGCTCCGCCCTCGATGTTCTCGAAGAGCGCCTTCACCGGGACACGCGTGCCAACAAAAAGCCAGGTGCCCCCGACTTTGCCGGGAACCCGCTCAACCGCCGGGCATTGGGACCAATCTAGCATGCCTTGGGTTAGGAGATCGGATGACGCATCGCAAGTCTGGTTCCAGACGCGGAGCGCGGTGTTTCCACACGCCGGCCTGGCGCGGCAGTCAGGCCAGGGCGGCGAGGCGGGGGGCGGGGGAGCCTTTGCGCGGCGGGGGGAGGGTGGCGCCGACGGCACGGCCGAGG
>CAMCHD010000093.1 GCA_945874545.1 Akkermansia muciniphila | reverse complement strand
CCGAGCAAGCCCGCAATTACGAGTTCAACGTCCTCCTCCACGACTACACCGACGTTAAATTCGCCTCCGACGAGTTCGAGGCGCTCTGGGGCGAGTCCGTTGACGTGCTGCCCAAGACCGTCCTCGCGGTGCGCGATTCGACCTACCTCACGTCGAACATTACGCCCTACGAACTCTATTTTAAGCTCCTCGCCGAATACTTCGGCCCCGCCATCGACTACGATCCCAACGCGATTTCCGACCTCCCCGAAGGTTTTAAGCGTCTCAGCTACCAGGCCGATGCCGTCAATTCTGGCTACCGCCTGCTCGAAAAACACGGCGGCTTCTTCCTCGCCGACGTGGTCGGCCTTGGCAAAACCATCATCGCCTGCCTCATCGCGAAAAAATTCTTTTTCTACAACGGCTTTCCCGATCACCGCTCCCACACGTTGATCGTCTGCCCGCCGGCCTTGGTTGAGAACTGGTCGGAAACCCTCGAACGCTTCCGTCTCGATAACTTCAAGATCATCACCACGGGTTCGCTTCACAACCTCACCAACCCGCAAAAATACGACCTCGTGATCGTGGATGAGGCCCACAAGTTCCGCAACGACACGTCCGACGCCTTCGACGAGCTTCAGCGCATCTGCAAATCCGGCACCCTTCGCAAACTGCCTGACGGCACCGTCTCCGCCAAAAAGGTCATCCTTGTTTCCGCGACCCCGCTCAACAACGCGCCGCAGGACATCCGCAACCTCCTCTCTCTGTTCCAGGACATTAAGCGCTCCACCCTGAGCGTCGGCAACCTCCAGCACTTTTTCGCCCTGCGCGAACGCGAGTTCCGCGAGGCCAAGAAAGAGCCCAACATCGAGGCCGCACGCCGTGCCGTTGTCGCCATCTACGAGCGCATACGCACCAAGGTCATTTCCGAGATCATCGTCCGCCGCACCCGCACCGACCTCAACGACAACGAAGAATACAAGCGCGATCTAGACGAACAGGGCATCGTTTTCCCAGAGATCGAGCGTCCCCGGCACCTCCTCTATCCGCTATCCCCGGAGGTGGAGGCGTTATTCGACCGCACCGTCCTCATGCTCGCCTCGGGTGGTGCAAAGGGCCTGTCCTATAATCGTTATCGCGCTCTCTCCTTTCTCAGCCCCGAGCTAAAAAAGAAATACGTCAACGCCGACCGCATCTCCAGCCAGCTCGCGGTCATCATGCGCACCCTGTTGGTCAAGCGCCTTGATAGTTCGTTCTACGCCTTCACCGCCTCGCTTCGCCGCTTCCACGACGCCACCCGCGTCATGATCGACATGTTTGCGCGCGGCACCATCTACATCGCGCCCAATCTCCCTGTCACGGAATGCCTGCTCGAAGGCCGCGAGGATGAACTCATCGCCCTCATCGCCGAAAAGCAGGCCAACGATCCCACCATCGAAATCTGTAAGCCCGACGACTTTGATGCCGACCTCCTTACCGGCCTCAAGCGCGACCTCGAACGCATCGCCCCCATTCTTGCCGAGTGGGAAAAAGTCGTGTCCACCGGCATTGATCCGAAGTTCGACAAATTCATCGAGCACCTGCGCGGCGACCTTTTCGATCGCGCCATCAATCGCGAGGGCAAGCTCGTCGTCTTCTCGGAATCCAAGGAGACCACCGACTACCTGACCAAGCGCCTTTCCATCGCCGGTTTCAACAAGGTGATCACCATCGACGCCTCCAACCGCGCCGCCCGCCGCGACGACATCCGCTCCAACTTCGACGCCAACTACTCCGGCAAGCGTCGCCACGACTTCGACATTCTCATCTCCACCGAGGTGCTCGCCGAGGGCGTGAACCTCCACCGCTCCAACCTGATCGTTAATTACGATACCCCGTGGAACGCCACGCGCCTCATGCAGCGCATCGGTCGGGTCAACCGCATCGGCTCCACCGCCCCGCGCGTTTACATCTACAATTTTTATCCCACGTCCCGCGTCGATGACGACATTGAACTGAAGAAGAAGGCCATCATGAAGCTCCAGGCCTTCCACTCCGCCCTCGGCGAGGACAGCCAGATCTACTCCACTGACGAGGAGGTCGATTCTTTTGGCCTGTTCGAGGTCGCCCCCGAGGACAACGAGCGCGACGAACGCCTCACCCTGCTCATGGAGTTGCGCCGCTTCCGCGCCGAAAACCCCGAGCAGTTCCGCCGCATTTCCAAGCTCCCCGCCCGCTGCCGCGTTGGTCGCGCCGATTCGCCCCGAGCCCGTAGCACCGTCGCGTTCATCCGCAACGCCCACCGCGACGCCTTCTATCGTCTTCGCCCCGGTGCCGAGCCCGAGGAGATCACTTTCACCGAGGCCGCTCGCGAGTTCCGCGCTCCCGATCCGGCGGAAAAGTCCATCCCGCTGCACGGCGACCATCACGCCCAAGTCACCACCGCCACCGCCGCCTTCTCCGATGCCGTCATCGCCGACGCGCTCACCCCGCAGGCGGTCGAGTCCAAGCAAGGCCCCAACGAGAAACGCGCCTTGTCGTATCTCGACGCCTTCCTCGCCTTCGACTTCGTGAGCGACGACGAGCGCCGTCTCATCCGCCTCGCCAAGCTCGCCGTGTCCCGCGCCCGCTACGCCAGCCTCCAGCGCGAAATCAACAATCTCCAACGCGACACCAAGAAGGTGAAGGTCACTCCCGCCGCGCTCGCCGATAAACTTTTCGACATCCTCAAGAGCTTCAAACTGGAGGAAATGGAGAACCAAGGTGTCGCCTCGGCCGACTCCACGCCGCGCGTCGAGACCGCGCCCGAGATCATCATCACCGAATCCTTCGACCATCCGCCCCACGCATGACGCGCGTCCAAATCGAGCCTATTCTTAAGTCACGCTATGAGCGCGGCCCTTGGCTCACCCTGCTTCACGACTTGCTGCCCACCACCGAGATTTGGCGTGCCGCAGTGCCAGTTAAAATTCCCGACACCGCTGTATCGTCTGCGTCGCAGGTTGCCAGTATACCTCTCGCCGATAATCGCACCGTTGCTGTGCTGGAGGTTCGCGTCGGCGGTCAGGTGGACTTGCAGCGCAACCGCGTAGGCCTTCGCAACCTCGTTGCCGACTTCATTGATAACCAGAAGGCCGATGCCGTCCTTGCTTTCTTCCTCGGCGACTCCGGCGACTACAGGTTTTCCTATGTCTCGCGAAAAAACACCCTCAACGCCGATGGTCAGCGCGAAGTCACACAGACTTCACCACGGCGTTTCACCTATCTGTTCGGCCCCAATCTTCCGTGTCGGACGGCGCTGGAGCGTTTCGAGTTCCTGCGCACCCGAGGCGCACGCACTCGTCTTGAAGACTTAGACGAGGCCTTCAATGTCGCCCCGCTCTTCAAGGAATTCTACCGCGAATACGACGCCGCCTTCAAAAAGGTCGAGGCCGCCATCCTCCTCACGCTCCCGGACAGGGAGACGCTCCGTCTCTTCACTCAGCGCCTTTTCAACCGGCTAATGTTTCTGGCCTTCGTCGAGCGCAAGGGCTGGCTGCGCCTCGGCACCCGCACCGACTACCTGCGCGCCCTCTGGGATCACTATACCGCCGCCCGCCGCACCGCCAACGGCACGCCCAACTTTTACCGCGACCACCTCACGCCCCTCTTTTTCGAGGGGCTCAACCAGCCCGACCGCCCGCGCGATCAACCCGACCCGCGCTTTGGCCTCGTGCCTTACCTAAACGGCGGTCTGTTCGAGCGCGCCGAAGACGGCTCTGATTCCTCGCCGTCCCTCCGCGTGCCCGACGATGCACTCGCCGCCATCCTCGATTCCGAAAGCGGCCTCTTTTCCCGCTACAACTTCACCGTCGCCGAGAGCACCCCTCTGGAAATCGACGTGGCCGTCGATCCCGAGATGCTCGGCAAGGTCTTCGAGGAACTCGTCACCGGTCGTCACGAGCACGGAAGCTACTACACGCCCAAGCAGATCGTGTCCTTCATGGGCCGCGCCGCCCTCGTCGAATACCTGATCGACAAGTGCCCGAAAGAAACCCGCCTCGCCATCGAGGCCTTCGTGTATGACCGCGCCCCCGGCGGTCTAAAAAATGCCGAGGCCGTGTTCCACGCCCTGCGCCATGTCACCATCTGCGATCCCGCGTGCGGCTCCGGCGCCTACCTCCTCGGCATGCTCCACGAGTTGCTTGAACTGCGCACCTGCCTCTTCAACGCCAATCAGAAACTCGACGCCGCCACCGCCCACACCCGCAAACTGGAAATCATCGAGAGCAATCTCTACGGCGTGGATAAAGACGCCTTCGCCGTCGGCATCGCCCGCCTCCGCCTCTGGCTTTCCCTCGCCGTCGAGTATGACGAGGCCACCCCGCCGCCGCTGCCCAATCTCGATTTCAAAATCGAGTGCGGCAACTCCCTGGCCTCGCCCGCTCCGGCCGATGTGCTCGGCGATGACGGCGAGCTGATCGGCGACACCGTGCGCGAGTTTCGCGCCAAAAAAGCCGCCTACTTGAACGCCCACAGTGCGGATAAGATCGCCCTGCGCACCGAGATCGAGGCGCTTAAAACCACTCTCAAGGGTTGGCTCTCCACCGACGGCCCAGCCGATGCCTTTCACTGGGCCATCGAGTTTGCCGAAGTCTTCATGCCCACGCCCGCCGTGGCCTCAATCACCGGCGAGTTCAACCTCGGCCACGAACTCGCCCCCGCCGCCCTCGCCGGAGGCTTCGACATCGTCGTCGCCAACCCGCCCTACGTGCGCATGGAGCTGATCAAGCCGCAGAAACCGCAGCTGCGAAAACGCTTCCCCCATGTCCACGCCGAGCGCGCCGATCTCTACATCTACTTTTATGCCCGCGCCCACGAACTACTCCGACCGGGCGGCGTCGCTGCCTTCATCTCCTCCAACAAATGGCTCCGCGCGGGCTACGGGGAATTGCTCCGCCAGCACCTGCTCGACGCTCAAGCGTTTCGGCTGGTGATGGATTTTGGAGACCTGCCGGTTTTTCAATCAGCGACAGCATATCCCTGTATTTTTCTATGGCAGAAACAACCACGCGTTGGCACGTCAACGGCGTGGGCTAAAGTTGCCGATTTGGAGCGATGCTATGCGGATGGGGTCCGCAACCATTTCGTAAACCTAAAGATAGATGTTCCCTCCGATCAATTCGGAGAGGGCAAGCCTCGGCTCGCTACTGGCGCAACAGCTGATCTTCGGGCAAAAATGACTCAAAGCGGCCCCCTACTAGGTAAGCTATGCGGCGGCATATTGGGCTGGGGTGTAAAGACAGGTCTCAACGAGGCAAAATTGGAGAACGGCGATAAACACGGTGTGTTCATCATCAATAGAGAGACACGTGATCACCTCGTAAAAGACACCCCTGAGGCAGACGAAATCATCAGGCCATTATTGGTTGGAGAGGATGTGAGGCGCTACGATCTCCAATCACGCGATTCATTCCTAATCTACACATATCATGGAATCGACATCAGTCGGTATCCCTCCGTCGAAAAGCATCTCAAACCATTCCGATCCTTCAAAAATAACAAAGGCGAAATCGCCGGCTTAGACCATCGTGCCACGCAGCAAGAATGGTTTGAGTTGCAGCAGCCTCAGATGGCCTATCGAGAATGGTTCGATAAGCCTAAAATAGTTTACCCGGAAATAGGTTTGAATGCCCGGTTTGCGATGGATGAGTCCGGCTTCACTATTAATAACAAAGCCTTCTTTTTGCCACTAGCGGATTGGTTCGTTCTTGGGGTGCTAAACTCTGGTCCTGTGTGGAGCTGGATAACTCAGACTCTTTCACCATTACGCGGTGGATATTGGGAATTTCGCTCCCAATACCTCGAAAAGCTCCCGATCCCAGATGCCTCTCCCGACGACCGCCAATTCGTTGGCAACATAGCCAAGCGAACTCAGTCTCTCTACGGTCAGCGCCGCGCCCGGAGCGAACAATTTCTCCACGCTCTCGGTATCGACACGGCGGAAAGCACCTCGCGCAATCCATTGGAGCAACCGTGGTCTCTTGCTGCCGACGACTACGCCAAGCGCGCCCGCAAGGCCACCGGCCGAGCGCCAGATATGAAGCTCTACGAAGCCGCGCGCGACGAAACCGCCGCGCTCACCGAGCAAATCGCCAAGCTGGAGGCAGAAATCGACTCCCGTGTCGCCGCCCTCTACGGTCTCGACGCCGAAGACCAACGCTGGGCCGCCAAGACTGCCCCGACGGACGACAAGCAGGCGTTGTTTTTTTGCATCCTCGCCAAGCTCAAGGACGGACCGGCCTATTTTCCCACCGCGTCCATTCAAGTCGCCGCCAACGCCGCCGAACTCTCGCTCACCGACGGCACCCTCAAAGTCTATCTCAGCGAAGCCGTCGCCAAGGGTCACCTGCACGACGCCGGCCGGGGCTGGTATTCCCGCCTCAGCGAACGTGTGACGCTCGATCCCAAGCCCGTCGCCAAGCTCGTCCGTCTGGTCGAAAAGGCCTTTCCGCTCTTGGATTTCTGTGCGTGGAGCACCGTGCAGCTCAACCCTTGGATGCATCACCTGCTGGCCCAGCCGGTGACCTTCCTCCATGCCCCGCTGGAGACCCTCCAATCGGTCGGCGAAAAGCTCCGCAACGAGGGGTGGGAAGTGGCCGTCAATCCCCCCGCCAGCACCGCCGCCAAGCTCGTCCGCCCCGGCGATAAAATGGTCGTCCTCCGCCCGTCCTTGGGCCGTCAACCCGCCCCCGCAGGCCGCCAAGCCGTGATCGAACACATCCTCGTCGATCTCATCGCCGAAAACGCCCCCCTCTCCCTCATGGACGACTCCGAAGCCCAAGCCGTCGTCGCCGCCGTTCTCGATGCCCATCTGGTGCAAATCGCTTCTATCCTGCGCTATGCGGCATCGAGAAAGAACCCAATACCCTCACTCGATGCGATTAACCAACGTCACTCGGCCGAACCCAGTGACGTTAGTTAACCCAACAGATTGACACCTCTTCCGCATGTTCCCTCCCGCAGTTTACACAAAAGACTGGATCGCTCGGGCCAGTCAGAAACTCGATAAACAGACAAACCACGCCCTGATGCTCAAGTGCATCTATGCGTTAACCTTGCTTGGGAAACTTCAAGAAAGCGGCCTACCCTTCGTCTTCAAGGGTGGCACCTGCCTGTTGCTTCATTTGCCCAAAATCCGCCGCCTGTCCATCGACATTGATATTGTGACCGGCGCGGGTGCGGACGAAATCACTGCTGCGGTTAATAAAATCGGTAATGAGGAGCCCTTTTCCAAAGTCGTTGAGGATGATCGCGGGGAACGCGACCTGCCCAACCGCCGACATTTCAAATTTTACTTCAAGACTGCGTCCGTAAAAGAAGGGCAAACCCACGTCCTGCTCGATGTAGTCATGGAGGGAGACATTGCCCACGATCTGGTGAGGAAACCAATTGCCACGTCCTTCCTGACGCCGGATCGCGAAATCTTGGTGCAAGTGCCGACCATCGACAGCCTGCTCGGCGACAAACTGAACGCATGTTCGCCCACCACCACAGGCGTCCCGATCCGTAAAGACGACGGCACTCCCGGCGAAAGTATGCAGGTCGCCAAGCAGCTCTTCGATGTGGGCATCCTGCTGGAGCACGCCACCGATTTCGCACGAATCAGCCATGTGTATGCAGCCATCCAAGCCCAAGAGGCGAAGTATAGAAAAAAGGATATTCCCAAGGTGGCCTCGCTAAACGACTCCTTCTCCGCCTGCCTCGGCGTCAGTTCCCAAGGGCGAACCACACTACCGATATTTGCCGACACCGCTTTGTTGTTAGAAGGTTTTAAGACGCTCCGAGGTCATGTCACCTGGCCTAATTTCGGGGAGGCTGAAATGTTGGTGCTGACGGCTCGTGCCGCCGCGCTTGCCGCCCATCTACGAACTGATCGCGCCTTCGATTTCACCACCGCCCGCTACACGGGTAACGCAGCACAACTCGATGCCCTGCGTGCCGCCACCTTGCAGGGTCACGAGCACGCATGGCTGGACGGGCTTAAGGCCGTGAACGCAGAAGCCTATCATTATTGGCACATGGGTTTAACGCTGTAATTTATGGCTACTCGCAAACAAGCCGAGGCGGCTCTGAGGAAACTTATTCAAAAAGGCTCTCCGCTACGCGCGGTCGCCATCACCGGCCAGTGGGGTTGCGGGAAGACCCATCTCGTTAACACCTACTTCGAGACTTCGTCCGCTGGAACCCTTCTCAACGCGTCAAAGCTCAAATTTGTTTACGTCTCCCTTTTCGGATTAAGCACGCTACAGGAAGTTCGTCGGCGTATCAGCACAGTAGTCATAGGCACTCATGCCCAACGATTGCTCGGTGTATCCAAGTTGCTCTCGCAGCTCGCCGCCCCAGTCAAAGCGGTCGCAGGCGTGGAACTTAATCTGTCCGGTATGGGAGAAACCACCGCCGCTCTGATTGAAGAAAAAGTAACCCGTCAGTTAGTCGTCTGCTTCGATGATCTCGAACGCGCCAGCGGAACGATTTCGGAATCGGATTTATTCGGGTTGATCTCCGAACTCACCGAGCAGCGCGAGTGCAAGTGCATCCTAATTTTCAACCGTGAGAAGCTCGATCCCAAGGCAAAATCAAAGACCGCCACACAGGAGGAGAAAATCTTTGATCTGGTTTTGGACTACCGTCCGACCATCGCGGAGAATCTTGTTCACGGCATCGAAGACAAAAAGACACGGGAACTCGTCGAACCGATCTTTGAGGCCTTTGAGAACTCAAATATTCGCATCATGCGCCGGCTAATGTGGGTGCTCGAACAACTCAGTGCCAGCACCGTCCCGCACTTGGATGAAGTTCGCCCCCGGCTGGCTAGAAACGCTGCTACCCTCTGCATTTTAAAATACGCCCACCACGATATCCTTTCTGACCTCAACGTCTTGTCGGAGCGTGGGCACTCTGTTGCGGCAGTGCTAGGACTGTCCGATTTTTCGGATAAAGTTCCTGAAAACATCCGTAAGCTTTTAAAAGAGCTTGAGCATGTTCCCGCAGACTTCGACGAATCTATAATCGAGCTAATTGAAGACGGCTCATTTGATGCGCTACTCTTCACCAAGGCCGTCGCAGAAGTTGCCAAACAACAGAAATACAACGCTGAGCGGGAAGAATTAAACGCAATCTGGGAAAGCTTACGGCAAGGCTTCACCCAAAACGGGGCTAATTTTAGTGGGCGATTGATGAATTTTTTAGGGAGGGAACACGAATCAATTCGTCCGGCTGAAATCATGGGTATTTGCGACCTTCTCCTATCAATTGACTCCTCGGCTACGGCGAGCGCTCTCGTTCGGGAGCTTTGCAAACCGATAATTCAAGTCTATCCCCCGCAGGCCCGGACGGACGTAATGAAACACTTCCCGGCAGTTACGCTTCTCAAAATTCATGAAGAGGTGCCCTATATTCCTCCAGAAGGTAGGCGTGAACTCTCAGATATCTTTGAATCTATCGCTGGACGACTTGATTCATGGAATCCAGCCGATGCCCGAGAACTCGATGGATTTTCTGATAACGAAATCGAAAGTTTTATCCTGTCCCACCGGAGCGCGATCGCCATGGCGCAGTTTAAAAACCTCATAGAACGATCAAATCGCAAACAACCTCCTGAAGTGGAATCCGAAAAAGATCGCCGTGCCAGATTAGTAGCGATCCTAGATCGGATCGCGGATCGCGACCCTTTGTATCGTTATCAAATCAAAACCCTGATGCCCAAATTCAATTGAGACACGACATGCCAGTTTGAAAACAATTCTAAGCAGAATGGCCGCCCCCGAAACCCTCACCCCCGCCAGCCTCCTCGAACGCATCCGACGCGACGGCGTGCGCCGCACCGCCCAGGCCCTGCGGAAACCGCCGCTCCCCTCGACCCTCCTCCAAACCCTCGCCGATCTCCCGCCCGCCGAGGCGCCCGAGGCCCGCGCCTTTGTCGCCGCCTACCCGCTCGCGCCGAGCCATCTGCTCGAAAGCCTCGCCGCCCTGGACCCCGCGCCGGAAATCCTCGCCCACCTCGCGACCAACCCCCGCACCCCGCCCCACCTGCTGATCACCTTCGCCTCCCACGCCGAAGCCTCCGTCCGCGCCCACGCCGCCCTCCATCCCCAGCTGCCCGCCCGCGAACTCCTCGCCCTCGTCGACGATCCCGACCCCGCCGTCCGCCGCGCTCTCGCCACCAATTCCGCCCTTCGCCTGCCCCAACAATCCCTGCTCGCCGCCGACCCCGATCCCACCGTGCGGCTTGCCCTCGCCGGCCAGTCCGCGCTCGCCGCCCCCGCCGCGCTCGTGCTCGCGATCGACGACAGCGCCGTCGTCCGCCTCCACGCCGTCGCGGCGGCCCCCGCCGAGGACGAAACCGCCGCCGGCTGGGCCGCCGCCGACGAGGAGGACGTGCAACTCGCCCTGCTCCGCCGCCGCACCCTGCCCGAACCCGCCGAACGCCTGCTGCTCCAGTCCCCCCACCCCGCCGTCCGCCGCGTCGCCCGCGAACGCGCCGAACCCGACGAGGTCGATCTCCTCCTCCTCGCCACCACCGGTGAACCCGAGGAACGCCGCTGGGTCGCCGCCCGCCCCGCCCTCCCCCGCCCCCTGCAACGCCTGCTCGCCCAGGACGCCGACGCCACCGTGCGCGCCGCCCTCGCCGCCCACCCCCGCCTCGACCCCGGCATCGCCGCCTACTTCGTGGATCTGGCCGACGAACCCGCCTGCATCAGCCTCGCGGGCAACCCCGCGGTCGCCGAGGACCTCATCCAAGGCGTCGCCGCCACCCGCCGCCCCGCCGTGCTAGCCGCCCTCGCCTACCGCGAGACCCTCGACCCCGCCCTCGCCGCCCTGCTCGCCGCCCGCAGTCCCGTTTTCCGCCGCCACTGGGCCGTCCAAGACCGCCCCCTCTCCGGCCTCGACGCCGAAACCGCCACGCTGCTGGCGCAGGATAAACTCCCCGCCATCCGCGCCCTCGGCGTGCGCGGCCACGCCTGGCGCCGCGCCGACCTCTACGACTTTGTCCGCGACCCCGTGCCCCGCGTCCGCCTCGCCGCCGCGCGCCACCCGAACGCCGCCGACGAATTGCTGGCCGACGCCCTCGCCGATCCCGACCCCGAAGTCGCCGCCGCCGCCCGCGCCCTTCGCGCCGAACGCGCCGCCGCCGCCGCCAAAAAGCCCGTGCGCGACACCAGCCTGATGCCGGCCCTGCCCACCCGCCCGTCCGCTCCCGCGCCGGCCGCACCCGCGGTCCGGACGGTTTCGCCTTCCCCCGCGCCGTCCATCCCGTCTTCCTCCGCCGCCCCGCGCCCGCCCGCGCCCGACGCCAACCTGCTGGCCAAACTTTCCCGTCTTTTCCGCTAATCCCTTCCCTCCCATGGCCAAAAAGCCCACCCTCCCCACCCTGTCCTTCCGCGACCTCGTCCTCGGCGCCGAGGCCGAGACCCTCCGCCAGGCCCTCGAGGCCCGCGTGCGCATCGACGAGCTGATCGCCGAGCGCCAGGCCGCCTACGAGCGCATCGCCGCCCTCGAAACCCAGGTCGAGGAGGTGCTCGGGGAAACCGGCGTGTTCCCCTTCCCCGCCCCTCCCCTGCCCGTCGCCGGCCTCGACCCCAAGGCCGACACCCTCGTCCGCCCCGCGCCCGGCGCCGCCGCCGCCCCGGTCAAAAAAGCCGCCGGCCGCCCCCCCGCCCCCCGCCCGCCGGAACCCGACGACGACGATGAGCCAGCCGACGCCCCCGACCCCGACGACGCCGACGACACGACCGACGAGGACGACGACGACAAGGCCACCTGACCCTCCGACTCTCCGCCCCCCAGCTCCTAGCTCCCCGCTCCCTCCCCCGCTCCCATGCGGAGAGACCAGCAAATCCGGATCAACGAACTCCTCCTCCAGCGCGAGGAGTTGTTCCTCCGTATCCACGCCGCCGAGACCGAGGTGACGCGGCTGCTCGGCGCGCCCTGGCCCTTCGACCGTCCCGTCCTGCCGTCGGATCGCCGCACCCGGCGAAAACCCGGTGCGCCCGCCGCCGTCGTTTCACCGCCGGCCGCCGCCCCCGCCGCGCCGCCCGCGCCCCGTCGACTCGAACCGGGCGAGGCGGCCTACCGCGTCACCTACCGCCAGTTCGCCCAGACGCTCACCGAAACGCACCAGGACCCGGCGGCCCTCGCCACCCTCCTGGCCTGCCGCACGGAAAACCTCCAGGTCCTACGTCTGGAAACGGTCGACGCCGCCGGCACCCTCCGCGCCGTGCTCTGGGCTACGTCCGCATGACTTCCGGCCTTTGAGAGCCCGCTCCGGGTCGTTGAACGGACCTTCCATGCCGCTGAAACGCCGCTCAACGTCTTTGAAGAACCGCGCGAAGTGCTTGAGCCATTGATCAACGCTTCGGGACGAGGGCTCCACGCCATTGAGCGGTCGCTCAACGACCGGGAGGCACGGTTCCATGACCGAGAGCGACCGCGCGAAGATCGAAATTGAGGGAGCTGAGGGCCAAAACTGACACGCTGAATCCGAAAAACTGTCCGCCGAGCCCACGGCAACTTTGAATCTCAGCCGAGACGAGTCCGTCGGCGACTGAGCGCCAAACCCAAGGCCCCGAGCCCCACGAGCCCGGCGAAGGCGGCGGGCTCGGGGATGGCGGTAATGAAGGAGACACTGAGGTTGTCGGTAAGCGCTCGGCCGAGTGCCTCGTTGACGGCTGATAGAAGAGGCGAAGTTGGCTCCTATGGGTGACCCATACGAGGCAGGCCGGTGTCGTAGAGGTGACCTCTACGAGGCAGACGATGCGGCAGGTTGCCAACGGCGCGGCGTGAGCGCGGCGAGGTCGTCTTGGTTGGTCATCGCGGGCAAGCGGGAGAGCACGTCGCGCAGATAGGCGGCGGGGTCTTTGCCATGGCGCA
>CAMCHD010000092.1 GCA_945874545.1 Akkermansia muciniphila | reverse complement strand
GGTCATCAGGAGGTCATCAGGAGGTCATCAGGAGGTCATCAGGAGGTCATCAGGAGGTCATCAGGAGGTCATCAGGAGGTCATCAGGAGGTCATCAGGAGGTCATCAGGAGGTCATCAAGAGGTCATCAGGAGGTCATCAGGAGGTCATCAGGAGGTCATCAGGAGGTCATCAACGACAATCAATGTCAATCAACGTCAGTCAACAGCAATCAAAGGCAGTCAACGGCAATCAACGGCAATCAATGGCAATCAACGTCATCAGTCGGTCATCAACGGAACTAACGGCAATCAACGGCAATCAACGGCACACCATGACACCGAATTGCAACCAATCGCACTGTATGGCAATCAGCCGTGGTCGCCATCACCTGCTGCTCGGCATCTCGCGCGATCTGGGTCGCGAGCTCCGATGCCACTCGCTCGGTGGCGCGCTGATCGCGCAAGCTCACAAGCTCCTCCTCGAGCTCCACGCACCGGTCACGCAACGGCCGGCAACGCTGCTGCCAATGATTCGCGACGTGCTCATAGTGCTCAAGCTCGGCCAGCCGTTTTCGCGCCGTCTCGAGCGCATCAGTACCCATCGAGCGCTCGGCAAGCAGCTGCACCACTTGGGCGTCTCTGGCGGCGAGCCGCTGCTGCAGCTCATTCACCGTGTGCTCCTGCGCCGACTCGAGCGTCTCGGAGAAGATCGCGAACGCGCGCTGCCGCACCTCCTCGTCGCCCCCGTCGCCCAGCCGAAGGTATGAGAGCATATCGTCCTGCTGCAGTCGCGACGGGAGCTCGCGGAAGGCCTGGCCCATGGCCGCCAGGCGCTCCATGTACGAACGGCGGAGCGAAGCGAACCTTTCGTCCTCAACATTCACGGCGGCAGGTGCGGTCGCAGGCGGTGGGGCTGGTTCCGAAGCGGGTGCCATCGGCACCTTTGGTTCCGTAGATGCACGAGGCAGGTCGAGGAGCGTGTTGTCTCGAGGAGCCATGGGAGTCGCTGGTGGCGTCGCAGCATTGGGCGTTGCAGCATTGGGCGGTGAGGGGATCTCTGGTGACGTTGCAGTATTGGGTGGTGCCGGGATCTCCTGCTCCGAAGAGCGCTGCCGCGTGCCATCTAGACGCGAGGCGATCTGGCGTAAATTGGCGAGCTCGTCCCGAGCACGGCGAGCTGCGTCAGGGCTACCGGAAATACATGGAGTCGCTCTCCACCCAGGCGCGGCAGGTCTTGGAGCAGCTCAAGCGACCCGACGTCGATTTTATCCACGGGCTCTCGCCGGTGCTGGCGATCGAGCAGCGCACCGGCAACGGCTCGCCGCGTTCGACCATCGCCACGGTCACGGAGATCGCCGACTACGCCCGCCTGCTCTGGGCCCTGCACGGCGAGCAACGGTGTCCGAAAGACGGCGGCCGGGTGGTGCAGCGCTCGCTCGACGACAACGTCGCGCGCGTTCTGGCGGAGTGCGCCGGCGAACGCATCATGCTCCTCGCGCCGGCGCTCACGGCCCGGCCCAGCCTGCTGCGCGACGAACTGCCCCGCCTGCGCCAGCGGGGGTTTCAGCGCGTGCGGCTCGATGGTGTGGTGAAAAACCTCGACGATCCGCAGCTGGTGCCCGCCGGGCAGGGCACCCGGGAACTGGCGGTCGAGATCGTGGTGGACCGGCTGGTCGCGGTCGCCGACCAGCGTTCGCGGCTGGCGGACTCGCTCGAGCTCGCCTTTCGCGAGGGCAAGGACCGTGCGCTCGTGCTTTCGCAAAAGGCCGGCGCCGCGCTCGACGCGTGGCGCGAGCTGGCGCTTTCGCAATCGCTCGCCTGCGAGGTCTGCGGCGATGTTTTCGAAAAACTCACGCCGCGATGCTTTTCCTTCAACCACCGCGAGGGCGCATGTCCCGACTGCGAGGGGCTCGGCCGCAAGCTGCGTTTTGTGCCCGAACTCATCGTGCCGGATCCGACCAAATCGGTCCGCGAAGGCGCGCTCAAGCCGTGGCGCATCGGCGGAAAAAATCTCATCATCAAACACAACGCCCTGCTCAAGCAGCTCGCCGCCCAGCTGCCCTTCGACCCCGAGACGCCCTGGGCCGAGCTACCGGAGGAGACCCGCCACGCCCTCCTGCACGGCGCGGGCGGGCGCGAGTTTGCGTTTAAACTGAAGCGCATGCGCGAGGCCCGGGCCATGCCCTTCGCCGGGGTGATCGCGGACCTGGAGGAAAGTTTTCGCGAGACCGACAGCGACGGCTTCCGCGCGCGCCTGACGACCTTCATGGTCAGCGGCGGTTGTCCGACCTGCCGGGGCGGGCGACTGAATGCCCGCAGCATGGCGGTGAAGGCCGGCGGGCTCGCGCTCCCGGAGTTTTTCGCCCGCGACGTGGCGGCGGCCCATGCCTGGGCGGCCGGGCTGCTGGCGGTCGCGGCGCACGAGTCGGTGCGCGAGATCGCGGGCGGGATAGAGCAGCGCCTGCGTTTCCTGTTCGAGACCGGGCTCGGCTACCTGACCTTGAATCGTGAATACGACACCCTCTCGGGCGGCGAGGCCCAGCGCGTGCGGCTGGCGACCCAGCTCGGCATGGGTTTGATCGGCGTCATCTACGTGCTCGACGAGCCCAGCATCGGCCTCCACCCCGCGGACAACGAAAAACTCCTCGCCACCCTCACCGAGCTGCGCGATCGCGGCAACACGGTGGTGGTGGTCGAACACGACGAGGATACGATGCGCCTCGCGGACGAGATCGTGGAGCTCGGGCCGGGGGCGGGCGCGGAGGGCGGGCAGATTTTGTTCCAGGGCACGCCGGCGGACTTGATGCGGCTGCCGGCTCGACTCTCGCGGACGGGTCCGTTTCTGGCCCGCAAGGCCTCGGTGACGCGCGAGGCCAAGGCCCTGGCGGGTGATGGGCTTTTTCTCACCGTGCGCGAGGCGCGGGAAAACAACCTCAAGGGCGTGGACGCACGTTTCCCGGTCGGGTTGCTCACGGCGGTGACGGGTGTCTCCGGCTCGGGCAAGAGCACGCTGGTCAACGACGTCCTGGCGGCGGCGGCGGCCCGCAAACTCAACGGCGCGAAGTCCATCCCGGGCAAACACCGCCACATCGAGAATCTCGACGAATTCGACAAGCTGGTGCAGGTCGACCAGTCGCCCATCGGGCGTTCGCCGCGCTCGAACCCCGCCAGTTACACCGGGCTGCTTGACCCCTTGCGTGATCTCTTCGCGATGGTGCCGCTGGCCAAGGTGCGCGGCTACACCGCGAGCCGGTTTTCCTTCAACGTGCGTGGCGGCCGTTGCGAGCGCTGCGCGGGCGACGGGGTGATCCAGCTCGACATGCAGTTCATGGCCGACGCTTACGCGCCCTGCCCGAGCTGCGCCGGGCGGCGGTTTAACCGCGAGACGCTGGAGATCCTTTTTCACGGCCACTCGATCGCGGACGTATTGAACATGACGGTCCGCGACGCGATCGGGGTGTTTAAGAACATCCCCAAGATCATGGACAAACTCCAGACGCTCGACGCGGTGGGGCTGGGCTACCTCGCGCTGGGCCAGAGCGCGACCACGCTCTCGGGCGGCGAGGCGCAGCGGTTGAAGCTGTCGTTGGAGTTGAGCAAGCGCCAGCAGGGGCGGGTGCTCTACGTCCTGGACGAGCCCACCACCGGGCTGCACTGGGTGGACATCCAGCACCTCATGGACCTGCTGTTCAAGCTGCGGGACGCGGGCAACACCCTCATCGTGATCGAGCACAATCTCGACGTGATCAACCTGGCGGACTGGATCATCGACCTCGGCCCGGGCGGCGGCACGGCGGGCGGCGAGATCGTCTACGCCGGCCCGCGCGCGGGGATCGAAGGCGACGCCGCGACGAAGAGCGGCCGCAGCCTCACCGGCCGGGCGCTGGCCAAGTGGGCGGCGGCGGGGCGGTGAGGGGGCGGAAACACGGCGCGCCTTGCTTTTTCTGAAACGACGCCGGCGCCAACGCCTCCCATCACCCACCCTTCATCCCGCCGACTTCGGCAGTTTCGCGGCGATTTTGCTGAAGAGGGCGAAGGCGGATTCGAGTTCGTCGGCGATTTCGGTTGCGAGGATGTCCGGCGGCGGGAGCGAGTCGGTGTCGGTGAGGCTCTGGTCTTTGATCCAGAACAGATCGAGGCTGAGTTTATCGCGCTTCTGGATCTCGTCGTAGGTGTAGCAACGCCAGCGGCCGTCGGGGGTTTCTTCGCTCCAGGTGGCTTTGCGTTGGTGGAGCGCGCCGGCCTTGAAGCACTCGATGAACTCGTCGAAGTCCTTCCGCGTGATGGGCGACTGTTTTTGGGTGAAATGTTTGTTCGTCCGCAGGTCGTAAACCCAAAGTTTATCGGTCCACGGTTTCGCGCGGCCCTCCTTTTTATCGAAGAAGACGACGTTGGCCTTCACGCCGTTGGCATACCAGATGCCGGTGGGGAGGCGGAGGATCGTGTGGACGGTGCACTTTTCGAGCAGGTTCTTGCGCACCTTCTCGCCGGCGCCGCCCTCGAAGAGGACGTTGTCGGGCAGGACCACGGCGGCGCGGCCATCGATCGCGAGCAGCGAATACATGTGCTGCACGAAGTTCAGCTGCTTGTTCCCGGTGGCGGTCCAGAAGTCTTCGCGGACAATGACCTTATCGTCTTTCTCGGTGTCGCCTTCCTCGGTCACGAAAAGCAGGCTCTGGCTTTTGCCGAAGGGCGGGTTGGCCAGGATCATGGTGTATTCCTTGCCCCACGGTGCGGCCAGGCTGTCGTGGCCGGAGTGGACGACGACTTTGTCGCCGCCGATGCCGTGCAGATAAAGGTTCATGGCGCACATGCGGCCGACCTTGGGCGACAACTCCATGGCCTCGACGAGTTCATCGCGCACGGCGCGCTTTTCGTCGCGGTTCAGCCCCTTCTCATACTTTTCGAGGACGTAGTTGTAGGCTTGGAAGAGGAAGCCGCCGGTGCCGGCGGCGGGATCGCAAATGCGGTCCTGCGGCGTGGGCTGCATGACCTCGACCATGGTGCGGATGACGGCGCGAGTGGTGAAATATTGGCCGGCGCCCTTGGTGGATTCGGAGGCGGAGCGCTGGAGAAGCTCTTCGTAGATGGTGCCCTTCACATCCACTGGCAGGCTCAGCCAGTCCTCTTTATCGATGAGGTTGACGATGAGCTGTTTTAGCAGCGCGGGGTTGTGGATATCGCACCGCGCGCCTTTGAAGATGACGCCCAACATGCCGGGCTTGAGGCCGAGCGCCTCGATGGAGGCGGTGTATTGGGCTTCGAGGGCGGCACCATCGAGCTTGAGCAGGGGTTTCCAACCGAGATCGGGCGGGACGATGGGCGGCTTGTGGTGCGGGGCTTCGGTGAGCTGGTCCGCCATTTTGAGGAAGAGCAACATGGTGAGTTGCTCGACGTATTCGACGCAGCTCAGGCCGGCCTGCTGGAGCACGCCGGCGTAGCTCCAGGCTCGTTTACCAATTTGGGAGGCGTCGATCATGTTAATCTTTGGGTCGGGTGAGCGCCTTGATCTCCGCGCGGTCGCGTTCGAGGAAGGCTTTGAGCTGCTCGGGGCTGGGCAATTGGGTGAGGTAACGGGAGACGAAGAGCTTCTGGTCCATGCCGGCGGTGGCGAATTCCACTTCGGTGCCGTCCTTGTCGCTGCATAGGAGGATCCCCACCGGGGGATTGTCGCCCTCGGCCTGCATGTTCGCCTTGAACCAGTTTACATAAAAATTCATCTGGCCGGCGTCGGCGGGCTGGAAGGCGCGGATTTTCAGGTCAATGAGCACGTGGCATCGGAGCAGCCGGTGGTAGAAAACCAGGTCCACCCGGTGATGCTTGCGCCCCTCGGTCATGCGGAATTGCCGTGCCTCGAAACAAAAGCCGCGGCCCAACTCCAACAGGAAACGCTGCACGTGATCGAGAAGGGCGGTTTCCAATTCGTCTTCCGAGTATTCCGCCCGGTCGGCCAGCCCGGTGAATTCCAGAATGTAGGGGTCGCGTAGCAGGTCCTCGACGCTTGCCTGCGGCTCCTGTTTTCGCGCTCGCTCGATGAGGGCTTTTTTGTTGATGGAGAGCCCGGTGCGTTCGTAGAGCAGGCTCTCGATCTGCCGCTGGAGCTGGCGCACGGACCAGTGGCCGCGCAGGCACTCGTTCTCGTAAAAGGCGCGCTTCCACGGGTCGTCGAGGCGGATGAATTCCTGAAGCTGGCTCCAGGAAAAACGCAGGATTTCCTCGGCGGAGAGCGGGGAAGGTGATTCGGGGGACACTGTCCCCCGAATGGGCGTGGCTAATTCGGTAGACACTGTCTGCCGAATTGCAGGTTTAGATTCCGGCGACACTGTCGCCGGAATTGAGAGGATTCCTGTCTGTGCTGCGAATTCGACAGACACTGTCTGTCGAATCTGGGGATACAGGGAATAAAGCTGACGGCACTGGCGCAAAACGGCGGCGGTAAAGCCCTTTGCTCCTTGATCCCTTAAGTCCCCGGCCAGCTTCTCCAGCAGGCGCTCACCATACTTCGCTCTATCTGAGCCACGCTGCTCGAACTCGACGATGTAGGCGCCGACCATCCAGTTTCGCAGGACGAGGGCTTGATTGGCGGCCGTGGCCACGCGGGTGACCATCCGCGTGTTGATGGCGGAGATGGCGGTGACGAGGTGCGTGTAGCCGGCGGCTTTCCGGGCGGCGCTCGGTTTTGGGGCGGGGGTTATGGCGGGTTTCTTTTTCATGGCGCGGCCTTTTTTCTCCCGCGCGGGGAGGCGGGGGATTGCTTCGCGGATTTGGTAGCCTTGAGCAACCGGGCGCGTTCCTCGCGCGCGGCGGCGATGCGTTTGAGCAGCTCGGCGGCGGGTTCGTCGTTCGGGTCTTGCGGCACGAGCTGGCCGGTGAAGGCGCTGCGGAGGATGGCTTGGCGCAAGGCCTGCGCGCTCTTCAGCTTCGCTTCGAGGTCGGCTTCGAGGTGCTCGATGACGGAGAGCTGGTCATCGACGGCTTCGACGATAACTCCTTGTTCCGCGAGTGGCGGAAGCAGGACTGGTGTCATCTTGAGTTGATCGAAACTAAGATGTGGTCTCCCGGCTCCGTATAGGTAGCGGCCAAAATGAAACTGACCACCGCCTGGAGAGTTAAAATATGTGTCGAGATAGGCGCTTGTGGCGAACTCGACCGGACGCATCAGGGCGACGCTTTGACAGACATAGTGCTCAGTTACGGGTTCGGGAACACGACATACGTCACCAGTATTCGCGCCGACAATGGTTACTAGCAGATCTCCGCAATAAACCATGCTCCTTTCGCAACTTGAATCACTTTGGGGTGGGTTGACTGTTTGACGAAATGTCATGTCAAAGCGGCCAGGCCTTACGTTTTGGGCCATAATAAATGTGCCCGGGCCGCTGTCGTAATACTGTTGCCAATCGCGCGAGCCGCTCGTAATGCGACTTGTGAGCGAGTCCATGCTGGCGACGGCCCAGCCCTCGGGAATCTTTGGCAGAATGACTTGTTCGTGAGGGAGTGGCTCTTCGTATTTCGATTTCCAATCCTTCGGCGGGGTTTTGCCGGCGGCTTTGAATTTTTCGAGTTGGGCTTCTTCCCAGCGGCGGCGGCGTTCGGCTAGGATGCGTTGGAGGAGTTCGGAAGCAGGCTCGGGGTCGGGATGTTGGGCGCGCCAGTCTGCCGTCAACGAGCCTTCCACCGCCGCCTTCAACACGGACGCCCGGTAGTGTTTCAGCTTCGCCTGCACCCGCTCCAGGGTCGCCACGCCGGCATCGAGGTCGGAGAGGAGTTCGTCGGTGGTCTCCAGGATGCGCTGTTGTTCCGCGTGCGGCGGAACCGGGATTTTGAGCGCTTCCAAAAATGCGGAGGGAACACGCATCTGGCCGACGCCGCCCATCATCAGCCGTTGCGCGGAATGGCGGGTCGAATGTTGCAGGAGATAATTGGCGATCCATCGGGATTCGATGTTCTGTTCGGCACGAAGCACGTGAAACTCGGTGGAGCCGAAACAAGCGGCACCGGGTAGGTCGGGGACCACACAGGTTTTCCCGTTTTCCATGCATGGCGTAATTTTCGCCATGATGACGTCGCCGGCGATAAACGCGGTGTAGCCTTTTTTGACCTTCCCGTAGGTGGATACTTCGGGGCGCAGCAGACCGCCACCTTCCGGCTCCACCGCACGCATCGGCACGAAATCTACCGCGACAGAATCCGACAGAATGCAGCGATCCAGCGGCGGGTTGATTTGCGTGACGGTTGATAGCTCGGTTTCAACCCAGCCCGGAGGTAGCGCCTGAACGTTCGGTTTACTCATGCGGCGAGCTGTTCATTCAGTTCCGCCAAGAGCGGCTGAAGTTGGTCGCCGAAGAGGGCGTGGGCGCGGCCGAGGCTGCCTTGCTGGCCGAACCAGCCGTCGGCAAAGTCGTCGGCCTGAATTTCCAGGCTGGTCGCGATGTGTTCGGCCATGCGGTCGAGCCATTCGCGTTGTTCAGGGGTGAAGGCGACGCCGGCGTTCTTTTTTTGCCGCAGCCATTCGGCGTAGTTCAGGCGCACGTCTTCGGAGAAGGGCGCAAGCGGGACTTCGGGCTGGAGGGCGTGGCGCACGATGGTGACGAGGTTGGCAAGCTGGTCACCCAGGAGGCGGGGTGCAGTGGTGGCAAGCGGCTCGGAGGCGACGTCGCTTTCGAGTATCTCGAAGGCGCGCCAGAGTTGGTCGGGGGTGGTGGCCAGCGGGGGCGCGGCGAGGGCGTCTTTTAACTGGCGGAGGTCTTTGAGCGAGAGTTTGAGCGGCCGGGTGCCGGCGTAGAGCACTTGAAGGGCGGTGAGCTCGTCTTTGTGGGCGGCGATCCAGGCGCGGAAGTTCTGCACCCGGGTCTGGGCGCGGTCGAGGGCCGAGGAGTCGAAGCCGGAGTAGATGACGTCGTCGATGGAGTGGCGGTCGATGGTCTGCTCGTTTTGCGTGCGAATCTCCAGGATGCGGCGGCGGAAGGCGGCCTTGAGAAAGGGTGTGACGGCGTGTTGGGCGAGTTGCTCGGCGGCCTGCTGGATGTGCGCCTCGGTGGGCTCGCCGGTGACGCCGGGGAGGGCGCGGGCGGCGGCGAGCTGGGCATCGCGGTCGCAGGCGTGGAGGAGATCGGCGGAGAGATCGGGGAAGGATTTGCCGCCGGCGAGGTCGCGGAGTTCGGCGAGCTGGGCGGGGGTGAACTCGCGTTGGAGGCGGGCGAGGCGGCCGGCGAGGGTGGTGAGGGCGTCGGCATCGGTGCCGCCCTGGGCGACGTATTCGAGCAGCTCGGGGAGGGTGGCGGAGGGCTTGCGATTGAGGGTGTGGGAATCGGTCTTGTCCTGTTCGCAGACGCCGACGGCATCCACGATGATGAAACGATCCTTGGCGCGGGCGGTGGAGGAGACGACGCGGAGCTTGTCGGGCGAGATGACGCGCACGCCGCGGCCCTTCATCTGCTCAAAGAAGCCGGCGGACTTCACGTTGCGCATGAAGAAGACGCACTCGATGGCTTTCACGTCGGTGCCGGTGGCGATCATGTCCACGGTGACGGCGATGCGCGGGTGGTAGCTGTTGCGGAAATTGGTGAGAATCTCGTCGGGCGTGAGGGAGGAGGTTTTGACCCACTCCAGTTTCATCTCGGGCGTGCCGTCGGACTTGAGGAGCGGGGTGCCGTCGGCGTGGAGCGCGGGTTTCTCGACGCGGGTGAAGCCGGTGCGGTAGGTGATCTTTTCGCAGAAGGCGTTCTCCTCGGCGAACTCCTCGCGGACCATGCGGACGATGTCGTCGGCGTGGGAGTCGTCCTTCGCGAAGATGAGGGTTTTGGGGACCTCGCGGGTGCCGTCGGGTTTGATGCGGTCGGGGAAGCAGGCGGGCAGGGTGCCGTCGCGGAACTGGCGGACGACGGTGCGAAGCTGGCTCTCGGAGACGATGTCGCGGTCGAGTTGGTTGGCGGTGTAGGTGAGGTCTTGGAGAAGCTGCTGGATGCGCTCGGCGCGGGTGAGCTTGTGGCGCTTGTCCACGTAGATGCCGGTCTCGCCGGGCACGACGATGGTGCCGCCGCCCTCGGTGATGCGGGTGCGGATGCGATAGACGTCGAAGTTGACGTTCACCCCGTCGGCGACGGCCTCGGCGTGGCCGTATTGCATGACGAGGTTTTGGTTGAAGAAACCGATGGTCTTGCCGGCGGGCGTGGCGGTGAGGCCGACGAGGAAGCAGTCGAAGTAGAGGAGCACCTGGGCCCAGAGCTCGTAGATGGAGCGGTGGCACTCATCGACGATGACGAAGTCGAAAAACTCGGGCGGGATGGCGGAGTTGTAAACGACCTCGGGCGGCGGTGCGGTCCAAGGCTTGGCGGAGTCGAAGGCGGAACCCTCCTCGTTGGCGGCGTCGAATTCGGCGTCGCCCTTCAGCATGGAGAAGAGGCGCTGAATGGTGGTGATGACGACCTTGGCGGCGGGGTTGATGGAATTGGTTTTGAGCCGCTGGACGGTGTAGAGAGTGGGGAACTTTCGCGGGTCGTCGGGCGGGGTGAAGTTGGCGAACTCGTCCTCGGTCTGTTTGCCGAGGTTGCCGCGATCCACGAGGAAGAGGATGCGTTTGGCGCCGCCGAACTTGAGCAGGCGGTAGGCGATGTTGACGGCGGTGAAGGTCTTGCCCGAGCCGGTGGCCATCTGGATGAGGGCGCGTGGGTGGGCCTTGGCGAAGGAGCCTTCGAGATTGGCGATGGCCTGGCTTTGGACTTTCCAGAGGCGGGCGGGATCGAGGGGCGGGAGTTCCTTGAGGCGAGCGCGGAGCTGGGCGGGTTGGCCGAGCCACTCGGCCAAGGTCTCGGGGCGTGGGAAACTGAAGACTTGGCGGCTGCGGGGTTTGGGATCGAGGCCGTTGGTGAAGTAGGTGACGGCGCCGTTGGACTCGAAGAGAAAGGGGAGCGGACGGCGGTGGGCGGGGAGATTATCGGGGAGGCCGGCGGCGTATTTGGCGCACTGGGCTTCGACGCCGGTGAGGGGGCCGGTGGCCTTGGCCTCGACGGCGCCGAGGGCTTTGCGGTCGAGGTAGAGCAGGTAGTCGGCAAAACCGAAGCCGGACTTCATCACGAATTCGCGAACGGCGATGCCGCGGCCGGCGGTGAGGTCGATGTCTTTCAGGTCCTGAACAAGCCAGCCGGATGCGACGAGGTCGACGTCGATGTCTTGGCGGGCTTTTTGTTCGGGAGTGGCGGGCATTGCCGTGCGTGTTCCGCGAGCAGGCGGGAGGGGTAGACTGCTGGCAACCCGAACTATCCGAGGCAAGGAGTGGGACTGGGGGCGTCGGAGTGATGCGGGGTGGGGCGGTCTCCGCGCCGCATCAGTAGTAGATCAGGTAGATCGCCAGCACGGCGGCCACGCCGAGGAGGAAGACGGCGGCGGCGAGTTGCAGGCAGCCTTTGCGGGCGGCGGCGGGGTCGAGGCGCTCGGTGGCGGCGTAAGTCGCGATGATCTCGTCGGCGCGGGCGTTGGCGGCGGCGAGGGCGTCGGGCGCAGGCTCGATCAACGCGGGTGAATCCGGAACGGGCGCGGGGTTGGGCGCGGGACTGGGGGAGCTTGATGAGGGTTCGGTGGCAACCGGCGTGGCGGCGGCGGAAAGCGACTCGAAAGGCGTCTGGGCGTGGATCTCGGCGTCGAGCCACGCGAGGTGTTCGGCGACCAGCGCGCGCTGGCGGCGGAGGGCGGTGAGGCGGTCGGGGGGCATGGAGAGCGGGGGGCGGGAAGAGAAGTCAGAACTCAGGAGTCAGAAGTGAGTAGACGAAGGTCGGATGTCGGGAGGCGGAATTCGGGAAGGCGGAAGGACTTTAGGTGCGGCCGAAGCGGCGGGCGAGTTCGCCTTGGCTTAGCTCGACCTGGGTGGGGCGGCCGCCGGGGCTGGTATGGGGGGCGCGGCAGGCGAAGAGACGGGTCACCAGGCGGCGCATCTCCTCGGCGTTTACCTGCGTCGGCAGGCGCACGGCGCGGGCGGCGGCGAGGCGGGCAAGTTGCTCGCGGGCGACTTCGGGTTGGCGCTCGGGCGAGCGGCCGTCGCGGAAGGCGTCGAGCAGGTCGCGCAGGCAGGCCTCGGCGTCGGCCGGCTCCAGGACGGCGGGCACGCCTTCCAAGCGGAAGGTGTGCCGTCCGAATTCGGCCAGTTCAAAACCATGCGTCAGGAGAAACCGGATACGGTCGCGGAGCAGGGCGGAGGCGATGGGATCGAGCTCGAGCACGGCCGGCAGGAGCAGGCGTTGGGTGACGACCGCGCCGGCCGCGAACTGGTCGGCGAGATCCTCGAAGACGATGCGCTCCTGGGCGGCGCGGCGGTCGAGCAGAAGCAGGCCGGCGGGGGTTTCGAACAGGGCGTAGACGGAGTGGGCGAGGGCGAGGAAACGCCAGGAGGAGGTCGAAGGCGGAGCGGGGAGGGGGGAGCCAGGAGCGGGGAGCGAGGGGCGGGCGGCGGGGAGCGGGGGACGAACGGAGGAGCTAGGAGCTGGGAGCGAGGAGCGAGGAGTTAGGAGCGATGAGCTAGAAGACGGATGGGAGGAGCTAGGAGCTGGGAGCGGGGAGCGAGGGGCGAGGAGTCGGGAACCGGGGGCGGCGGTGGGGAGGATGACTTCGGCGACGGGGGCGACGGGGGGGGCCTCGGTGCGGAGGAGCGCGAGCACGCTGCGGATGACGAAGGAGCGAACCTGGGCATCGGCGCGGAAGCGGACCTCGCGCTTGGCGGGGTGGACGTTTACGTCGACGGCGGCGGGGTCGAGGTCGAGGAAGACAAACGCGGCGGGGTGGCGGCCCTTGGGCAGGACCTCGTGGTAACTCTCGATCAGGCCGTAGGCGAGGGTGCGGCTCTCGACCGGGCGGCGGTTGACGAAAGTGATCGTCTCGTGGCGGGTGGCGCGGCCGGGCGTGCCGGGGCGGGCGATCAGGCCGTGCAGGCGCAGGCCGCC
>CAMCHD010000091.1 GCA_945874545.1 Akkermansia muciniphila | reverse complement strand
GACCCCGAGGCCTTCCGCATCCTGGTCGAGACCATCGCGTGGGACGCCACCCGCAAGGGCGTCAACCTCATCGCCGCCGTCGACGCGCGCGGCTTCATCCTCGGCGGCGCCCTCGCCTACCAGCTCCACCGACCCTTCATGCTCGTGCGCAAAAAGGGCAAGCTCCCCTTCCGCACCGTCGGCGCCGACTACGCCCTCGAATACGGCAGCGCCTCGATCGAGATCCACGCCGACGCCTGCAAAACGGGCGACCGCGTGCTGATCGTGGACGACCTCATAGCCACCGGCGGCACCGTGCTCGCCGCCGCCGGCCTGATCCGCTCCCTCGGCGCCGAGGTGGTGGGCGTGGCCGCCATCATCGACCTGCCCGAGCTCGGCGGCTCCGCCCGCCTGCGCGCCGCCGGCCTCGACGTGCACGCGGTGTGCGATTTTACCGAGACCGAGTAGTCCGCCATGCCGCCCGCCCGCCCGCTTACCATCTGGACCAACGCCGCGCTCTCCCCGGCCCCCCACGCCCGGCTGACCGAAACCCTCGCCTCCGCCGGCCACCGCCTGGTCGTCTCCGCCGGCGCGTCCGCCTCGGTGCTCGCCGCGCCGGAGGAGGACCCCGCGCTCGCCGAGGCGGACATCGCCTTTGGCCAGCCGGCGCCGGAGGCCTGTCGTGTTTCCGCCCGCCTGCGCTGGATCGCCCTCACCTCCGCCGGCTACACCCGCTACGACAACGAGGAAACCTTCGACGCCCTCCGCGCCCGCGGGGCCGTGCTCACCAACGCCTCCTCCGTCTTCGCCGAGCCCTGCGCGCAACACCTGCTCGCCATGATGCTCGGCCTCGCCCGCCGCCTGCCCGACTCGCTCGACGAACAACGCGGCGCGCGCGGCTGGAAATACCTCGAGCACCGCGCCGCCTCCCGCCTGCTCACCGGCCAGACCGTCCTGCTCCTCGGATACGGCGCCATCGCCAAACGCCTGGTCGAGCTGCTCGCGCCCTTCCGCATGCGCATCTACGCCCTCCGCCGCCGCGTCTACAGCGAGGCCGGCGTGCACGTGATCGCGGAGGAAAAACTCTCCGCCGTCCTCCCGCTGGCCGACCACCTGGTCGATATCCTGCCGGAAAACCCCGCCACCCATCGCTACGTCAACGCCCGTCGCCTCGCCCTGCTCAAACCCGGCGCGTTCTTCTACAACATCGGCCGCGGCCCGACGGTGGACGAGCCCGCGCTGATCGAGGCGCTCGAAAGCGGCCGCCTCGGCGGCGCCTACCTCGACGTCTTCGCCGCCGAACCGCTCCCGCCCTCCAGCCCGCTCTGGACCACCCGCCACTGCTACCTGACCCCGCACACCGGCGGGGGCCGCACCGACCAGGACGACGCCCTGGTCGACCTGTTCCTCGCCAACCTCGCCCGCTTCACGGCGGGCGACCTCGCCGCGATGGGCGACCGCGTGGTCTGATCCGCCATGGCCCGGAGCGTCGTCCTGCAAGGCACCGCCCGCTGCCCGCGTTGCGAGGTGCCGCCGCGCTGGTGCATCTGCGCCGCCCAGCGCACCGCGCCCTGCCCGATCCACGTGGACGTGCTCCAGCATGTGCTCGAGGCCCATCGTCCCTCCAGCACGGGCAACCTCATCCCGCGGGTGGTGAAGGGCGCGCGGGTGTTTCCCTACCGACGCGAACGGCCGCTCGTCCGGGCCGAGTTCACCCGGCCCGATGTCGACGAACTTTGGATACTGCACCCCCGCGGCGAGGAACCGCCCTCCTCCCCTGCCCCCGCCGGCCGCATCCAGGTGCTCCTGCTCGACGCCAGCTGGGCCCAGGCCGGCGGCATGCTCGCCCAGGTGCAGGACTGGGGCCGGCGGGTGCGCCTGCCGATGAGCGGGAACAGCCGCTACGCCCTGCGCGCCCAAAACGGTTCCGACCGTTTCTCGACCTTCGAGGCGCTGCTTTTCCTGCTCGAGGCGCTGGGCCATGCGGACGCCGCCGCGCCGCTGCGCCTTCAGTTCGAGCTGCACGTCTACGCCGGCCTCTGCGCGCGCGGTCGCAAGGCCGAGGCGGAGGCCTACCTGGCCGATTCGCCGGTCGCGGCCGCGTTTCCAGAACTGCTCGCCGAGTTTGCCCGCAAACGGCCCGACCCCGCCACCCGGGGCGCGAAACCTGCTTGAACGTATCCCGCCCGCCATGACTCCCCCGTCCCTCCCCCCCGGCCCGGCCGGCCGGCTGATCGCCCGCCACGGCATGGCCCTCATCCCCGACGAAGGCGCGTGGTTTTCGCTCAACTACGTCAGCCCCGATCGTCTGGAAAACCCCGCCCTGCCCGCCCGTTACGCCGGCACCGGCCCCCGGCCCGCCGGCAGCGCCATCTACTCGTTGGTGACGCGCACCGACTTCTCCGCCCTCCACCGGCTGCGCACCGACGAAACCTGGCACTTCCACGCCGGGGACCCGGCGGAGTTGCTGCTGCTCCACCCCGACGGCCGCTCCGAGGTCGTCGCCTTCGGCCCCGACTCGCTCGGCGACCAACGCCCGCAGGTCACCGTGCCCGCCGGCGTCTGGATGGGCGCGCGCCCGCTCCGAGACCATCCCGAGGCCTACACCTTTTTCGGCTGCACCCTCGCGCCAGGCTTCGACTACGGCGACTACGAGCCCGGCTACCGCGACGAACTGCAGGCCGCCTACCCGGCGCAAACGCCGCTGATCGCCGCGCTCACCCGCCCGCCTTTCCACCACCGCCCGGCCGCCGCCGCGCCCTCCGCCCCCACCCTGCGCGGGGACGTCGCCGGCCGCGTTTTCGAGTCCGACGAGATCGCCGCCCTCGCGCTCGCGCCCGGCGTCGAGGTTCGGGAACTGATCGGACGCCTCGCCCCCGCGCGCAGCGACGCGCTCAGTTGCGCGCGTTTCCGCCTCGCCGCCGGCGCGAGCACCGGATCCAGCCGCTACCTCGGCGGCGACGAATATTTTTTCATCCTTTCCGGCACCGGCCGCATGACCCTCTCCGCCGGGGTGTCGACCGTCGGCCCGGGCGCGGTGGTGGTGATCCCGCGCGGGGAACCCCACGCGCTGCTCGCCGACCCGTCGGGACCGCTGGAGTTCCTCACCCTGCTGGCCCCGGCCTTCAACCCTTCCCACCTCAGTCCCGAAACTCCCGTGCCCGCATGAAGACCCGGCTTTCCGCGATCCTCTCCCTCACCCTCGCCCTGGTCGGCGCCGCGACCCGCGCCGGCGAGTCGCGGATCGAGCTCGGCGGCGAACTGAACGCCCGCTGGTTGACGCCCGAGACCGGCTGGTCCGGCCGCGCCGTGCTGATTCTGCACGGTTTCGCCAGCGACAGCGAAGGACCGGCAAATTCCCAGCGCCGTCTGGCCGAGGCGCTCGCCGCCCGCGGCATCGCCTCGCTGCGGATAAATTTCCGCGGCGAGGGGGACTCGGCCCGCACCGCCATCGAGTCCACCTTCGACGGCCGCCTCGCCGACACCGAGACGGCCCGGCGCTGGATGCTCGCCCGGCCCGGCGCCGACCCGGCCAGGCTGGGCGCCTTCGGCTGGAGTCTCGGGGGCGCCACCGCGCTCGGCGCGGCGGGCGCGCATCCGGACGCCTTCCGCGCGGTCGTGCTTTGGTCGAGCGTCACCGGCGACGCCCACGCGATCATGACCGGCGGGGATCTCGCCGCCACCGCAGCGCAGGCGGAAAGCACCGGCGTCGGTGTGCGCGAAATCGTCGGCTGGAAAACGGTGACCTTGCGGCGCGAATTCTTCGCCAGCTTCAAGGGGGTCGATCTCGACGACGCCCTCGCCCGCCACGCCGGCAAGTTCCTCAGCGTGCGCGGCTCGGCCGACTACCTGCCCCGGCGCGAGGCCGAAATTCTCCAGCTGGCGAAGGGCCGGCCCGCCGAGGCGGTGTTGATCGGCGGCGCCGACCATATCTTCAACGTCTTCGAGCCCGCCTCCGGCCACTTCGACCACGCCGTGCGCGTGACGGTCGACTGGCTGGATCGGGAATTGTGATCACCCGCGGTGCTCCGGAGGCTCGCGGGTGAGCAGGAGCCAGATGCGGGCGAGGAACCAGCCGGGGGCGACCAGAAGGACAAAGAGGCGCAGCGCGAAAAAACCCAGCGCGACGGCCAACGCCAGCCGTCCGCCCGGACCGGGCGAGAGGACTTGTTCCAGCAAGGCGATACGCACAAGGACCTGGCCGGCGAGAAAATGGAGCGTGTAGACCGCCGCCAATTCCAGGACGATCCGGCCCAGCCGGGGCGCCGCCCGCGAGCGACGGCGCTCCCACCAGACGCGCCACCGGGGTTTTGAAGGACTTATCCTCATGGGGCCTCCGGCCGGGCGGTGCACATCGCCAGCATGATCGCGTTGCCCAAGGGCCCGCCCGTGGCGAACACCCGGCGTTCGCCGCGCCTCACCGGCGTGCCGACCAGGTGCGCGGTGCGGTAAAGCGGCACGAAGAGCCGCCGGTCGTCGAAGGCCCGGGCGCCGCCGAGGGCGAAACCGGTCGCGGACGGGCTGATGCCGAGAATCAAGGGGCCCGAGTCGATGTCGCCCGCCCCGGGCGCGACCGAGCCGATGTGATACTCGTTCAGGTATCCGAAACCCCAGAACGAATCCGCGCAGCGATCTCGCGCCGCCGTGAAGAGCACGCCCGAGACCTCGCGTTCCCCGTAGGAAAGCAGGAACGCCGCCAGCGCGGTCCCGCTGGCCCGGGCCGCGTCGGCCGGCTCGCCGTCGCGGGGATCGATCGCCTGGTAAAGCAGGCCGGAACGCGGATCCAGCCAGGCGATCCGGAAACGGGCGAGCGCGGCCGGCGCCACCGCCGAATAGTCCGCGCCGGTGGCGCGGGCATGCAGGAGCAGGGAGCCGAGCACGGCGGCGTTGTCCACCGGGTAGGCCTCCAGCGGATACGTTTCCAGGATGCCGTGGCGGCTCGCCGCGAGCCGACGGGCGAGCGCGGCCGAGATGCGGTCGTTGAGCGCGGCGAAACGCGAGTCCGGGACGACCCGCCGGTGCAGGGAAAGGGCGAGGTTGAGGTAGCCGAGGTAGGCCGCGTGGCCCTTCGGCCCGTCCAACGAGGCCAGCGGATCCTCCCGCCAGCGGGCGGCATCGAAGGCCCGCACCCGCTCGGAAAGCAGCTCGTCGATGGCGCGCTCCGCCACGGGCAGGAATTCGGCCCGGCGCGACGGCCGCTCGAGACAGATCTGGAGCAGACCCAGCGCGGACATCTGGTAGGTGCCGAAAAGCCACTCGTTCTTGAATAGGTCGCCCTGGGCGGAGAGTTGGGCGGCCTCCACCCCGCCCCTCACGGTGGCGGACACGGCCCGCGCGTGGGCAAGGGTCAGCGCGTCGTCGCCGGCGAGCCACCGGGCGGCGTCGCGGCCGCACCAAAGACGCGGAAGGGTGGCGGCCGCGAGAAGGACAAGAAGCGCCGCCACCGGCCAGCGCACCCACCAGCGCGAATACTCCTCCGGCAGGCGCAGCGCGGCGATGCGGCGGGTGAGAGCGCGGTGCGGCATGACGGGGTCCGCCTCGCCTAACGGCCCATCGCGGCGCGGGCAGCCGCGGCCATGGTCGCGACCGGAACCGCCGCGCCGGACCAGATTTCCAAGGCCCGCGCCCCTTGGTGGACCAGCATGGACAAGCCGTTGGCGACCGGCAGCCCGCGGGCGCGGGCGGCGGCGAGCAGCGCGGTCTCCGCCGGGTTGTAGATCATGTCGTAGACCGCGCGCGGAGCGGGCAGCGCGGCGAGGGCGATCGGGAGCGGATCGGCGGCTTTCAGCCCGGCGCTGGTGGCGTTGATCACCACGGCTCCGGCCGGCAGATCGGCGGGCGGGCGGGCGGGATCAAACCCCGTCACGGCCGCGCCCCCGGCCAGCGGCGCGAGCAGGGCGAGCAGAGCGTCGAGGTTTTCGCGTGTGCGGTTGGCGATGTGGAGGGAGGCGCAGCGGCGCAGCAGACACTCGACCGCCGCGCCCCGGGCCGCCCCGCCGGCGCCGAGCAGGATGACGTGCGCCCCGGCCAGCTCGATCCCGAGGTCCTCGCGCAGCCCGGCCGCCAGGCCGTGGCCGTCCGTGTTGAACCCCTCCCAGCCGTCCGCGCGGCGGCGGAGGGTGTTGACCGCTCCGACCGGACGCGCGTCGGGATCGACCACGGCCACCTCGGAGACGGCGAGGATCTTGTGCGGCACGGTCAGGTTGACCCCGAGAAACCCCTTCGCGTGGAGCAGGGCGAGCGCGCGGGGCAACTGCTCGGGAGGCACCTCGAAGCGAAAATAGCGCCATGCCGCGAAAGCCGCGTCCGCCGCCGCCATGGCCGCGAGGGCGGCGTTGTGCATGGCCGGGCTGATCGAATGCCGGATCGGGTGACCAAGCACGGCGAGCGAGACGCCCGGCCGGTGCCAGGCCTCGAGATCGGCCAGGGTGAAGGTGTCGGCGGGATCGGGCGTCATCCGGTCGAAAGCACAAAGCCGAAGGCGTGGCGCCCGGCGGCGAGGCGGTAATGCTCGAGCGCGTCGGGCCCGCAGCTCGCGGTGCCCAGCCCGCGCTGGGCCGCGTCGAGGTAGAGGATGGTCTCGGGGCGGGCCTTGAGGTCCGTGGTGTGACGCGCGGCGTAGAGATCCTCGGCGGTGAAGTGGGTCGCGTTGAATTCCAGCGATCCGACGGCGTCGACGCGCAGGCGGGCGGGCCGGCCGGCGGCCGGCGAACCGGCGAGCTCCAGCCAGCGCACATCGGTGTGGTGGCCGTGCTCCTGGGGCATCACGTAGTCGACATATTCGCCCGCGACGGTGTTTTCCCACACGCCGAGGTCGGCGGCGTCCTTGCGATCCGAGTAGTTTTCAAACGGACCGCGCCCGAAATAGGCCAACCGGCGCAGGCCGGGGACGAGGTCGAGCCGCACCCCGATGCGCGGGAGGTCGGCGTAGTCGGCGGAAAGCACCACCTCGTTTTCGACCGCGATGCGGCCGTCGGGAAACACGGTGTAGCGGTGGGTGTGCAGCACGTCCTTCCAACTCCCGCGGAGCGGCGTGGTGACGGCATGGGCGAGGGTCACGGTGACGGACCCGTCCGCCGCGGGCACACCCGCGGCGAAACGTTCCGCGCGATGCTCGAGCCCGGCGTCGAGGCCTAGCTTTTGCCAGCGCCCGAGGGCCTTGCCGTCCTGGCCGGTCCAGAGGCGGACGCCGTCGTTGTCGGTGGCGGCGCGCCAGAGCTGAAGAAGGGGTCCGCGTGCGAGCAGTTCCCGGCCTTCGCGGCGAAGGGAGGCGAGCGCGGCGGTGGCGCGATCGAAGACAAGCTCGACCGCCCCGGCCCGGAGCGCGTAACCGCCCAGGGTCTCGGCGACCTCGACCGGCGCGAGCGGCGCGGTCCTGGCGGCGCGGCCTTTGGCCGGGCGCGGCGCGGGCAGGGTCAGCTGCACTCCGGCCACGACGTGACCGGCCTCCGCCCAGGCGGTGTCGCGGGCGAGATAAAACTCGACGATGAGGTGCAGTTCCCCGGCTCCGGCCGGCGCGGTGCCGACGGAAAGCGAAAGCTCGCGGGCGGCGCCGGGCGCGAGGCCCTTCAGCGCCGCGGCGGGCACGGCGGCTTCCCGCACCACCTCGCCGTCGGCCTGGAGTATCCAGCGTCCGCGCAGACCGGCACGGTCCAGGAAGGTGAAATCGTATTCGTTCGTCACCCGGACGCGGACCACGCCGCCCCGCGCGGAAACCAGGGAAACCGCGACGGGCTGGGCCAGCCGGTGATGCTCGTGGCAGGCCGGATGCGGTATCCGGTCGGCGGAGACCATGCCGTCGCAGACAAAATTGGCGTCGTTCGGGGTGTCGCCGAAATCGCCGCCGTAGGCGAAATGCTCGCGACCGTCGGCGGTCTTCACGCGCAGGCCGTGGTCGACCCACTCCCAGATAAAACCGCCCTGGATGCCGGCGCGGGTCTTGAACAGCCGGAAGTAGTCGGCCAACGAGCCGTTCGAGTTCCCCATCGCGTGCGAATACTCGCAAAGGATCACCGGCCGGGCCAGCGGGTGGAGCGGGGTCGGCAGGGGATAAAGCCGGGCGCGGTCGGAGTCCGCGGTCTGAAGGCCGGCGGCGAACAAAACGTCGAGCGTGGTGCGATAATCGACGGCCGGGGGCGGGCAGTGGCGGTCGGCGAAGTCGAGCCAGTCGGCGAGATCCTTGATCTCGGTATACATCGGGCAGATCAAATCGCTCGCGGCCGACCCGTGGACAAAAGTGGTCTTGGACTGCCAGCGGGAGATCGCGCCCTCGTAGTGGACGGGACGCGACGGATCGTAGTGCCGGATCCAGCCGGCGGCGGCGTCGTGGGCCGGGCCGTAGCCGGATTCGTTGCCCAGGGACCAGGCGATGATGGAGGGGTGGTTGACGTCGCGCACGACCATGCGCAGGGCGCGATCCAGCCAGGGCGTGGCGTAGCGCGGATCGTGGCAGAGGGTGTTGTGGAAGTCGTGCGACTCGGCGTCGGTCTCGTCGATCACGTAGAGCCCGAGCTCGTCGCAGAGATCGAGGAAACGCGGGTCGTTCGGGTAATGGGAGCAGCGCACCGCGTTGAAATTGAACCGCTTCATCAGGACGAGGTCCTCGCGCATGGTCTCCACCGTGAGGGCCTTGGCGTGGTCGGGGTGATGGTCGTGGCGGTTGACGCCCTTGATCAGCACGCGACGGCCGTTGATCAGCAGGTCGCGATTTCGGATCTCGACCCGGCGCAGCCCGGTGCGAATCGCGGCGTGGGAGGCGTCGGCTCCGGAACCCTTGGGCGGGGCGAGCGACACCAACACGGTGTAGAGCGCGGGGTCCTCGGCCGACCAAAGGCGGAGGCGCGCGGCGGGCACGGCGAGCAGAAAACGCGCCGATCCCCGGTCGAAGGTCATGTGGCCGCGGGCGTGCGGCACCTCGAGGACGGCGGGCTTTTTCAAGACGGCCCGGCCCTGCGGATCGAGCACCCGCACCGTGACGCGCGTGCCGGGCAGCGGCAGGTTTTGCGGGAAGCCGACCGCGACCAGCACCTCCAGTTCCGCGGGGCCGGCGGCCGGGGTCACCGGATCGAGGCGGGGGGTGATCTTGATGTCGGCGAGATGCACCGCCGGCGTGGCGTAAAGACAGACCGAACGGTGGAGTCCGCCGAGGCGCCACATGTCCTGGTCCTCGAGAAAGGAAGCGTCGGAATACTGCACCACGATCGCGACCAATTCGTGGTCGACGCCCGGGCGCACCAGGGCGGTCAGGTCGAACTCGGCCGGCAGGCGAGAGTCCTTGGAAAGGCCGACCGCCACGCCGTCGACATAGACCGCGAGCACGCTGTCCGCGCCGCCGAAATGAAGCACCACGCGGCCACCCTGCCAGGCGGCGGGGATACGAAAAAGGCGACGGTAAACCCCGGTGGGATTCACGGCGGGGGTGTAGGGCGGCTCCTCGCGGAACGGCATCTTCACATTCGTGTAATGCGGGATGCCGTGACCGTGCATCTGCCAGTTGGCCGGCACCGGGATTACGCCCCACGCGGCGCTGTCGTTGAACGGCCGGCCCTCGGCGAAGCGCTGCGCGTCCTCCGGGGAGCGCTCGAGCCGGAACTGCCACTCGCCGTCGAGCGAACGGAACCAGGGCGACTTCTCCCGCCGCCCCGCCCGGGCCTGGGCGAGGGTGGCGTAGGCGTCGAAGGACGCGCGGGGCGGCAATTTATTGAGCGCTACGAGCTCGGGATTTTCCCAAGCCTTGATGAGACCGTTCGTTAACATGGAGGGGGAGGGTTCGCCCTAGCAATCCGATCGGCGGCGCAGCGGCAAGCCCGGGCCGAGGCCGGCGGACGGCACGGTGATGAAAGATTGAATTTCCTCCCGACTCGGAGCACTGACAAAGCAGTCCATGGACGCCAGTCTCGCATTCCCGCCCATCCCGATCGCACAAATCCAAGCGACGGAAGACCTGACCCTGTATTGGCCGTGGGCGGCGGTTTTGCTCACCGGCGCCGCCGCCGGTTTCGCGGTCGTTTGGCTCGTCACCCAGGCGACCCGCCGCGCCGCCCGGGAACAAGGCGCGGAACTGATCGAGGTGGCGCGCCGCGAGGCCATGGTGCGGGCCGAGGAGGAGAGGCAGCGCGTCGAGCGCGAATTGGTAGAACGCCGCGCCGAGGTGAATCGCGAGCTCGACCGCCGCGAGATCGAGATGGACCTCCGCCTGCGCGAGATCCGCTCCCACGAGGAATCCATAGCGCTGCTCGACCACCAGCTGGAGCAGCGCGGGGAGCGCCTGGCCCGCGAGGACAGCGCCATCCGCCAGGCGCGCGACGCCATCCGCTCCCTGTCCAAATCGCTGCGCAAACGCCTCGAGGGCGTGTCCCAGATGGACGCGGAGGACATCCGCCGGGCCCTGCGCGAGGAGGTGCAGCTGGAGTGCCAGGACGAGTTGCGCGCCCTGCGCCGGCAGATCCTCGACCGCTCGGAACAGGATCTCCAAGCCGAGGCGAAACGCATCCTCGTGACGACCATGCAGCGCATGTCGTCGCGGCCCAACAACGACATCACCGCCACCATCGTCTCGCTACCCAACGAGGAGATGAAAGGCCGCATCATCGGCCGCGAAGGCCGCAACATCAAGGCCTTCGAGGCGTCCACCGGCGTCACCCTGTTGATCGACGAGTCGCCCCAGATGGTCCTCGTCTCCTCCTTCGATCCGGTGCGCCGCGAGGTCGCGCGCGCCGCCCTGGAGGCCCTGGTGAAGGACGGCCGCATCCACCCCGCCAGCATCGAGGAGGCGGTCCGCCTCGCGAACGACGAGCTCGAGGTGAACCTCCAGCGCGACGGCGAACAGGCCGTGCAACGCCTCGGCATCAACGGCCTGCGCCCCGAGATCATCCAGATGCTGGGCAAACTGAAATTCCGCTTTTCCTACTCCCAGAACGTCCTCGACCACTCCGTGGAGGTGGGCTTCCTCTGCTCGCTCATGGCCAGCGAACTGGGCCTCGATCCCAATGTCGCCAAACGCGCCGGCCTGCTGCACGACATCGGCAAGGCCATCGAGGGCGACTACGAGGGCAGCCACGCCACCATCGGGGCGGACTTCGTGCGCCGGCACGGCGAGACCTCCATCGTGGTCAACGCCGTCGCCGCCCACCACGAGGAGGTGAAACCCGAGACGGTCTACGCCGGCCTCGTCATCCTCGCCGACACCATCTCGGCGGTGCGCCCCGGCGCGCGCGCCGAATCGATGCACACCTACATCCAGCGCCTCGACCGGCTGGAAAAACTGGCCGGCGCGATCGACGGCGTGCAGCAGGCCTTCGCCATCCAGGCCGGCCGCGAGGTGCGGGTGATCGTCAACCCGCAGAAGGTGGACGACGAGCGCGCGCGCGAGATCAGCAAGATCCTCCGCCAGAAGATCGAGGAGGAGCTGCAATACCCCTCGACGATCAAGATCACGGTGATCCGCGAGACGCGTTTCAGCGAGACGGCGGTCTGAGGCGGGCGCGCAATCTTTGACACCGCCGCGGTGGCGGGGCCTGCTGCGGGGCAAAACATGCTGCCCGGTTATTGGAAACTGCTGGGGTTGGTGCTGCCGGTCTTCGCGGTGATCGCCGCCGGGGCGGGCGCACGGCGCGCCGGCTGGCTGCGCGCGGAAGCCGACGAGAGTCTCCTGAAGCTGGTGGTCAACCTGCTCTACCCCTGTCTCATCTTCAGCCACGTGCTGGGCAACGCCGCCCTGCGCGACCCGGGCAACCTGCTGGCCGGGCCGGCGCTGGGCTTCGCGACCATGGCCGGCGGCATCGCCTTCGCCTATCTGGTGGCCAAACGGGCCGGCTTCACGGTGGGCGGCGGACTGCGGACCTTCGCCTTCAGTGTCGGGATTTTTAACTACGGCTACATGGCGATACCACTGGTGGAGGGGCTCTTCGGCCGCGAAACACTGGGCGTGCTGTTCGTTTTCAACGTCGGCTGCGAGGCGGCGATCTGGACGGTGGGGATCCTGATGCTGGCGGGGGTGCCTCTGCGGACGGGCTGGCGGCGGGTGCTCAACCCGCCGGTCTACGCGCTCACCGCGGCCGTCGTCCTCAATCTGGCCGGCGTCACCTCCTGGCTGCCGTCCGCGGCGCTGGAGGCGATCCGCATGATCGGCGTGTGCGCGGTGCCGGTGGGTTTGCTGGTCATCGGGGCCACGCTGGTGGAATTCCTCGCCGAGCCCCGGACCCTGGTGGACAGGAAGGTCACGCCACTGGCCTGCACCCTGCGTCTGGGATTGATCCCGCTGGCGATGCTGGGCGCGGCGGCGCTGCTGCCGATCCCGCGCGAGTTGAAACAAGTGCTGGTGGTGCAGGCCGCGATGCCGGCGGGCATCCTGCCCATCGTCATCGCCAAACACCACGGCGGCCGGCCCTTGACCGCCGTGCAAGTCGTGCTGGGCACGACGGCGGTGGGCCTCTTTGTGGTGCCGCTGTGGTTAAAACTCGGCCTGCGCTGGATCGGCTAGCCAGTGCGCCAACCGGCGACCTACCCTCGGCCTAACTCCGCGTTTTCGTCATTGCTCAGGGCTGACTCAGGTCAACTTTGAGCCACCGAAGCCCGTTGTCCTTGCGCCCGCGGAGCAGGAGTTCGTTATCCTTAAGCTCCACTTCGTAGACGTAATCAGGGCGACCTTCAGTAAACGTGCATTCGTCGGAGGCGGCATTGCGAAGAGAGAGCACGATATTCTGGCCGGTTTCGGAAATTTGCAGAAACCCTGCCACCTCACCCACTTTGGCAGGTGCGATCAACAGGCGCACGCGGCCTAAACCGGCACCACCGTCGCCTTCCCAGAAACCCTCGATCGTGGCGGGTTCCTCGGCCACGTCGGGAATGGGGGGCGTCACGGGCGCGACGTAGGCGGCGGTCGGAGATGCCGTTTTGGGTGCCTCGACGGACGGCGGTGAACTGGTAACTCCTCCAACTAAAGGAGGAAGCTCCAATTGCGCCGGTTGCGCTCCCGCCAGATCAGCCACCAAAGGATCGGTTGGCGGGAGCAATGAGGT
>CAMCHD010000090.1 GCA_945874545.1 Akkermansia muciniphila | reverse complement strand
CTGTAGGCGAGGCCCGGATTGTTCGCGGCCTTCAGACGCACAAAGGTGACCACGAGGCGACCCGAGCCGTCCACCGTGACGAGAGGCAGACCCGAGACGCCGGACGGCGTGAGCACGGCGGTGTTCGCGACGGCGAGGTCGCCCGCGTTCGGAGCCATGTTGAAGGCCAGCTTGAGCAGGTTGGCGATGCCGTCCCCGGAGGGATTGGCGAGGTCTTGGGAACCGTCGGCCGCCAGACCCTGCAACGCGCGCCAGGTGGCCAGAGCGGAGATCTGAATCGTGTAGTCGGCCGACACGACCTCGGAGGGCAACCAGCCGCCGCCCGTGGCGATGACCTTCACGGTGGCGCTTGATTCGAGCGTGAAGGGAACGGTGTAGACGGTGCCCACCGTATCCGAAGGCGTGCTGCCATCGATCGTGTAGCGCAGGGTGGCCCCGGCGGCGTTGTTGGCGAGAGTGATGACGACGGGTTCTTGGAAGGCGCCCGCGGCGGGTGTGATGCCGGGAGCGGGGGCGACGGTGGGGATCTCCTCGAGGGTCGCGCCGTTGAGGTAGCTGTCGCGGTTGATGAAGGGCACGTCGGCCACGTCGGTCACTCCGTCCAGAACGATGTTGAGCGTGCCGCTGGTGGCGGTGAACTCGTGCACGATGGCGGAACCGGCGGTGGAGGCGTAGGCGGCGCCCTGGGCGTCGGAGGGGGCAAAGTCGTTGGCGAGCAGGGTGCCGTTCGCCAAAACGTCGAAGCGCCGGCCGGTGGAGCCCGCCTCGGCGAAGAGAAGTTGGAGCTTGTAGGTGCGGCCTACGACCAGGTTGGCGAGGTCCACGCGGAGGGTTCGGTCCGGAGCGCCCCAGTTGTGGTCGGCCCAGCGGATGGATTGATAAACCAGCTCAAGCGCATCGTCCGAGCCGGTCGAGCCGAGGCTGGGGTTGTTCCAGACGGCGATGGGATTGTTGGGCGCGTGGACGGTGATGCCGGTGGCGTCGTCGGCGGTGAAAGTGGCGTCCCCCGCCTGACCAGCCGCGCCGACAGGACCGACGTTGAAGGCGTAGAGGAAGTTGCCGCTCAGATCGAGGCCGCGGGCGGGGCCGAAGCCGAAGACGCGCTCGATGCGCGTCGTGCCGGGCACACTGGAGGCGGAGGCGGGGTTGGTGCCGTTGAGGGTCTCGGTGGCGTCGTTGAAGCCGTCGCCATCGGTATCGAGCAGGAGGGGGTTGGAGCCAATGGTCGCTTCCACTTCGCTGGTCACTAGATCGCCGTCGGGGTCGTTGTTGCCAATGACGTCCTGGTAGATGTCGCCGACGCGAATCTCGTCCACGGTGCAGCCGGTGTTGCCCTGAAAGGCGATACGGTCCAGCGCCCCCAAGGAAAAGCTGTTGCTGTAGTTTGGCGAGCCGAGGGGCTGGCTCAGGTTGGGGTCCAAATAGACGTTGATGGTTCCCGAGGATGGTCCGGAGTAATCCAAGTGCAGTAAAAGCAGCCGGGTCCGGCCGACCTGCTGGTCGCCTGCCACCGGATCGTTTACGCTGATTGAAAACTGGGAGGCGGGGCCGATGCTCAGTGGTGCGAACGGGCCGATGCTGCCCAACCTGATTCCGCCGGTGCCGGTGGCGACCCAGACGCCAGACGATCCGGAGCCAATCACCACATTACTGTCCCCGTTGTCTGCCGAATCGCGCCGGTAGAGAAGACCCACCCAGGTATCGGTGCCGGAGCGCTCGGCGAACGTGCGATAGGTCGTGGTGTTGCTGGCACTGGCGATGGACGCCGCCCCCCCGGCGGCGGGCAGGCCTGGCCAGCTCAGGCCGGCGCCGATGACGCCGGACGTGGCCAGCCAGTCGGCGGAGAAACCGCTGCCGCCGGCGGCGCCAGTGAGGTTGGAACCGTTGGAGTAATCAAAACCCTCATACGAGACGAGGGCGGCGGAGGCGGTGGCGCAAGCGCCGGCGAGAAACAATGCAACCAGTGACTGGCGCAGGGGGCGGGGGCGTAGAAACGAAATAAGAAAGCGGGGGTCCCGAAACAGATGCCGGCAAAAACAACTGCAATGGAAAAATCTTAAGCCATTACCATTAATTGACTTAAAGCGATAAATCAGCCCCTACCAGATCCTGGACATCCCATAGCGTATACACAAAATCATAGGGGAAACACCTTGCATCAGGTTAACACCAACCCGCCCGCCGGCCCCCTTCAGGCCGGCGGCGGCAGGTCGCGGGCGCGTTTGAGGTGGGCGCCGCGTTTGAGGGGCTTGGGCGTGCCGGCGTCCTCGGCGGCGGCGCGCACGCGTTTGAGTTCGTCGAATTGTTTGGGCGACATCAGCCGCCGGGGCACGCGTTTGGCCGCCTCGTCCATCAGCCGGTCCCACATCTCACTGGTGATCGGTTCCAGCGGCTCCCAGGGCTCGTGGTGGCCCTGCTTGCGCCGCCAGGTCACCTCGCCGCCGTGGAAAACCACCCAGACTTGAAATTTCCCCGCCTCGGGGTCGCGGAGCCACCAGCCAAAGTCCATTGCCATGTTGCGCGCGAGGCAAAGGCCCGGCCCCCGCCCGCGCCAGCGTAAAACCGGGGAGGCGGCCGCGCCGCTTGGGGCTTGCCCACCGGCCCGGTCGCGGACGCGATGCGCCCATGACGTGTTTCTGGCGTTTGGCACGGATCGGAATGGCCGCCCTCGGACTGGGCGCGGCGGCCGCGGGCCGGCTGTCGGCCGACCTGGCCGACGACGTGGCGCGGGTGAGCGTGGAGGCCGCCGGAGGGACCGCGGCCCACGCGGCGTTGCGCAGCTTTCGCGCCGAGGGTGTCACCCGGCTGGGCGAGACCGAGGTCGAGTTTATCCTCTACGCCGCCCGTCCCCGCAGCGTGCGCATCGAGACCCTGGGCAAAAAAACCTCCCTCGTCCGCGCCTACGACGGCGTGCGCGCGCCGTGGAAAAAAGACGACCCCACCAAGCCGCCGCGCCGGCTCGACCGCCAGGAGGAGCGGGATTTCATCCTCGAGGCCGACTTCGACCAACCGCTCTACGATTACCAGGCCCGGAAAATCAGCCTCGATTATGCCGGCGAGGCCACGGTCGACGGCCGCCCCTGCCTGAAGCTGCTCGCCACGGTGCGCTTCGCGGACGTCATGACGCTCTACATCGACGATGATACCCACCTGATCGTGCGGCGCGACCGCGAGGAGCGCCGCGGAGGCAAGGTCGTCGTATTGGAAACCCACTACGCCGACTACAAAAAGGTCGCCGGCGTCCGGCTGCCGCGGCTGATCCGCACCTTCTCCGAGGGCCGCCTGCTCCACGAGACCCGGATCAAGGACTACGACGCGAACCCGAAGCTGCCGCGCGATTTTTTCAGCCCGCCGGCACCGGACTGGCCGGCGGACTGAGCCGGGGCGCCCGGCCGCGTCTCCACCGCGTCCGGTATCAGCCCGCCTGCGCGTCGCCCGCCGGAGCCGCCGCCGCGGGGGTGGCCGCCGCGCGCGCCGCCATGCGTTTTTCCGCTTCGAGGATGATGGCCTCGCAACCGAGAAACTTGTGGTCGTCCAGCGTCAGGCGGCGGCGTTTCCCGCCCTCCTCATAGATGGCGTAGGCGATGCCCTTGTCCGCCCACTTGCGGCGATCCATCTCCACGATGCTATCGAGGTGGACGCGTTCGCCCGAGGCACCGGTCACCCAGTCGCCCTCCGCCCGCACACTGCGGGTGTGATTCCACGCCACCCAGCCGGCGAAACCCGCCGCCCAGACAAAAAACACCCAGCCGGTCACGCGTTGTCCGGTGAGGTCGCCGGCCGTGCGGGGCTTGGGCACGGTCTTGGGCCAATCGCGCTCCCGCGCCAGACGCTCCCAGGCGCGAGTCACGGCCGGATCCTTGGCGTCCTTGGCCTGGCCGGCCGCGATCAATTCCTCGGCCAGGGGGGCGAAAACCTCGTGGCGTTTCGCCTCCGCCGGCCAGCGGAGGTAACCGTCGATAAAAAACCACACCGCCGACACGAAAAGCATGAGAAAGAGGATGCTCATGCGGCGTCGCCATTCCTTCGAGATACGGGCGTGAACGTTCATAGGACGCCCACCCAACTCGAATTTCCGACCAAAAACAACTCCGCCGCCCGCGACCTCCGCCACCGGTTGCTGGCATAATTTATGCAAAAGATTCATCGCATGAACTCACTTCTCGCCTCCCTTCGTCGCATTTCCGCGCTCGCTTCGGGCGCTTTTCTCCTCGGTGCCGCCTCGCTGCCCGCCGCCGTAATCACCTGGGACGTCCCCGACGTCACCGCCCTCGAGGGCGCCAGCTTCGACGCCAGCGGTGTCTGGTTTAATTTTTTCACCGGCGAAGCCACCTACCAGCCCACATCTTCCGGCTTCCTGCCCCTCGCGCTCGGTCAGTTCCAAATCAACTTCAACGGCGGCAACGGCTACGTGAATCTCGTGAATAAAACGCCCTTCTTCGATGCCGCCCAATGGGTGAACGTGGGCAACGGCGTCGCCCGCCTGGCCGAAGGGGACGTCGTGGATGGCTTTTCCTTTTTCACCGACGACTTCACCATCCTCGCCAGCGTAACAACCGACTTCTACAACTCCTTCGACGACCTCGGCACCGGTTACATCGGGGTCAACTTCACCGATGCAGATGTGAACACCCACTACGGCTACGCGGAGATCACGGTAAACCCCGACTTTACCGTCACCTTGAACAGCTTCGCCTACGAGTCCGTCCCGGGCGCCGGCATCACCATCCCGACCGCTATTCCGGAGCCCGCCTCCGCCGCCGCGCTCGCCGGCGGCGCCCTCCTCGCCGTGGCGGCGCTTCGCCGCCGCCGGGTCTGATTCCCTCCGTCCTGTCCTTCCGCGCGTCCGCGGCGAGCCGGCTCGCCCGGACGCTTTTGTGTTGGTCCCGTTTCCCGTTTTTGTCCGCCAAACCCCCGTTTCTTCCGTGTCCCCGTTTCGCTCTTTTTGTGCGCTCGCCCGCCTCGTCCGGAGAACGCCGCTCGCCCTCCTGCTCGTCGCCGCTCTGCCCGCCGCCGTCGTCACCCACGACCTGAACTCCCTCGACCTGATCACGCCCGCCAGCAGCGCGACCGACGGCACCGATGGCAACTCCGCCATCGGCGTCTGGTTCAACATGCAGAGCGGCGAGGCCTACGTCGTGCCCACTTCCGCCGGGATCGTCGGCAAGACCGACCTCGCCGACGGCCGCTACCAGCTACGCTGGAATACCGCCTTCACGCCGAACGCCTCCCAGGTGCTGGTGCAGGGCAACCTGTCGTTCAACAGTCTCCGCGGCACCACCACGGTGATCAACGGCCAGGTCGTCGGCCAGGTCGCCCGCTACGCCGAGAACCAGGTGATCAACGCCAGCGGTTGGCAAAATGCTCAATACGTGGACCTGGCCGGCACCTTCGGCGTGTGGAACGCCAAAGGCCGCGGCATCCTGCCCCTGCGCTTCCGCCTCGGCACCGGTTTTCGCTACGGCTACGCCGACATCACCATCCTGCCCGATTACCGTATCCGGCTGAACGGCCTCGCCTACGAGTCCACCGCGAACGCCGCGATCACCCCGGTCTTCATCGGCGCCCAGCCGCCCTCGGCCGCGACCTCCCTGGCCGTGACCGGCGTCACCGGCACCACGGTGGGCCTCTCCTGGACCGACAATTCGACCACCGAAACCGGCTTCAAAATCGACCGCCGCCTTTCGACCGAGGCCACCTTCACCACCGTCTTCACCACCGCCCCCAACGTCACCAATTACATCGACCAGGGCCTCGCGCCCGCCACCGCCTACGTCTACCGCGTGGTCGCCACCACCGGCCGAGACGCGGCGCCCACCGCCGAGGTCCCCGCCACCACCCTGGTCGTCTCCGCCCCGCCCGCCACGCCCACCAACCTCGTCGCCGCTCCGTCCACGCCCACCTCGATCCGCCTGACCTGGACGGACAACGCCAACGATGAGGTCGGCATTAAAATCGAGCGCGCACCGGTCGGAGGCTCCTTCGCCGCCCTCGCCACCACCGGGCCCGGAATCACGAGCTACTTCGACATCGATCTCACCCCCGGCACCACCTACCGCTACCGCGTCACCGCCACCAACGGCCTGGACTCCGCCGCCTCGAACGAGGCCTCCGCCGCCCCCTTCACCCTGGCCGAGACCATCGGCCAGGCCGCCGCCAACCTCGCCTACCCCACGATCACCGGCGCGGGCCAGACCATCGGCCTTTGGGACTTCGGCACCGCCCTCGCCACCCACGCCGAGTTCGGCGGACGCGTGACCAACATCAACACCACCGCCGCGGTGGACAACCACACCACCCACGCCGCCGGTATCGCGGTGGCCGGAGGCGCCGATCCCGCCGCCCGCGGCGTCGCGCCCGCCGCCAGCCTCAAGGTCCACGATTCCACCGCCGACGAGACCGAGATGCGCGCGCTCGGCATGCAATACCCCGGCCAAACCGGACGTATCCAGGTGGCCAGCGCATCCTATGGCCCTATCCGCGGCTGGAACCCCACCCTCAGCGGCACGTCCTGGGTGTTCAACGCCGCCCGCGTCGGCGGAGTGGCCCAGTCGGTCGACAATTCCTTCGGGGCCTACGGCTCGTTTTCGCGCGACGCCGACCAAACCGCCGCGCTGACCCCCTACCTACTCGTCGCCCGCTCGGCCGGCAACGACCGCGACGACGTGCCCTCGCCCGGCCAGTTCGTCTACCTCGCCCCGGAGGATTTCACCGCCAACACCACCGTGCTCTTCAACGCCTCGACCCACCCCCTGGTCGACGGCGGGACCAACGGCGGCTTTTCCTCCCTCGCCGACGCCGCCGCCGCGAAAAACGTGATCACGGTCGGCGCGGTGAACGGCGTCAACCGCATCGCCGCGACCGGAGCCATCTCGGGCACGCCGGGGTCGACCACGTTCAGCGGCTGGGGCCCGACCAACGACGGCCGGATAAAGCCCGACCTCGTCGCCCTGGGCGTGAATGTGCGCTCCAGCGGCTCGGCCTCCACCTCCGCCTATTCCGTGATCACCGGCACCAGCCAGGCCGCCCCCCAGGTCAGCGCCGCCGCCGCGCTGCTGGCGCAAGCCTGGTCCGCCTCCGGTCCGGAACGCCACCTCCGCGCCAGCACCCTGAAGGCCCTGCTGCTGCACACCGCCGACGACCTCGAGACTCCCGGCCCGGACCCCAAAACCGGCTGGGGACTTCTGAACGTGCGCGCCGCGTTGGACCGCCTCCAGGCGCACCTCACCGCCTCCGCCGCCGGGCACTTGCGCGAAGGCCGGCTCGCCACCGGACAGACCACGACCTTCTACCTCGCGGAGGTGCCCGCCTCGGGTTCCCTGCGCGTCACGCTCGCCTGGACCGACCCCGAGGCCGCCATCCCGGCCAATCCCGCCGCCACCGCCTCCCTGCTGGTCCGCGACCTCGATCTGGTCGTGACCGGCCCCACCGGCACGGTTTACCGGCCCTACGTTTTGCCCTACGCCTTGAACACCGCCACGGCGCGCGGCGCCGCCGCCACCACCGGAATCAACCGTGTCGATCCGGTCGAGCAGGTCCGCCTCACAGGCCTGCCCGCCGGAACCTACCGCATCGAGGTTTCCACCGCCTCCAGCCTCTCCGCCGGCCCGCAGTATTTCAGCCTGATCTCCTCCGGCGGCACCGAACCCGCCACCAATGGTCCCGTGCCCACGCTGGTTCGCGCCACCGGCGAGACGGGCGTGGCCGAGATCCTCGGCGGCGACTTCCAGCTCGGTGCCACCGTCGTGCTGACCGGCCCGGGCGGCGCCACCGTCAACGCCACCGGCCTCGAGGTGACGGCCAACCACATCCGTTTCCGCCACAGCCCGGCGCCGCTCGCCGACGGCTCCTGGAAGGTCGCCGTGACCAATCCCGACGGGCGGACCGCCTTTGCCCGCTGGGCCATCGGCGCCGCCACCGCCGCCGGCTACGATGGCTGGCTCGACGCGCTCTACACCGACGCGGAGCTCGCCAACCCCGCCGTGTCCGGCCCCCGGGCGGATGCGGACGGCGACGGCGTGGCCCTGCTCGCCGCCTACGCGTTCGGCGCCACCGCCGGCCGCGTGCCCGCCGCCTCCCTGCCGGTCGTCAGCACGAGCGCCCCCGGCGGCGGCGCGGCGGCGCTGAGACTCACTTTTTCCCGGCGGGTCGGCGCCACCGACGTCGCCATCGTGGCCGAGAATGCCGGGGACCTCTCCGGCCCCTGGAACGCCCTGCCCGCCGGGCAATACGGTGCGCCCGTCGCGCTCGGCGGCGGCGTGGAGCGGGTCACCGTCACCGACACCGCGAACCTCGCCACCGGCGGCCGGCGTTTCCTGCGTCTGCGGGTGGACCGCTTGTAACGAGAAAATCGATACCCGGCCGCGAGCGCCGGCCTACAACTTGCGCGACATCGTGAGGGTGAGGTAACGCGTCTCGCCCGAGGAGACGTTCAGGTTGTAACCTTCCGCGCGGCTGGGGTCGAAGGGCGGCTCGGCGTTGAGCAGATTGCGCACCGCGACCGTCGCCTCCCAACCGAAGAAATCGGCGTAGGAGACCGACGCGTTCAGCCGGACATCGGCCTCGATGTCTCCCGTCGCGGCCTGCTGGGCCTCGTTGAGCTGGGCGTAGGAACCGATGTAGTTCACGAAAAGCGAGGCCCCCCAATGGCGCCGGTTCCAGGTCAGCCCCGCGTTGCCGCGCAGCGCCGGGTTGCCGTATTCGCCCGCGAATTCGTTTTCCAAAAGCTGGAGCGAATCGAGCAGCGTGGCCGACGCGCTGACGCGGAACCGGCCGATCGCCGGCACTTCGAAACCGTAGCCGACGTCGAGGTCGTAGCCCTGGTAGCTGCGCGTATCCACGTTCTCGAAAAACGTGTCCACGTAGGCGACCGGACCGACGGTCCCCGGCGGCGAACCGGCGGGCGGCGGGGAGCGCACCACCCGACCGGGGAAAAGCGCCTCGTTTTCCAGCAGGAAACCGGCGCTGAGGGTGTTGATCAGATTTTTCTGGTCGAAGTAAAACCAGGACGCCTCCAGCGAAAACCCCAGGCCATCGGACCGTTCCGTCCAAACAAAGCCGGCCGAGTAGACCGTGGTCTCCTCCGGTTCGAGATCAGGATTGCCGCCGGTGTTGGTCTGCACCTGGGACTGGGTGTTGTAGGCGCTGCTGTTGGGATTCGGGTCCACCAACTGCCCGCTGGAAAAGGTGGAGACCCGCGGGGTGTGGAGGTGGGCGAGGCTGGGCGCGAGAAAGGCCCCGCCGTAGGACGTGCGCAGCGTCAGGCGGTCGGTCGCCCGGTAGGCGAGGGAAACCTTCGGTTCGGTCGTGTCCCCGAAATCGCTGTAATACTCGGTGCGCACCGCGCCGCGCAGCTCGACCCGGGGCAAAATCGGCAAGGCCAGTTCGGCGAAGGCGGCGTAGACCTCGCGGCTGGCGTTAAACGACTCGCCCTCCAGCCCGCCGACGATCTGGCCCGTCTCCGACAGGGCGCTGCGCCGATCATCCAGCTCCTCGATCCGCCCTTCGACTCCGAACGAATAACGGGCGGTGCCAAACCAATTTTCCCAACCTCGCGAAGTCACAAAAGCATCGAAGGAGGCGGTCGAGTAGGAGGATTGGTTGGTGTTGTCCAGACGTATCGCGTCGATCACCCCGGGGTCGCTCGGGCCAAAAGGGTTGGCGAAACGGCCGGCCAAGCCCGGGAGGGTGCCATTGAGGGCCTGCTGGAGCAAAGCGTCGCTGGTCGTGTTGCGGGTGGTCGAGGTGGCGTCGCTCCGCGCATAAAGCACGGCCGATTCCCACCGCAGGCCCTTCTCCGACCGCTCTCCACCGATGCCCACCAAACCGCGGTAATACTCGGAGCGGTTGTCCAGCACCCGATTGCCGAGCTCGACCATACGCCAGCGCAGATCCTCGTTCACATCGAGGCCGAAAGTGGCGTTGCCGAAGGGGTTGTAGGGATTGGAGGCGGGTAGATTGATCACCCCACCCGGGCCGTCGCCCTGCTCCAAAGTATTGCGCATCGGCACCGGAGCGGCCTCGTATTCGCTGAGGTTTTGCCGGAACGAGAGCTCCGCAAAGGGGTTGATTTTTCCGTCCTCGTTGCGCTGCCAACGGGTGAAGAAGCCGCGGTTCTGCGACTCGGGAAACATATCCTCGACTTGATTAAAATCGTAACGCGGCGCGGCGGCGATCCCGCCATCGATCCGGATCACGTTGCCCTCCAACTCGGGCGTGGAGGTGTCGTCGAGCACCGGCGCCGAGGTCGGCGCCGTGGCGGTGTAGTATTCCGCCCCGAATCCCAGGCCACCGAAGGCAAACCAAGCCGGATAGGAGGTGAGACTGCGCTGATCAAAAAGCGCCCCGCGATCCCGATGGTCGCCCGACTTGGCGAAGTCGGTGTCGCGGTATTTGGTGCGATCCTGATAACGCCCGTCCGCCTCAAAAACGATGGATTGGCGCTCGTCGTTCCAACCATGCACGACCCCAGCTCCGTAGGTCATGGAGTTCAGCTCGGTCGAGCCGCCGACCGAAAAATTCACCCGCGTGCCATCGAAGCGCCGCAACAGGTTGATCGCGACCACACCCGCCACCGCGTCCGAACCGTAGATGCCGGAGCCGGCGTCCTTCAGTATCTCGACCGACTCGATCATCGCCTGGGGCACGCTGTTGAAGTCGAATACAGTCTGAAAACCGTCGAACCCAGACGAGCCCGCCGGCGAGGACCGACGGCCGTTGATCAACACCAGCGTGTTGTTGTTGCCCAGGCCACGCAGGTTGATCGACGAAACGCCCGGCGTAAAACCGGTGGCCGCGCCCTCGACACCGATGGTGTTGCCCGAGTTAAAGGTTAGATTGCGAAACACATCCCCGAGCGTCGCGTAGCCGCGCGCATCCAATTCAGCGCGCTCCAACCGGAAAACCGGGCTGGGGGTGTTGGCATCCGTCGATTCGATCCGGCTGCCCACCACCGCGATCGGCTCCAAGGTCAGGATCTCCTCCGCCTCCGCAGCCCGAACGCCGCTGGAATACGCGCAAAACAAAAGAGCCCCGACGCACGCGGGAATTAGTCGCAAAGTAACCATAAACGAGATCGGCATGAGACAAAGGGGTGTCTCCCCGTTCAAGCAAACCCCGGACCAAACCCACCCCCGGGCTTGCCGTCACCGGATTGTCATGATTGCGCTTCATGGCTCGCCGTTTGCTACGCGGCCGGCTCACCCACCACCGCCGTTTTTGCCATGCCGCTCACCCGCTTTTCCGTAAAACCCCTGCACACCCTGACCCGCACCCTCGCCGCCGTGGCCATGGGACGCGCCACGCCCGACCTCGTCATCACCGGCACCCGCCTGCTCTCCACCTACACCGATCGTATACACCCCGACCGCGAGGTCTGGATCAAGGCCGGCCGCATCGCCTGCGTGAAACCCGCTGGCACCGCGAAAAAACACTTCGCGAACGTCGCCGGAGCCAAGTTCGCCACCTTCGACGCCGCCGGGGCCATCCTCGCCCCCGGCCTCGTCGATCCCCACGTGCACATCGAGAGCTCGATGATGACCGCCTGCGCCTACGCCGAGGCCGCCCTGCTCAACGGCACCACCACCCTCTTCTGCGATTCCCACGAGATCGGCAACGTCTGCGACGCCGAGGGCATCGAGTGGATGCTGCGCGACGCCCGCCAGGCCCCGCTCAACATCTTTCTCACCGTCCCCAGCACCGTCCCCGCCACCTCGCCTAAGTTCGAGACCGCCGGCGGCGACCTCACCCCGGCCAAGATCGGCGCCCTTTTCGACCGCTGGCCCGAGGCCCTCGCCCTCGGTGAAAAGATGGACTTCGTGCAGATCGCGCTGGGCGATCCCCGCACCCACGGCGTGCTGGCCGAGGCCTTGAAACGCGGCCGCCCGGTCTGCGGCCACGTCTACGGGCGCGAGTTCGTCGCCGCCGGCGCCGCCTCCGGTATCACCGACACCCACGAGGCCATCGACCGCGACATCGCCGACGATTTCCTCGAGGCCGGCGTGTGGATTTTCCTGCGCGGCGGTCCGCCCACCACCCCCTGGCACTCCCTGCCCCACGCCATCAAGGCGGTCACCGAACTCGGCGCCTCGCCCAAGCGCGTCTGCGTGTGCACCGACGACCGCGACGCCGACGACCTCTTCCTCTTCGGCCTCGATTGGGTCGCCCGCCAGGCCGTCGTCGCCGGCTTCAGCCCCGCCGCCGCCTGGAGCGCCGGCTCGCTCCACCCCGCCACCCGCTTCGGCGTCGACGGCGACCTCGGCGGCATCGCCCCCGCCCGCCGCGCCGACCTCGTGTTGCTCAACGACGACCTCGTCCCCCAAACCACCTGGTATGGCGGCGAACTCGTGGTGAAAAACCGCAAGATCACCCCGCTCCTCGATCAGGCCCTGTCCAAACGCTACGCCTACCCGAAAAAAGCCTACGCCACGGTCAAACTCCCCCCCGCCGCGAAGTCCGCCCCGCTCGTCCCCGCCCTCCCGACCACCCCGGTCACCGCGAACTGCATCCGCACCGCCCTGCCCGGGATCATCCTCTTCCACGACCGCGTCCGCCTCGACCCCGCCGCCAGCTGGGCCGAACACTTCGCCGCCCACGGCCTCTGCTTTGTCTCCGTGCTCGAACGCCACGGCAAGAGCGGCGCCGTCGCCCACGGCCTGCTCAAGGATTTCGGCCTGAAGGCCGGCGCCGTCGCCAGCACGGTCGGCCACGACGCCCACAACCTGATCGTCGCCGGCACCAACGAGGCCGACATGCGCCTCGCGGTGGAAACCCTCCGCGACCTCCGCGGTGGTGTTTGTGTCGTAAACAAGGGTAAAGTCGTGGCCGCCGTGGCCCTGCCCATCGCCGGCCTGCTTTCCGACGAGCGCGCCCCGGCCGTCGCCAAACAGACCACCAAACTCAAAAAAGCTTGGCTGGCGGCTGGTTGCACCCTGCCCTACATGGGCTTCAACCTGATCCCGCTCTCCGTGATCCCGGAGATACGCATCACCGACCGCGGCCTCGTCACCGTCCCGGGCATGAAACAGCTGCCGCTTTTTGAGTCCGCTTGAGCTGCTTCGCCATCCGCGCCCTTGCGTGGCACATGGCCTGCTCTACGCGCTTTTTGTCCGAGCAAACCCAACCCACATGATCAAACCACACCTCACCCTGCGCCTCCTCGCGCTCATGACTGCGGCCGGCGCCGGCCCGCAGCTCCTGGCCCAGACCACCCCGGCCGCTCCGGCCGAAGAAGTCGTCACGCTCGA
>CAMCHD010000089.1 GCA_945874545.1 Akkermansia muciniphila | reverse complement strand
GACTACTACAACCTCGGCGCGGCCAAAAACCCCAGCCAGCTCATCCTGATGCTGGAACAACTCCCGGGCAGCGACGCCCCCGTGCGCCAGGCCGACCTCTCCACCAAGGTAAAACCGATCCTCAACGGCGCCGACTCGAGCCTGATCCGCCACAACGGCATCATCTACGTGCTCTACCTCGACGGCAGCGTGCGCCCCCGCCGTTGGGAGGAGCTCGAGTTCAAACCCGGCAACGGCCTCACGCTCGCCAACGATCCCCGGTTTAACCTTTGAGCCGGGATCATGCGGTTGAGCGGCGGAGTAGCGGGGTGAAATGACGAGCGCATTTGGGTGCGGACCGAGCAAAGGACGGAGCGAAGCGGAGATGGCGCAGCCCGGAGCCGTAGGCGGAGGATGAGCCCGCAGGGCGAACAATACTCGGAGAGTATTTTGAGCGAGGGCCCCACCGAAAGGTGCCGCCAGTTCGCCTCGATGCGACCCGAGCAACTGCATGATCCCGGCTGAGGCGACCCGCCCCGTGGCGTGCCGGAAAGGCCCGCGAGGGGCGGGGCAACGCTTGCCCCGGTGCTTTTCTCGCCCGCCCGGAGGGAAAGATCCGGAACCACGCCCCCGCCGCGTTGGTCCCGGCCGTAAGTATCTTGCCGATACACCTCGGCCGGGACCGCCTTGCGGTTGGCGTGGTTGCGGACCTTTTCCCGTGTGCTTCAGGTTTTGGGGTAGCCTCCAAAAACCAACTTCAGCGCGCGGCGGCGGCCCCCGGCCCGCCGGCGGCGGACTCGGCCCCGAGCTCGTCGAGCAGGCGCGCGCTCGCGCGTTCGATGCCCTGACGGGCCAGGCTGCTGGCGGGGAAAAGGCCCTGGGCGGCGAGGTATTGGGTGAGGGCGGCGGCGGGACGGTCGGCCTCCTCGTGACGGCGGGCGGCGTCGAGCCGGCCCACAAACGACGCCACCCGAGGGGCGAGTTCGCCGCGGCGCTGGTTCACCTGCACGTCGTTCGGCACCAGGCGCGTGGCGGCGTCGAGCGCCTCCCAGGCGGCGAAGGCGTTGTTCTGGGCGAGGAGCTCCTGGGCCTGGGCGAGAAAAATCTCCACCCGCGAGAGTTTCTCGATCGTCTCCTTCAGGCGCGGGCCGCGCACCGCATCGCTGAGCAGGGCGATGGCGAGCTCGCTGCGCTGGTCGTAGACGCGGCGCAGGTCGCCGCGCTTCATGGCGTCGTCAAAGAGCTGCGCGGCCTGCGACCCGAGGTCGACCTGGTCGGCCATGTTTTCGGTGTAGGTTTTGATCGCGGGGTTGAGCGGCCAGAGGCTGGCGGCGCGCGCCACGCCCTCCTGGGCGCGCAGAAAATCCCCGGCGGCGGCGGCCTGCTGGGCGGCGTAGAGGGCGAGCGTGCTCATGCGCTGGGCCGCGCGGAGGGCGGAGAGGACCTCGCTGTCGCGAAAATCCCGCGCCTGGACCCCGATCTCGCCCACCAGCCGCTCGACCGCGTCGTAATCCTTCAGATCGGCGAGTTTCCGGGCGGTATCCACCTGCTGGTAAAGCTTCAGCAGGGTCTGTTTTTTCTCCCGCTCGAACTGCGCGACCGGCGGCAGGTATTCGCCGAGAAAAAAGGTCTCCTGCAGGCGCTCGAGCGCGCCGACAAGACGGCCGTCGGCGTAGTTCGCCCGCACCGCCTGCATGGCGGACTCGGTGTCGTTGATCGCCTCGCGGGCGAGAAACTCGAGCGTCTCGACCGTGAGGGCGAGGTCGGTCGAGGGCAGGAAGGATTGGATCTCCTTCCGGCCCACCTCGAGGCTCTGGGCGGTGCCCTTGAAGATGTAGCGGTAAAAACTGGCGGCGACCAGGCAGTGTTGGAAGCGGCGCTGGAGAAAGAGGTTCACCAGGGTGGTTTGAAACTGCAGCTTGGCCTGCACGCCGGTCAGGGCGGCGCCGGCCTCGGAGGCCTTGATCTTGGCCTCGGTCTCCGAGAGATCCCGGGCGCGGAACAGCTGCGAGACCGGCCCCTGGGTGGACGAACCGCCCGAGGCGCCGGCCGGGGCGGAACGTGGGGCGGGCGCGGAGTCGGACCGGCCGCCCGCGGCCGCGCCGGGGCCGGTGTTCCCGACGTTGATCTCCGGCGCGACCACGCCGGGCAGGGTGGCCGCGCCGGAGGAGACGGCGTCGGCAGCGGCGGTCGTGCCCTCGCGCGCCATGGTGTCGCCGGAAAAGGAGAGGTCGGCCTGCTGGCGGCGGCGGAGGCGGTCGAGCTCGCCCTGGGTGACGGCGAGGGCGTCGCGCTCGTCGCGGATGCGCCAGGCGTTGAACACCTGGTTGGCGACCGCGAGGCTGGCGCCGCCGTCGGCCTCGTATTCCGAAGCCCGATACAAGAGCTGCCAGGCCTTGCGGGTGTTGTCGCCGGCGGCCTCCCCGCCGCGGGTGGAGAGGAGGCTGAAAATCTCGTTGAGGATGGCGCGGTAGACGTCGTGGTCGATCGACTCGGGCTGCGAGAGGTAGCGTTCGAAACGGGCCCGGAAAGCGCGCATCTGGCCGAGGCTGTAGGTGTGGCCTTTCCAGTTCAGGGTGCCGTCCTCGGGGTTGAAGGCGTCGGAATCGGTGTCGAAGGCCTTGTCGATGATCTTAAGCAGGGTGTCGCTTTCGAGGTTGGCGGTGCCGAGGGCGTTGAAGGCGGATTCGGCGGCGGATTTAGGACCCTGGGAGGCGGAAGGCACGGCCGGCGCGGCGGGCGCGGCGACTGCGGCCTGATCCTGGGCCCGGAGCGGGGCGGCGGCGAGCAGGGCGAGCAGGACGAGGGCGAGGCGCATGGGAGCGAAACGGGACGGGGCCTTAGAGTTTGCGGAGGGCGTTGACGTGCAGGAGTCCGCCCCGACGGACGGTGAGTTCCAGGCGGTAACGCTGCGCGACCATCAGATTGGCGGAGAGGGAATCGGCCACGAAGACCGGCAGGCGGGCGCCGGCCTCGGCGGAGAGCGGACGGACGGAGAGAAGGCGGCCCACCCCCTCGCGCCACTCGAGTTGCGCGTCGATCTCGGCGTCGAGGGTGTAGCGGTTGCCCTGGAGATTTTCCGGGGCCTCCAGGTAGGCGGGGACGGGAAAGGGCTCGTGGGTCTGGCGGGCGCAGCCGGGACCGAGCAAGGCCAGGACGGCGGTCAGGACGGCAAGCGGACGGAGGAGACGACGGGACGCGGCGGCAGGCGGGGAAAGGCTGCGCATAGGATACCCGGAAAATCGTCCGGGACCCGCCGAGGCGCAACCGCAAAGCCCCGGACGCCGGCCCGGCGCGCAAACGTCGGCCCCCGGCGTGATGTCCTTGAGCCCGGGGCGCTTTCCGCCCGGTCTGGAGGCATGACCCTCCGCGAACCCGAAACCGTCGAGCTCCCCACCCCCTCGGGCCCCATGCGCACCCTCGTGCTGCGGCCCGACGGCGACGGCCGCCACCCCGGCCTCATTTTCCACTCGGAAATCTTCCAGCTCACCGGCCCGATCCGCCGCACCGCCGCCTTCCTCGCCGGGCACGGCTTCATCGTCGCGCTGCCGGAGATCTACCACGAACACCTGCCCGCCGGCACCGTGCTGGGTTACGACGCCGCAGGCTCGGAAATCGGCAACCGCCTGAAGACCACCAAGGCCCTCGCGGGCTACGACGACGACAACCGCGCCGTGCTCGCCTACCTGCGCGACCACCCCGCCGGCAACGGCCGCGTCGGCGCCTTCGGCCCCTGCATCGGCGGCCACCTCGCCTTCCGCGCCGCGCTGCTCGACGGCATCGGCGCCACCGCCTGTTTTTACCCGACCGACCTGCACAAACGCGGCCTCGGCGCCGGCCAGAACGACGACTCGCTCGCCCGCGCCGGCGAGATCAAAGGCGAACTGATGATGATCCTCGGGCGTCAGGATCCCCACGTGCCCGCCGAGGGACGCGACCTGATCCGCCAGACCCTCGCCGCCGCCGGGGTGAATTTCACCTGGCACGAGGTCAACGCAGCCCACGCCTTCCTGCGCGACGAGGGCCTGCGCTACGACGCGGAACTCTCGCGCCAGTTGCTCGGACAAGCCATCGACCTTTTCCGTCGCCGCCTGGCGTGAAGCCGGAACGCGGGACAGGCGGTCCGTCGTCTACTCGGGCTTTTTCTCCGGCAACTTCACCGGAAAAAGGCAGCCACAGCCCTTGCCACAGCAGTTGGGGCGGCGGATGGCGATGTGCCGCCGACCGAACCAGAAGACGGCGACGATCAACAAGACCGGGACGAGGAAAAACCAGATCACGGCGCAGAGGAAGACCGCCCCGCCGCGTTTGGCAAATCCGCGTTCAACAATTTCCCTGCCCGTAATACGCGCCCGGGCCGTGCTTGCGCTTGAAGTGTTTGTGCAGGAGCTCGGCCTCGATGGTCGGCAACGCGGGATCGAGCGCGAGCGACATCAGCGCCATGTGCGCGATGCATTCGGTGGCGACGGCGACCTCGACCGCCTTGGCGACCGTCTTGCCCCAGGTGAACGGCGCGTGGCGGTTGACCAACACGGCGGGGTAGTCGGCCGGATCGAATCGGCGCCCGGCGAAGAGCTCGACGATCACGTTGCCCGTCTCCCATTCGTAGGCTCCGCCGCCGATCTCGGCCGGGGTCATTTTTCGCGTCACCGGCACGTTGCCGAAAAAATAATCGGCGTGGGTGGTGCCGAAAATCGGGATCTCCCGGCCGGCCTGGGCAAACGCGGTGGCGTGCGACGAGTGGGTGTGGACCACGCCGCCGATCTCGGGAAAAGCGAGAAACAGCCGCCGGTGGGTGGGCGTGTCGGAGGACGGACGCAGCGAGCCCTCGACCTGTTTGCCGTCGAGATCGATCAGGACCATGTCGGCCGGTTTCAAGTCGGCGTAGGCGACGCCGCTGGGCTTGATCGCGAACACGCCGGCGGCGCGGTCGATGGCGGACGCGTTGCCGAAGGTGAGGTTGATCAAGCCATGTTTCGGCAGGGCGACATTGGCCTCGTAGGCTTCGCGTTTGATTTCAGTGAACATCGGAAGTTAGCCCACGAAACACACGAAAAGACACAAAAGTCGAAGTCCTGTTTTTCGTGTCATTTCGTGTGTTTCGTGGGCGATCAGGGTTGGCCGTTTACCTAGGCCCGGAATCCGTTTTCCAGGTGGTAGAATACCTCGTTGTTGCGGAGGTCCTGCTTGAGCTGGGCGATCCGGGTGTCGGCGTTGATGTGAACGGTCTCGATGCCCGCGATGGTGGCGAAGTCCTCCAGCATCTCGCTCGTGACCGCGTAGCTGTAGCCGGTGTGGTGCGCGCCGCCGGCGTGGATCCACGCCGCGCAGGCGGTTTTGAAGTCGGGTTTGCACTCCCAGACCGCGCGGGCGACGGGCAGCTTCGGCATGGGCGGCACCTTCACCGCCGTCACCTCGTTCACGATCAGGCGGAAACGGTTGCCTAGATGGACGAGGGACGCGTTGAGCGCCTCGCCGGCGGGGGCGTCGAACACAAACCGCACCGGGTCCTCCTTTCCGCCGATGCCGAGCGGATGGATTTCCACCTTCGGCTTGGCCGAGGCGATGGTCGGGCAGATCTCCAGCATGTGCGCGCCGAGGACCTGGTGGCCCTTGGGCGCGAGGTGGTAGGTGTAGTCCTCCATGAACGACGTGCCGCCGGGCAGGCCCTCGCCCATCACCTTCATGGCGCGCACCAGCGCGGACGTTTTCCAGTCGCCCTCGCCGCCGAAGCCGTAGCCCGCGGCCATCAGGCGCTGGGTGGCCATGCCGGGCAACTGACGCAGGCCGTGCAGATCCTCGAACGTGTCGGTGAACCCCTTCGCGCCGATCTCGGTGAGCAGGGCGGAGAGGCCGAGCTCGAGGCGGGCGCTGTAGCGGAGCTCCTCGTGGCGTTTGCCGGCTTTCTTCAGGGCGGGCGCGACGGCGTAGAGCTTTTCGTAGGACGCGACGAGGTCGGTCACGTCGCGGTCGGCCACGGCGGCGACCTTGGCGGCGAGGTCGCCGACGCCGTAGCCGTTCACCTCGAAGCCGAATTTGATCTCGGAGGCGACCTTGTCGCCCTCGGTCACGGCGACGTAGCGCATGTTGTCGCCGAAGCGGGCGAACTTCGCGCCCTGCCAGTCATGCCAGGCGCGGGCGGCACGCATCCAGGCGGAGATGCGGTCTTGCACCTCGGTATCGGACCAGTGGCCGACGACGACTTTGCGGCCGAGGCGGAGTCGGGTGTGAAGGAAACCCGCCTCGCGGTCGCCGTGCGCGGCCTGGTTGAGGTTCATGAAATCCATGTCGATCGAGGCCCAAGGCAGATCGCGGTTGAACTGGGTATGCAGGTGGAGGAAGGGCTTCTTCAGCGTGGTCAGCCCGCGTATCCACATCTTCGAGGGCGAAAAGGTGTGCATCCAGATCACCAGGCCGGCGCAGTTCGCGTCGGAGTTGGCCTCGATGCAGACCCGGCTGATCTCCTCCGGGGTGGTCAGGAGGGCCTTGAACTTCAGCGGGAGGGCCAGCCGTTTGGAGGCGGCGAGGCCGTCGACGACGGCCTGCGCGTTGGCCGCGACCTGTTTGAGCGGGCCGGGGCCGTAGAGGTGCTGCGAACCGCAGACGAACCAGATTTCAGGGGTGGAGAGGTGGATGAGGGACATGGGAAAAAAGTAGCGGGTAGTGAGTAGCGGGTAGCGAGTAGGCCGGACGCGATTTTCAGGCGGATTGGGCGGATTTGATGGCAAGAAGGTCCTTCATCACCCGCGAGAGGTCGGCGGACTTGTTCACGCCGCCAAAGCTGTCGTGGAGTTGTCGATACAGGGCGTAGAGCCGGTCGTAGACCCTTTGGTTGGCCGCCTTGGGTTTGTAGGCGGTCTTCTTCAGGCGGGTCATCTTTTTCTGCGCGGTCGCGAAATCAGGATGGGCCCCGGCGAGCACGGCGGCGGAAACGGCGGAGCCCAGCGCGCAGGCCTGGGAGGAGCCGGCCACGAGCATGGTGCAGCCGGTGACGTCGGCGTAGATCTGCATGAGCAGCGGGTTTTTCTCCGCGATGCCGCCGGCGCAGACCACGCGCTCGATGGGCACGCCGTATTCCTTGAACCGCTCGATGATGGCGCGGGCGCCGAACGCGGTCGCCTCGATCAACGCGCGGTAGAGCTCGGCCTTGGTCGTGTAGAGGGTGGTCCCCACGGTCAGGCCGGTGAGCAGCGGATCGACCAGGATGGTGCGGTTGCCGTTGTTCCAATCGAGGGAGAGCAGGCCGGACTGGCCGGGCTTCAGCCGGGCCGCCTCGGCGGTGAGTGTGGCGTGGAGCGAAGCGTCGCCCAGCACGCCCTCGACGAACCACTTGAAGATGTCGCCCACCGCGGACTGGCCGGCCTCGAGGCCGTAGTAGCCGGGAAGAATGGCGCCCTTCACGATCCCGCAGATACCGGGGATGTCGGCGACCGTCTTGTCGGCCGAAACCACGCCGCAATCGCAGGTGGAGGTGCCGATGACCTTGACCAGCGTGCCCTCGGTCACGCCGCTGCCGATCGCGCCGTAGTGGACGTCCATCTCGCCGATCGCGATGGGGATGCCGGCCGGCAAACCGAGCCGCCGGGCCCACTCCGGGCAAAGCGCGCCGGCGGACGCGGTGGCGTCATGCGCGACGTCGTAGAGCCGGTCGCGCAAATCGGCCAGGGCCGGATCGAGCTGGGCGAGAAACTCCTTGTCCGGCAGGCCGCCCCAATCGGCGGCGTAGAGGGCCTTGTGCCCGGCGCAACACACGCCGCGCTTGATCGCCTTCGGATCGTTCACCCCGGCGAGCACGGAAGGGATCCAGTCGGCGAGCTCCACCCAGGAATAGGCGGCGGCGAAGACCTTCGGCGCGGTGCGCCGGCAATGCAGGATCTTGGCCCAAAACCACTCGGAGGAGTAGGTGTTGCCGCACTTCGCGATGTAGTGCGGACGCATGCGGGCGGCGAGCGCGGTGATCTCGGCGGCCTCCTTCACCGAGGTATGGTCCTTCCACAACCAGCACTGGGCGGCGAGATTTCCGGCCCACTTTTTGTGCTGGGCGAGGGCGAGGTTGGCGGCGTCCACCGGGATGGGGCTGGAACCGGTCGAGTCCACTCCCAGACCGGCGACCCGGCGCGGGTCGAAACCCTTGGTTTTTTTCGCCGCCGCGAGGGCCAGCTTGACCGATTTTTCCAGGCCGAAGAGGTAGTCGACCGGGTTCTGGCGCGCGAGGTGGTGGTCGCGCGGATCGAGCAGCACGCCCTGATGACCACTGGGGTAATTCACGACGCCGGTGCCGAGCTCCGCGCCGTCCTTGCAGCGCACGACCAGCGCGCGGACGGAGTTCGTGCCATAATCAATGCCGAGGGTAAACATGGTGGGGAGGGGGGGAAGATCGTCAGCAATGGGGTCGTCGTAAACGCTGGTAAACGTCCAGCCTACTTGACAGTCCTGCCGCCGCAATGGCTCGCGTCACCATGTCCACCGTCGCCGCCCGGATAGGGGTGTCGAAAAACACCGTCTCGCTCGCCCTGCGGCACGATCCGCAGATCCCCGTCGCCACCCGCGCCCGGGTGGAGCAGGCGGCCCGCGAGCTGGGTTACGTGCGCAACCCGGTGGTGGCCCAGCTGATGACGGAGTTGCGCAAGACCCACCCGGGCGGCCGCCGGCGCACCCTGGCGCTGCTCAACGCCAATCTCGACGCCAAGGCCTTCTCCCGCCACCCCACCGTGCCCGCCTACGTCGAGGGTTGCCGCCGCCGCGCCGCCTTCCACGGCTACGCGCTGAACGAGTTCTGGCTGCACGATCCGGCGCTCTACGGCGAACGTCTGAACCGGGTCCTGCGGGCCCGCGGCGTCGCCGGCCTGATCGTGGTCGGCCTGATGAAGGAGAACCGGCTGCCGCCGCGTTTTGCCGTGACCTGGCAGCGACACGCCGTGGTGGTCACCGGCGTGCGCACCCGCGAGCCCACCTTGTCCTTCGCCTGCGTCGACCACCATGCGCTGGTGTTGGAAGCCATGGAGCGCGCCCGCGCCCTGGGCTACCGCCGGCCGGCGCTGGTGTTGGAGCGAGCCATCGACCGCCTGGTCGACGGTCGTTTCAGCGCGGGTTTCCAGACCGGCCAGGAACCCTTGACGGAGGCCGAGCGCCTGCCCGGCTTTGGCGCGGTGGAGGCCGCCCGGGCCAACCCGGATCTGTTCCACAACTGGTTTCGCACCCACCGCCCGGACGTGATTTTCACCCTTCACACCGTGGTGCGGGAATGGCTGGAAGCGGCGGGGCTCCGGGCGCCGCACGATCTTGGCTTGGTCCAGCTGGAACGCCGTCGCGGCTGCGCCGACTGGTCGGGCATGGAGCAACACAACGATCTCAGCGGCGAGGCGGCGGTGGATATGTTGGTGTCGATGCTGCACCACGACGAGCCGGGCGTGCCCGCCTTTCCCCGGGCGATGCTGATCGGGGCGTCGTGGGCGGAAGGCACCACCACGCGCCTCCAGCCGATCCTTGGCACGAGGCCGGGCGACTAGAGGCTGGAGGCTATCCCAAACCCGCCGCCAACCCGCGCAACACCGGTGCCACCCGCCGGGCCAGAGCACGGTTGGCGTAGCCGACCCAGGCCACCGGGGAGGTGAGGTCCAGCCGCGCGTCCAGGGCTCCGCCGGTCGGCCTGGCCACGACCCCTCCCGCGGCCTCGAGCAGCAAACCGGTGCAAATGTCGTAGGGATGACAACAGAGCGCGGTCGCGAGCCCCGCCCGGGGCAGGAGCAAGGGGCGTAAATCGACCACGAGCCGGTCGTGGCCGGCGATCAGTTCGTAAAGCTGGCCGCCGGTGGAGGGGTATTGGTCGTCGAAGACCCGCGCGCCGCCGTCCCGGCCAAAAAGGCCCAGGCCCCGCCAGAGCTCCTCCTCCACGACGGCCGCCGCCGCCTTGGCCTCCGGGAAAAACTTCACCACCGAGGCGAAACCCTGCTCGCAATCGGCCGCCGCGCTCGGCCGGGGCGTCCAGCGCGCGGTCGTGCCGTCGCGCAGGTCGCGCCGCAACCCGCGGAGGGGACCGCCGCGCACCGCGCTGAGCTGATCCGCCCAACCGGCCTTCGAGACGGGCAGCTCGGTCATGGCCGCCACCACGATGTCGCGCAGCGAGGTGCGCGACCCCCGCTGCGGCGCGAGGCCCGCCAGCGCCCAGGCGCTGCGTTTGTCATGCATCAGGCAGCGCGTGCCGTCGATCGGATCGAGAACCAGTTTCCACCGCGTCGCCGCCACCGGTGTGCCACGCGGAAAGGTCGTCCCCGGCTCCAAGCCTTCCATCACCAACTCCACCGTCCAGGAGCGCGGCCAAAACTCCTCCAGCCAACCCAGGATCGCCGCCTCGGAAATCTTATCGACGTGGAAAATCGTGTCCTCCGCCGTGACCGCCGCCACCTCGGCAAAACGCCGGCCGCTCCGGCGCCGGGCCGCGATGAGCGTGCGTTGAATCTCGTCTTGCAAAGCGCAAAGCAGCCGCCTGGCCCGTTCAAAAATCCGTGGTTCCATGGACCGGACCCCTTGACCTCCCCGCGCCGCCCAGGCGATGCGAAAAGACCCGCGCCACCGGCCCAAACGCAAAACTCGTGAATATTGCCCTCGCCCCGTCGTGCGGGAATTGTAAAAACATCCCTGTTCCCGCATCTCACTTTCATCTCCATGGCCCGTAAGCTCGCTTTTATCAACTACAAGGGCGGTGTCGGTAAGACATCGCTGATCGTCAACACCGCCGCCTGCCTCGCCCGCCTCGGCCAGCGGGTGTTGCTTTGCGACTTCGACACCCAGTCCAACGCGTCCATCTGGCTGCTCAAGCTCGACCGCTGGAATCCCATCAACACCACCGGCGTGGGCGCCGTGTTCTCCATCTTCGATCCCGGCAAGGTCCGCGTGCGCGACCTCGTGATCCGCGATGTCTTGACCGACAAGGCCGGCGGCCACCCCTTGAAGGGCCTGGACCTCGTGCCGACCACCTTCAACCTGGTGGATTTGGAAAGTGAATACACCGGCGATCCGAAGCGCCCCGCCTACCTGATTTTCCAGGAGCAGATCGCCGAGATCGAGAAGGACTACGATTTTATCCTGTTCGACTGCCCGCCCAACATCCTGCGCGCCTCCCAGTGCGGCATCTTCACCGCCAACGAGATCTACGTGCCCGCCAACCCCGACGCGCTTTCCCTCATCGGCTTCACCCTGCTGATCGAAAAACTCGGCCGCTTCCACCAGCTCTCGGCCAGCTTTCGCCAGGCCTCGATGGGACCGGCCGCACAAGTCAACGGGATCATCTTCAACGCGATCAAGACCGGGGTGGACATCGAGGTGCCACGCATGCGCATGCAGTTGCGCCTGAATCAGTTCAAGGCGGCCAAGCGAACCGCCAAGGACGCGCGTATCCTGACCGCCTTTGTGCGCGACGCCATGGTGGTGCGCCGCGCCGTGGCCCTGGGCATGCCCGTCGCGCTGCTCGGCCAGGAGGCCGCCGGCGACAATGTGGTGCGCGACTACGAACATCTGGCCGAGGAGTTGCTGCGCAATCCGCCGACGGCTTGACCGCCACGCCCGCGCCCATCCGACTCCCGCTCCCGCCATGGCCACCATCCCTCCCCTGCCCGCCAACGCCGCCGCCTGGGACCAGGCCCGCAACGCCTTCATGAAGTCCATCCTGGTGGACACCCCGCTCGCCACCCTCGCCCAGGATCTCGACGTTCCGCCCTGGCCGGTCAACGCACCCGACGAAACCCCCGCCGCCTACGTCTACCTGCCCTACGGCCAGGCCGTGGCCGCCCTCGCCGCCCGCGGCCTGCCCCCCGCCCAACTCGGTGCCTTGATCGCCATCTTAAACGAGACCAACGCCTTCGACCAACCCTTCGGCGACATGATGGCCGGGGGCGAGCCCGCCCCGGCCGGGGTGGTGGACGAGGGTTCGCCGCTGATCAAGAACCTGCATAAACTCGCCCTTCCGGCCGATTTTCCGCTCGAGTTTTCCGCCCTCTCCGCCGGCACGCTGGAGCTGTGTCGCAACGAGGGCGTGACCACCCTGGGCGATTTTGTCGGCTTCGCTTCGCGCCTCTCCCAGACCGTCATCGTCGGAGGGGATTTCCGGGCCCTGCTCAACGCCCTGGCCCAAAAAGACGAGGCCGCCCTCGCCCGCACCCTGCCCCTGCGCGTCGGCCAGCCCGGACTCCACCTGCTGGAGGCCGTCGCCCTGACCCTCCGCACCCTTCCCCCGGCCACGTCCGAAGGCCTGCGGGCCACCCCGCCCGTCATCCCGTCCGGTCTCGCAGCGCGGGTCACTCGCCTGACCGTCTATTTCAAGACCGACACCGACGCCGCCCGCGCCGCCCTGAACGCCGGCACCCCGCCGGCGCGCCTGGTCGCCGTGCTCGGGGCCCCCGAGCTCGAGGACCTCGCTCTCATCCTGCTGCGCCCCCACCTGCCCCTTCCCGTCGCCACGCCCGAGCCCAAAAAAGTCTCTTTCTGGGCCCGGCTGTTTGGCCGGGGCTGAGCCGCCCGCGATCATAAGCGATGGTAAATCGACCGTCCGCCCGCCTTTACTTCTCCCGCTCCGGGACGATTTCGGCATTGTCGCCCGTCGATTCGACGCCAAGGCCGTTTCCTGTCACGTAACCACACATGTCCGAGCCTTCACCGCTGCCCAAGCCGCGCCCCCGCCCCCCGGGGTTCCCGCCGCCCCGCCCCGCGCTGAATCTGTCCCTGCCCCGGCGGCTCCCGCCCGGCGCACCGCCCCCGAGCAGCGGCGGCCTCATCTCCCTCGCCTACGCCGACGCCGCCCCCGCCGTGCAGCGCCGCATCGAGGAGCGGATCAACAGCCGCTCCCCCTTTCCCCAATCCCCGCTGCGCTCCGCCGCCGCCGGCGCCGCCGATCACCAACGCCTGGTCGAGCTCGAACGCCTGCTGCGCCAGCGCGAGGCCGAGATGAACGAACGCGAACGCGCGCTGGAGGACGTCCACGCCAAGCTCGCCGAACGCGAACGCGAGATGGCCGAGCTCGAAAACCTGCTCCTCGCCCGCGAACGCGTGCTGATGGCCCAGCGCCGCGCCCCCACCCTGCCCCCCTTCGCCGCCAGCGAGGAGGAATCCGCCGCCTTGGAAAAACTCCGCGCCACGCTCGACGCCCAGGAGGCTTCCCTGCAGGAAGCCCGCGCCGCCTTGAAGGAGCGCGAGGCCTTCGTCGAACAGTCGGAACTCATGCTGATGGAAAAGGTCGCCGCCCAGCAGGAGCACGAGATCATGCTCGAGCAACGCTACGAGGACCTGCGCCGCAACGAACACGAACTGCGCAAACGCCTCGCCGAACACGACCCCGCCATCGCGGCCGA
>CAMCHD010000088.1 GCA_945874545.1 Akkermansia muciniphila | reverse complement strand
ACCGTCACCGGCGCCTTCACCAACACCGGCACCATCCGCGTCCACTCCCGTTCCCAGCTCCCCGGCACCTTGAACAACGCCGGCTCCATCCTCGTCACCGGCCGGCCCGTCGTGCCGCGCGTGGTTTCCTTCACCCTCGCCGCCGGTGCCGCCACCCTCACCATCGAGGCCTCCGCCGATTTCCTCTACCAACTCCAGCGAACCTCATCGCTGTCGCCCTCCGCCTGGTCCAACGTCGGCCCACCCGTCCCAGGTCTCAACGGGAACCTCAGCTTGTCCGACCCCGCCGCCCCCTCCGCACCCACCCTTTTTTACCGCGCTGCGGTATCCTCTTTCCCATGACCACAACCCCGATACTCCGCCTGTTCTTTGTCCTCATCTTCGCCTTCGCCTGCGCGCACGCCGACGAGGCCCAGCGCGTCGTCGAGGACGCCGCGAAATTCAAACTCGCCCGGAAAGCCGATCCCGCCCTACCTACGCTTTTCCTGGTCGGCGACTCCACCATGAAGGTCGGCACCCCCGGCCAGATGGGCTGGGGCGAGGAAATGGCCCGCTTCTTCGATATACAAAAAATCAACGTCCTCAACCAGGCCATCGGCGGCCGCAGCAGCCGCACCTACCAGACCGAAGGCCGCTGGGCCGCCGTGGTCGCCATGCTCCAGCCCGGCGACACCGTGTTGATCCAGTTCGGTCACAACGACGGCGGCGCCCTCTCCGAGCCCCCGCCCATCACCCCAAAAACCCGCGCGCGGGGCACGATCAAGGGCATCGGCGACGAGTCCCGCGAGGTGGACAACATCCTCACCGGGAAACGCGAGGTCGTGCACACCTACGGCTGGTATATGCGCAAATACGTCGAGGATGTCCGCGCCGCCGGCGCCACCCCGATCGTGCTTTCGCTCGTCCCGCGAAACGCGTGGAAAGACGGTGCCGTCGTGCGCTCCCGGCCAAACAACTATGGTGAGTGGTCCCGCCTGGTCGCCGAAGCCGCCGGCGTCGCCTTCATCGACCACAACGAGATCATCGCCCGCGCCATGGAAAGCGTCGGCCCGGAGCGGTGCGGCCCCCTTTTCGCCGATAATCTCCACGCCACCGCAGCCGGTGCCCTTTTCAACGCCCGCGCCGCCGTCGCCGGCCTGAAAGCGCTGACCGGTTCACCGTTTGCCGCGCTCTTCTCCGACGAGGCCGGCGACATCCCCGCCTTCGCTCCTTAACGCCCCCGAGCGGTCCCCCGCGCCGCCAGCATCGTTAGACCTGCCGACCTTCGACCTCAAGACTTCCGCTTCCGCCCTCCGCTTCCCCCGCCATGAAACTCCGCCAACTCGCCCCGGCCCTGCTCCTCGCCGCCGTGGCCACCTTCGCCCGCGCGGAGGTCACCCTGCCGCGCGTTTTCACCGACCACATGGTCCTTCAGCGCGACCAACCCGTCACCATCTGGGGCACGGCCGCGCCCGGCGAGAGCGTCACCGTTCGTTTCGCCGCCGACACCCGGTCCGCCGTCGCCGACTCCTCCGGAGCGTGGTCGGTCCGCCTTCGCCCGCTCGCGGCCAGCGCCGAGGGCCGCGAAGTCGTCGTCACCGCGTCCAATACCATCACGCTCTCGGACGTGCTCGTCGGCGAGGTCTGGCTCTGCTCCGGCCAGTCCAACATGGAGAAACAGATCGGCGCTCGCTCCGGCCAGAAACCCTGCGACAACCACGAATCCGAGATCGCCGCCGCCGACCACCCGCTGCTCCGTCTCTACCAGTTTCCCCGCAACGGTAAACCCGCCGAGGGCGACGCCACCTTGCGCTGGCTGCCCTGCTCGCCCGACACCGTAGCCCGCACGAATTTCTCCGCCGCGGCCTACTACTTCGGGCGCGAACTCCAGCGCGAGTTGAAGGTCCCCGTGGGCCTCATCCATTCCAGCGTCGGCGGCACCCGGATCGAGGCCTGGACTCCTCCCGAGGCCTACGCCGCCACGCCCTCGCTCGCCGATATCGCGTCCCACCCCGGCAACGCCAAGACCCGCATCGGCGGTCTCTACGCCTCGATGGTTCAACCGCTCGTTCCCTACACGCTGCGCGGCTGGCTGTGGTATCAGGGCGAGTCCAATCTCATGACCCGCGACTTCGCCTCCTACACCGAGAAGATGGAGGTCATGGTCGGCGCCTGGCGCGGCGCCTGGGCCCAGCCCGACGCCCCCTTCTATTTTGTGCAACTCGCCCCCTACACCTATTCCGCGCGCAAACAGGCCGAGCCGCTCTCCGCCGAGGCCCTTCCGCTTTTCTGGGAAGCCCAGACCGCCGCCGCCACCCGCATCCGCAACGCCGGCTCCGTCGTGATCACCGACACCGCCTCGGATGTCCGCGACATCCACCCCACCAACAAACGCGACGTCGGCGAACGGCTCGCCCGCCTCGCCCTCGCCAACACCTACCGCCTCACCCAAATCGCCACCTCCGGCCCCATCCTCCGCTCCGCCACTCCGCGCGGCGATGAACTTGTCCTGAGCTTCGACCACGCCACCGGCCTCGCCAGCCGCGACGGCAAACCGCTCAACTCCTTTGCCGTCGCCGGCGAAGACCGCGTCTTTGTGCCCGCCACCGCTCGCATCGAGGGCGAAGTGGTCATCGTCTCCTCGTCGTCCGTCCCCGCCCCGGTCGCCGTCCGCCTCGCCTTCCACGAGCGCGGGAACTCCAACCTGGTCAACGCCGCCGGCCTCCCCGCGAGCCCCGCCCGCTCCGACACCTGGCCCGTGGACCCAACCCGCCCCGCCACCCCCGCCGACCTCGCCCCGCCGCCGCCCAAGCCCGCCACCTCGCCGGCACCCGCCCCTCCCGCCGCCGCTCGCTAGGCCGCTGCCGCCGACAGACAAGCCCCGCGCTTCCGCTTCGTCGAATCGGATGCCGACTCCACCAGCCCACCAGCCGCAAGGCGGTCCCGGTCTAGGTGTATCTGCAAGATACCTACGTCCGGGACCAACGCGGCGGGGGCGTGGTTCCGGACCTTTCCCTCCGGGCGGGCGAGAAAAGCATCGGGGCCGGCGTTGCCCCGCCCCTCGCGGGCTTTTCAGGCACACCTCGGGTCGGGTCGCCTTGGCCTCGGTGGTTTTCCCACTCCGTCCCGTGGGCTTCAGGTTTTGGGATAGCCTTTAGAATGAAAACTGACGACGTGCCCCATGCCTCGGCAAACTCGCCTCACGCAGGCCCGGCGCCATTGTCACTCCCTTGCTTTCGCAAATTCGACCCATGCCCGACTTCAATCGCTTCCGTTTCCGCGCATTCCTAACTTCCCTGTTCCTGATGAGCTTTTGCCCTCAACCGGCGGTTGCGGACACAACCGAAACAGGCTGGCCAGGGTATATGGCCGCCCACGATCTGGTCTGGGAAAGGAAAATCCCCGAGGGCTTCTTCAGCGGCGCCTTCCTCGGCGACGGCGTCACCGGCGGCGTGGTTTACAAGGACCCCGCCGAGCCCAAGGGCCTCCGCCTGCTCATGGGGCGCTACGACATCATCGCCCACACGATGATTCCCAAATTCGAATACTGCGTCCCCCGCCTCTTCGCCGGCGACATCCTGCTCACCCCCTCCGGCCAGCCCAGCGAGGAATCCCTCCGCCTCGACCTCTGGAACGCCGAGGCCCGCGGCCACACCGTCACCGAAAAAGGCCGCCTCGACTGGCGCACCTACGTTCACCGCACCGAACATGCCTTCATCTTTGTCGTGAAAGCCTCCGGCGGCGAATCCGCCGCCTCCCTCCGCGTCCGCGAACAATGGGGCGTCAGCCCCGCCTTCTATCAAAAGAAGGTCGATCCCGAAACCATGGCGGACAAACTTCCGCCCAAGCCCGTGACCGAAACCCGCGACGCCGGCGTCACCCTCGTCACCCAGCGCCTCGTCGCCCGCGCCGCCCACGCCGTCGCCTGGACCGTGCTCGAACCCTCCGCCGACACCCGCATCCTCATCGCCACCCTAGGCGCCGCCTACGACGAGCAGCAACCCCACGAGGCCTCCATCGCCCGCGCCCAGGCCGAGGCCCTGGAACGCCTCGCCCGGGTGCGCCGGATCCCGCTCGCCTCCCTCGATTCCACCCACCGCGCCTGGTGGCACGCCTACTACCCGAAGAGCCGCCTCGACCTACCCCAGGACCCGGCCTGGCAGAGCTTCTGGTGGAAACAAATCTACAAGTTCGCCGCCGCCTCCGCCGAGGACTCCTCCTTCCACATCGATACCCAGGGCCCCTGGATCACCAACTCCGGCTGGTCCGCTGTCTGGTGGAACCTTAATATCCAGCTCTCCTACTTCCCCGCCTTCTCCGCCAACCGCCTCGAGGTCGGCCGCTCCCTGCTCAACGGTCTCGAACGCATGCACCGCTCCGGCGTCCTCTCCCGCAACGCCGGCAAATACTCCGCCGACTCCCTCTGGATGGGCCGCTCCGCCGACTTCAAGGGCTCCGGCACCTGGGGCGACGAAATCGGCAACCTCACCTGGGCGCTCCAGACCGCCTACCGCTTCTACCGCCACACCGGCGACGAACGCATCGCCCGCTGGCTGTTCCCCCTGCTCAAGGGCGACGTCAACCACTACCTGCACCTGCTCAAGGAGGCACCCGACGGCAAACTCCGCCTGCCCCCGTCCCGCTCCCCGGAATACGAAAACGTGATGAAAGACGGCCGCGAGCTCGTATCCGACGCCAACTACGCCCTCTCCTCCCTCCACTGGGCGCTCCGCACCCTGCTCGACCTCGACACCCGCCTCGACCTGAAGGACGCCCTCCGTCCCCGCTGGGAGGAGACGCTCCGCCGCATACCCGACATGCCCGCCGACGAGACCGGCCTCATGATCGGCTCCGACCAGCCCTACGACGGCAGCCACCGCCACTACTCCCACCTCCTCGGCCTCTACCCCTACCACCTGGTAGATCCCTTCGCCGACGCCGCCGCCGCCGACCTCTACCGCCGCTCGGTGGACCGCTGGGTCTCCATGCCCCAGGCCTTCGCCGGCTACAGCTACACCGGCTCCGCCGCCATGTATGCCACCCTCGGCGACGCCGAAAAGGCCATCACCTGGCTCGACAAACTCCTCCCCCGCGTCGAGCCCAACACCCTCTACACCGAGGGCGGCGGCCAGGTGATCGAGACGCCTTTATCCGCCGTGGAGTCGGTCAACTACCTCCTGCTGCAAAGCTGGGGTGACACCGTGCGGGTGTTCCCGGCGGTTCCCGCCCGCTGGCGCGACGCGTCCTTCCGCGATTTCTCCGCCGAGGGCGCCTTCCTGGTCAGCGCGCGCCGCGAAAACGGCCGGACCACCTGGGTCCGCGTGCACAGCCAGGCCGGCTCGCCCCTGCGCCTGAAGATCGACGGGTTCGCCTCCGCCCCCGCGATCAAGCTGCCCCCCGCCGGCAAAGCCGAGCCCCTCGGCCCCGGCCTCTGGCAGGTGACGCTCCCCGCCGGCTCCGCCGTCGAGTTCTCCGGCAACTCCCCCCGCTAGCTTTCCTCGGGACGCCAGCCCGATTTGCCGCGTCGAAAAAACGTCCGCCGGCAGGGCTCGCCATACCCTGATGCTCCGCGTCCGGTGGGAGGCTTCGCGGCCGATGTCCTCAGAAATCACCTCAAGAACAGGACCCTAACCGCTAGCAAGGCGGCGCCCGGCGCGGCATTGCTCACTAGCCCCGGTTGGCGCGTTCAGCCCGAACCGCCAAACAGTCCCGTTTACCCCCACGCCGCCCATGCCGCGCTCGATTGCCGTCCTCGCGATTCTCGCCCTGGCCCCTCTTTTCGGGCCCTTCCTGCGCTCCGCGCCGCTCGGCGACTTCGCGCGTCATGAAAACACGTCCGCTCCCGCCGCCGTGGTCCTCACCACCCGCGCCGGCGAGACCCTCCGCCTCCGCGCCTACGGCGATCATATGGTCCGCGTCCAGGCCGCCCGCGCGGGTGAAAAACTCCTGCCCGACGACCACTACCGCATGATCGAGCGCCACGACCACGGCGGCGCCCTCCGCATCGTCTCGGACTCCGCCGAAAAGCTCGTGCTCACCACCGGCCCCGTGGTCGTCACCGTCTCAAAAAAGCCCCTGCGCCTCACTTTCGCCGACGCCTCCGGCAGCACCCTCCTCACCGACGCCGAGGGCGTCCGCCTCGACCCCAAGGCCATCGTCTACGACTTTACCCACGACCCCGCCGAGAAACTGCTCGGCTTCGGCCAGGAACGCCTCTCGCTCCAGGAAACCTTCACCCTCGAGGGCCGCGTGGTGAAAAACAACTACAGCGACAAGGGCTTCCCCGGCCGCGGCTCCCAGGGCGTGCTCATCGTGCCCTTCCACCTTTCCCAAAAGGGCTACGGGCTTTTCGCCAACTCCATGTTCCCCCACGAGGGCAACTTCGGCGCCGACGGCGCCTACCGCCTGCGCTTCGACACCGCCGGCCACCCCGCCCAGGCCGACTACGTCTTCATCCTCGGCCCCAAGCCCGCCGACATCCTCGATCGCTACACCCTGCTCACCGGCCGCCCCCGGCTGCCCCAAAAATCCATCTTCGGCCTGCACCTCTCCGACAACGAGCCCTGGAGCCACGAATTCCCCGTGGTGGACGGCTCCTGGTGGCAAAAACAGGTCGCCAAACACCATGCCGCCGGCTTCCCGCTCGACCACCTCGTCTACGACAACGATTGGCGCGCCGCCAGCCCCCTCCCCGGCGGCAAGGTCGGCCAGTGGGGCGGCTCCCAGTTCGCGTTCGATTCCACCCGTTACCCCGATCCCGCCGCCTTCCGCCGTTGGTATGACGCCGCCGGCCTCACCCTCACCCTCGACCTCAACATGAACAACGCCAACGACTCCGTCGGCTGGCGCCCCGAGTTCAACCTACCCGTCGCCCCCAAGGCGCTGGCCAACGCCGCCTCCAACTACTCCGACTCCTACCCCGACTACTCCAACCCCGCCACCCGCGAGTGGGTCTGGCGCATGTTCTGGGAAAAAGCCTTCGACCCCGCGCTCAACTATCCCGGCGATGCCATCTGGCTCGACGAGTCCGACGCCATCTGGTGGGGCACCGTGCCCCCCGAGGCCCGCATCCACAATGGCCGCCCGTGGTTCGAGATGCAGAACTACTATTTCTTCCTCACCGCCGACGCCGTGGTCGGCGAGGGTTGGGACAACGCCGAGCGCGGCTCCATCCCCGGCATCGGCGAGGCGAAACGCCCCCACGTCTGGATTCGCGGCGGCTCGCCCGGCATGCAGCGCTACGCCACCCACTGGACCGGCGACATCGACTACACCGCCGCCTTCTACCACGGCCACATCATCGGGCTCCAGGCCTCCGGGCTCGCCGGCTTTCCCTTCTTCAATCACGACGCCGGCGGCTTCGGCTCCAATAAAAAGAACCCCGACCCCCTCGCCCACGCCGACGGCCCCACCAACGACTACTACATCCAGTGGGGCTGCGCCTTCGGCTCCTTCACCCCCTACTGGCGCATCCACGGCTACGGCCACCCCCGCTGGCCCGCCAACCGCGACCAGGCCTCCCAGGACGCCTTCCGCCTTTACGCCACGCTCCGCTACGAGCTGATGCCCTACATCTACACCCTCGCCCACGAGGCCCACGCCACCGGCCTCCCCATGGCCCGCCCCCTGCCCGTCGCCTTCCCCGACGCCCCCGAGGCCTGGAATCCAAAAAATCACTACAGCTACCTCTGGGGCGACGCCTTCCTCGTCGCTCCCGGCCTCCGGATCGATGGCACCGATACCGAGCAAAGCACCTGGCTGCCGCCGACCTCGGGCGGCTGGTATGACTACTGGACCGACGTGCCCCTGCCCGCCGACACCCGCCACACCTACACGTCCCGCTTCGGCATCCTGCCGCTTTTCGTGAAGGCCGGCGCCATCATCCCCCGCCAAAACTTCGCCCTCTCCACCCGTTTTCTCTCCGACGCCCACCTCATCCTCGACACCTACGTCGGGGCCGACGGCCGCTTCATCCTCCGCGAAGACGACGGCGTCACCGAGCGCTTCCGCACCCGTGGCGAGGTCCGCACCACCCCCATCGGTTACCGTCAGGCCGACCGCGCCTTCGCCATCGCCGCCGCCCGGGGCACCTACCAAGGCGCCTCCCCCGCCCGTAGCTACCATCTCCGCTTCCACGGCCTGACCGAGGCCCCGCCCGCCCTCACGCTCGACGGGCGCGCCCTCGCGCTTTCCCCTTCCGCCCCCGCCGGAGACCAGGTCGCCCGCCCCACCGCCTGGTGGGACGCCTCCGCCCGCCTGCTGCACGTGCGCCTGCCCTCCCGCCCGGTCACCGCCCGGGTGGACCTTTCGCTAAGCACCGCGCCCCGGGACACCGCCGGCCGGTCTTGGCCCGTTCGTAAATCGTAGCCCGTTACCCTGCGTCCCATTCAGCTCGAATCATGAAAATTTCTACCGCGATTGCTCTGGCCGCCACTCTAGCCGTCGGTGTCGTCCCGTTGGCCGCCACCACCTACCTGGACGACAACCTTTCCCAACTTTCCCTTTGGAAGCTTTATCCGGTCGAAGGCCCGGCGGGGCGCCTCACCAGCAGTCCCTCCGGAGGGGCCACCATCGCCTTCCCTGCAGTCGGCCCCAACCAGATTCAGACCCTCAGCTACGTCGGTTCGGGCTTGCGGGCCGGCGACCCGGACGCCCGCCAGAGGTTCAACTGGTCCTCCGCCTCCGGCCCCATCACCTACTCCTTCTCGATCCTGGAATTTCCAGCACTGGAGTCCGAGGCCTACAAACTCGCCTATGAGGTCGTTCTCGTCCTTGTCTGCGACGATGCCTCCGATTTTGACCAACCCCACATCCAACCCGCCAACACCTTGATCTTCCGCGTGGTGGACGCAGGTTTGCGCAGCGAGCTCGACAACAAGAACCTCATCGCCGCGCAGGTTTATCTGAAGACCAACCAGCCGGGTCGCCCCATCGTTTATCACAAATCCGACGCGGAGCTCACCCGCCTAAGCACCCGCGAAGACCGCGGCCTAAGCTCCATGATCGGCACGTGGAGCTTCACCATCAACCAAGGGGCCATCCACATCACCGGCCCAACCGGCACTCGCAGCCCGGTCGGCAAACTCGACCCCGCCAAGGTCGCAAACTTCGCCTCCCGCTCCGCATCTTTGCATCTGGTCGTCGGCAGCAACACGCGGGGCGGCGGAGAGGCCATTCGCCTAGGCCAGGTCAGCGTTTTGCCCGGTATTCGTTAACAATCCCACCCCGAAGCTCATGTATACCATCCGGAACCTCGTTCCTTTGTTCACGATCGGCGCCGCGAGCATCGTCTCGACAGCGGAAGCGGTCACCACCCTGAACGACAACTTCACCAATCCGGCCGACTGGGCCTACCTCCCAGGCTGGGCCAAAGGTGACGCAAAGTTCGATACGGCGGGCGTTACCTTTTTACTCCAAGGGGACAAGCCCTTCCAAATTCATGCCTTGCGCTACATCGGCCCGGGGTTTTTCCGCGCCAACCCGGAGGGTTTTCAATCCTTCAACTGGTTCGGTCACCAAGGACCGATCACCTACTCGTTTACGTTGGCCGACCTACCCAACTACAGCACCACCGAGAACAAGCCCGGCTACACCATCAGCCTTGTTCTGGTCTGCAATGACGCCACCGCTTACAGCGACCCCGCCACCAAGGCTCCCACCGCCCTGGTGTTAAAGGTCGAGGACGTGGGCCCCCGGCCGGTCGTAAACAACCAAAATCAGTTTGTCGCGCAGATCGGATTCAAGGTGAACTCCCCCAATTCCGCGGTGGGGCAAGATCAACGCATTCTTCGATTCTCCAACGATCTACCCGATATGATGCCCACGCCCATCGGCACCTGGAGCTTCACGATCGACGGTGACGAAATCTGGATCACCAACTGCCTCGGTCAACGCAGCGAGCGCGCCAAACTGCCTTCCGATCTCGTGCTTAAACACGCCGCCGACAGCGCCAGTCTCTACCTCACGATAACGAATGGGTTTCAACCTCCGGGGGCGGTCACCATTTCCCGCGTCACCGTAGCGCCAGGCGCCCGCTGAGCTGTTCGGGTTGGCGCGCCTTGGCCCTAACGCGCTGGTTCGCCGCGCAATGCGCCACAACGCCCGCGAGCCAGCGCCTTTCGCCCGGCGTGGATCGTTTCGGCTATGCCAGCCACGGTCACCGCGCACACCTGCCACTCGATCACACCGGCCCCATCGTTCACTCAGCCACCTGCACCTCAAGGCGCAGGAAACCACGTCCGCCCGGCATCGCCTCGGCAGGCAACCTGAAGCAGGCCCACTCGTGGCCCGCCGGGGGCTCCGGCCAGCCGACCGGCATCGGAGCCGCAACCGGCTCCAGTGTCCAATTGACCAGATCCGTCGAGCCCACCGCCCGATAAACCAATTCGCCGCTACGCGCCGTCGCGCCGCTCCAGGCCGCGCCCGCCCGCACCGCAAAAACCAGGGCCGGACCGCCCGCTTCTCCGGCGGTCGGAGGCACCAGCCAGAAACCCGGGGTCTCCGGCGCGTCGGTCGGGTTGGTCGGATCACTGCCGCCCAGCGCGTATTCGAGCAGGTTGGCCGCGCCGTCGCCGTCGAGGTCGTCGGCCGCGTCGCCGCTCGCGCCGTGGGCCGCGAGGTGCTTCGCCAGACTCGGCAGGCCCGCGCCCGTCGCCGCCAGCGCGGCCGGCTCGCGGCCGTCGATCTGGCGCAGGTAATCAATCAAATCCGCGCGCTCTCCCGTGCTTAGTTCCGCCACCCGGCCGTGGCGTTTGGCGGGATCCGCCGCCATCGCCGTGATCCAGGTTTCGAGGGTCGCATGGGCGCCGTCGTGGCCGTAGGGCGGCGTCGTCCACACGCCGCGCAGGGTCGGCGTGTCCAGCCCGTCAAACGTGCCGCCGAGGCGCGCGCCCGAACCGGGCTTGAGCGTGCCGACGTCGTGGCGCAGCGCCAGCGGGCTGTCGGTGAAATGCTCGCCGCCGTGGCACGAGTAACAAGCCAGGCGGTTAAACAGCGCCCGGCCGCGCAGGCCCGCCGCAGTCAGGCCGCCGTCGCCGGCCCGGTGGGGACTTTCCGGATACGCCGTGAGCGAGGCCACGTAGGCCGCCAGGGCATCGAGCTCGGCGCTGCGGCCGGCCTTGGCGTCGCCCAGCGACTGCGCGCGGGTGCCGGCGTGAAAATCCGCCGAACTCATCAAGCCCTCGCCCAGGCCGAGATCGCGGATCTGGCCCTCGAAATCCTGGACTTCGTCAAAGTTGGCCGACCAGTGCAGGCGGCCGTGGGCGGTGCCGGCCCGGCCGCGCAGGTCGATGGTGTTGCGCAGTCCTTCGCCAAGGTGGGTGAAGTCCCACACCCGCCCGTCGTGACCGCCGTCGAGGTGGCAGGAGGCGCAGCTCATGTAGCCTTCAAAATTCAGGCGCACGGAGTCGGCGTCGTAGAAGAGGCGTTTGCCTTGCAACACCTCCGGGGCGAGCGGCTCCACCGCCACGGTGGACGCCGGCGCGGCAAGCGGCGGGGCGCTGACGCCGGTGCCGGTGAGCAGGGCCGAGATGTCAAAGCCGGACACGGTGCGGCCGAGAAAATCGAGGGTGAAGAGCCGCCCGCGCGCGGGGTCGAGCAACACTCCCGTGGGCGTGTTGCCGGTGGGCAATTCGGTGAGGGCCACGCCGCTGGCGGCGTCGAGCACGAGCACGCGGTGGTTGCCGGGCAGGGTGACGAAGGCGAGGTCGCCGAGCAGGGAGAAGTCCACCGCGTGGGCGCGGTCGAAGTTGTCGTGGTCGATGCGGCCGGGGGCGCGGGGCCCGCCGGTGGCAAGGTCGAGCAAAGAGGTCACGGCCCGCACCGTCACGTCGTGACCGAGGGGCAGGCCGTCGCGGAGGCCGCCGCGGAATATGTTGTCCTGTTTCGAGGGCAGCCAGAGCGCCCCGCCGTCGGGCGTGAGGGCGGCTTGCACGAGGTAGTTGGGAATGCCGCGGGCATGGACCGAGGTGTCCGGGCCGGTGGCGGGCGCGAGGGCGAGGGTGCGCAGGAGGGCGAGGCCGCCGGGCGCGGTCGCGCTGGCGTCGAGTTCGTAGACCTGGCCACCCGCGTCGGGCGAGATGAAGCGGGTGGCGTAGAGCCGGGCCCCGTCGTGGGAGAGAGCGAGGCCGCGCGGCTCGGGGCGGCGTCCGTCGGCGTCCACGGGCAGGTCGAGCGAGGCGACGGTGGCGAGGCTGGTCGTATCAAGCGTGATGATACGGCCGAGGGCCTGGAGCGAGAGGTGGGCGCGGGTGCCGTCGGGCGAGAAGACGAGGCCGAAGGGCCGCGAGCCGCGCGGCAGCGAGACGAGGCCGGACAGCGAGCCGTCGGCGGCGAGCAGCGTGAGGGAGGAGGCGGCGTGGTTGACCACCCAGGCGCGGCCGTCGGCGGCGAGCGCGAGGGACTCGGGCTGGTCGCCGACCGGGTGTTCGCCGAGCTTGGCGAGGGTGGCGGCGTCTAGGCGGGTGACGGTGTCGGCGTCGGGGTTGCAAACCCAGAGCGTGGCGCCGTCGGCCGAGAGGTCGAGCGGGCGGCTAGCGCTCGGACGGGTGGCGGTGAGCGGGCGGTGGACGATGTGGGTGAAGCTGACGCTGGAGGGCGGCAGGGACCGGGCGGGCAGGAGGAGCGAGTCGATGTTTCCACCGCAGGAGCCGGGCACGTTGCAGACCAGGTCGATGGTGTGGGTGCCGGCGGCGAAGGTGAGCACGGGCGAGGCTTGGGTGCCGTAGTTGGGCCAGCCGCCGGTGGCGGGGAAGGGCAGGGCGACGGGCGTGCCGCCGTTGACGACGAGATTCAGCGGGCGGTCGCCGGTGCCGCCATTGGCGTAGCGGAAATTCAGCGGCAGGGTGAGCGGGTCGGCGAGATTGAGGGTCCAGCGGATGCGCACGTCGGCGCCGGTGGCGTCGTAGTCGGCAAAACCGGTGCCGGTGAAGCCGGGATGCCAGTTGCGCACGCTGATGCCGGCGCTGAGGTCGGCGTCCTCGGCCTCCTCGGGTTGGAGGTGGACGAGGTCGAGGCGGTCGATGTTGCCGCCGGCCGAGCCGTTGGTGGCGCGAAGGACGATGGTGTTGGCCCCGGCGGGCAGGTAGAAGGCCTGAGGCGCGGGCTGTGTGCGATATTGGTTCCAGGCGGGCGTGGAGGCGAAGGCGAGCGGGATGGCTGCGCCGCCGTTGACCACGAGATGCAGCGGGCGGGCGGCGGTGCCGCCGTTGGCGTAGCGGAAGTCGAGGTGCACCCAGGCGGCGGCGGCGAGGTTGAGGTTCCAGGTGACGGCGACGTTGGTGCCGGTGCCGCCCGGGAAGTCGGCCATACCGGTGCCGGTGTAGCCGGGGTTGGAGGAGCTGAAGGCGACGCCACCGGA
>CAMCHD010000087.1 GCA_945874545.1 Akkermansia muciniphila | reverse complement strand
CCGACGAACGTTCCGAGCTCTGATACCAGCGGTAAAACGCGAGGATCAAGGCAAGGAACGACACGAACATGCCACCCAATTTCATGATGGCGGCGCCGAGCAACTGGTCCTGGGCGGGGGTAAAGCCGGGGAACAAGCGCGGGGCGTATTCGTAAGTTGGATATAGAACCTCGCTCGAAAACGCGAGGTAGGCGAACAGCGGCGTCATCAGGATGGTCACCGCCACGAGGTAGAGCATCTGCAGGGCGGGCTTGATCGGGGGAAACTCGCGACTGGGGCTGAAAAACGGCCACCAATAGAGCAGGGCGACGATAAAGAAGGAGACGTGTTCGAGGATGTGGACCGATTTCACCCGCAGCGCCCAGTCGTAGAGGGCCGGAAGGTGCCAGAGGGAGATCACCGCCGTGTAGGCCAGCGCGCAGGAGACGGGATGGGTGAAGATTTTGAACGGCAGCTGCAGCTCGGGTCGCGCGGTGGCGTGGCGGGCCAGCCAAGGCGGGAGGCCGACCAGAAAAAGTATCGCGGCGGGGTAGATGATCAGCTGGTGCTGGATCATGTGGGCGCTGAGCAGAAGACGTTCCCCGGCCTGGTCCAGCGGCGACCCCACCGCGAGGTAGAAGACCACGAGGGAAAGGTAAAAACAGAGCGCCTGGCGCACGGGAAACGGAGTCCCCGGTGGCGCCAGACGAGGCCGAAAGGGGCCGGTGGCGAGAGCGTAAAGCCAGCCCAGCACGATCAAGCCGCCGACCAGGTAGGGTTCGTTGTGCCAGTGGGTCCAGTCGATCATGAGGCTGTGCCTTTAGCTTGGCCCGAAATTGGCGGTCTGCAGGTCGAACCGGGAAAAATTCCGTGCGTCACACCGGATCACAAAAAAGGCACCCGTTTGGGTGCCTTGGTCAAGATACCAAGATCTCGTCGAGTCGGTCACTGGGCGGCGGCGGCCCGTTCGGCGTAGATGGTTTGGGAGGTCAAGGGAACGCTGTCGTGGGCCGAAAAAATCGCCAGCAAAGCGGCCACCGTTCCGCCGGCGAGGGCCAGGCCGATAAAGAAAAGAATCGTGCAGAAGAGTTTGTCGAACTTCAGGTGCATGAACCAGAAGATCACGAGCAGGAACTTAACGAGGGAAAGCGCGACCAGCAGGGTGACGATCAGCCACTTCACCATGGGCAGGTAGATGAGCACGATCTCGACGCCGGTGATCACGGCGAGGATCATGGCGATCTGCACAAACAAGTGGAACTTGCCATCGTCGGCATGGGCGTGCCCGTGGGCGTTTTCGGTGACGGCGGAAGACATGGCTGCGTTGGGTTTTTTAGAAAGGACGATGCCGGGGGGCGGTCAGAGGTATTCGAGCAGATAAACGACGGTGAAAATCACGATCCACACGATGTCGACGAAGTGCCAGTAGAGGCCCATGCCCTCCACGTCGATCGCGTTGGCTTCGCCGAAATCAACCGCCCAGGTGGAGCGGCCGAGGGCGAACAAAATGGCGGTGGAAATCGCGAGCGCGGTGGTGGCGCCGGCGGTGATGGCATCGTGCTGCAAAGCATGCACGATCGAGGAGAGGGAGTAGCCCTGCTCGGCCCCGGCGTGGGTGATCGCCAGCATGACAAACATCACCGCCACGGTAGCCACGGCGAAGGCGGAGAATTGGACCACCGCGCGGGTCACCCAGGCTCGACCGGCGTCGGCGGGCTTAAAGGTGCGGATATACATCAACACGAGCCAGAGCACGCCGATGGCGACGTGCACGCCATGGGTTCCGGTGAGCGTGTAAAAAGTCGCGCCGAACATGTCGCTCTTCAGCGTGAGCCCGAGGTGCACAAAATGGGTAAACTCGTAAACCTGGCAGCCGAGGAAGATCAGGCCGAAGAAGATGGTGCCCAAGAGCATCTTCCGGGTCGCCTCCACTTTTCCCTTTTGGCTGGCGCCGACGGCGAGGGCCATCAGGAGGGAGGACATCAAGAGGATAAAGGTGGAGAACGAGGTGAGCTCGATCGAGAACAACTTCAGCGGGTCCGCGCCTTCCGGGGTGGGGTGGAGGCGGTAGATGACGTGGGTCGAGATCAGCGCGCCGAAGAACATGCAGTCCGACGCGAGGAAGGCCCACATGAAGAGCTTCTTGTTTGGTATGCCCGTGCTCGTGGTGTGGTCGTGGTGATGGTCGATGGTGCCGGCGTGGGAGCTCATGAAAGTAAAAGTAGCGAATGGCGCGCAGTTAGTGGCGAGTAGGTCGGAGACGGAGCGGAAGGAGCGGCGGGTTTGAGGGTTTGGTATGCTCGCTACCCGCTAATCACTCCTCGCTACGTTTCAGTGATGATCCTGGCCTTCGCCGCCGGTGACGGTGCCGTCTTTGGCGATATGGAGATGATAGCCGCCCGGGCCCTCGAACGCCCAACCGATCACGCCGAGGAGCATCACGCAGCCGCCGGCGATCGCCCCGATGAAGTTGTGGTGGGCAAAAAAGAGGCCGCCGATGAGCATGCCGGTCGCTGTGACCAGCGGGAACCAAGACTGGCTGGGCATGTGGATGCCGCCGTGGGACTCCTCTTCCTGGGCGTGTTTGGCCTTCTCGGCCTCGATCTCTTTGGCATGAGTCTTCTCATACCAATAGGCGTCGCGGGCGTGCACGGTCGGCGTGATGTGGAAGTTATGCTCCGGGGGAGGGGTGGTGGGCACGGACCACTCGAGGGTGCGGGCGTCCCACACGTCACCGGTGGCCTTTTTGCCTTTAAAATAAGTGTAGACGATGACGCTGAAGTAAGTGCCGATGCCGATGGCGAGGATAAAGGCGCCGATCGTGGCGGTGAGGTTGGCGCTGTTCCAGCCCATGTTGCCGTCATACACGGCGGTGCGGCGGGGCATGCCGTTCAGGCCGAGGAAATGCATGGGGAAAAAGGTCACGTTGAACCCGACAAAGATGACCCAAAAGGAAAGTTTTCCCCAGAATTCGGAAACGATGCGCCCGAAGACCAGCGGGAACCAATAGTGGATGCCCGCAAGAAGCGCGAAGATGGAGCCGCCGATGAGCACGTAGTGGAAGTGGGCGACGACAAAATAACTGTCCTGCTGCTGGGCGTCGGCGGGCGCGGCGGAGTGCATGACGCCGGAAAAGCCGCCCATCATGAACATCCAGATGAAGCCGAGGGCGAACATCATGGGCGTCCGGGTGGTGATCTGGCCGCCCCACAGCGTGCCGACCCAGTTAAAAATCTTAACGCCGGTGGGCACCGCGATCGCCATGGTCGCGAGCGAGAAGGCGGCGGTGGCCATGGTGCCGAGACCGGTGGTGAACATGTGATGGGACCACACCCCGAAACCGAGGAAACCGATCACCGCGCCGGAGAAGACCACGATGGGGTAGCCGAACAGGGGTTTGCGGGAGAAGGTGGGCAGAATCTCGGAGATGATGCCCATCGCCGGCAGGATCAGGATGTAGACCTCGGGGTGACCGAAGATCCAGAAGAGGTGTTGCCAAAGGATGGGCAGACCGCCGCGGGCGACCTCGAAGAAGCTAGTTCCGAAGGAGCGGTCCATCATCAGCTCGACCAGGGCGATGGTGATGGCGGGGAAGGAGAGGATGATCAGGAAGGCGGTGAACAGCGTCATCCAGGTGAACACCGGCAGGCGCATCATGGTCAGGCCCGGAGCGCGCATGTTGATGATCGTGACGATAAAATTCAGTGATCCTATGACCGAAGATACGCCGAGGATTTGCAGGCCCATGACCCAGAGATCGGTGGAGGAATCGCCGGCGAACTGATTCGAGTAGGCGGTCGAGGTCAGCGGAGCGTAGCCAAACCACCCGACATCCGGAGCACCGGCGCGGGTAAACCAGCCGACGTTCAGGACGATGGCGCCGGCCATGAACACCCAAAAGGCGAAGCCATTGAGCCGCGGAAAGGCCACGTCGCGTGCGCCTATCTGCAACGGCATCATGTAATTAAAAAACGCTGCGGAGAGCGGCATGACGGCGAGGAAGATCATCGTCGTCGCGTGCATGGTGAAGAGCTCGTTGTAGAGCTGGTGGCTGATGAACGTGTTGTTCGGCACCGCGAGCTGGATACGGATCAGCAGAGCCTCGACGCCACCCACGAGGAAAAAGAAAAGCGCGGTGACGGCGTAGAGGAGACCGATCTTTTTGTGGTCAACCGTGGTCAGCCAAGACACCAAGCCGGTCTTGGCGGCGGGGCGGGTGAAAAACCACGGCCGGGCTGCGCCTTTCGCGGCGTCAGGGGCGGTGTAGGCGGCGGGAGTGTAAGTGGCGGTGGCCATGGCGGAGGGAGAGGGGGGCGAGGAGCGGGGGGCTGGGAGCGAGGAGCTGGGGGCTGGAAGCGAAGGCGGGCGGCGGCTTATTTCAGGCTGTGGAGGTATTCCACCATGGCGCGGGCCTCGGTGTCATTGACCGCGATGTGGGCTTTGCCGGTCATGGTCTTGGTCGCGGGGTCCATTTCCATGTAGCCCGCCATACCATTGACCCCCATATACATCTTGTTGCCGGGCTTCACTCCGTTCGGATCGACGATCCAGCGGTGAAGATTCGATTTGGAGTTCTCCAAGAGGCCGGCGGCGATGGTGCTGCGGGAGCCGAAGTGGGTGAGATCGGGGGCGTTCACGCCGATGCCTTCGTGCCCTCGGATGCTGTGGCAAGTGATGCAATTTTTCTCCTTAAACAGTGCCCGCCCCTTCTCCACCAGAGACGCGTCCTCGTCCTTGTCCGGGAACTGCAGGGCGGTCCACGCGGCCATCGGATCGGCGTCGAACTCGGGGGTGTAGCCCGGCGCGTTGCGCTTTTTCGGGGTCATGTCGTAACTGGCGAAGGCGGCCTTGGGGGCGTCGGTGGCCGGGACGACGGTGCGGGCGGGTTTTTTCTGGTTTTCGACCCAGGCGGCGAAATCCTCGGCGCCCAGCGCGATCACCCGGAAACGCATCACGGCATGCGATTCGCCGCAGTATTCGGCGCATTGTCCCCAGAAGTAACCGGGCTCGTCGGCTTGCAGCCAGAGGTGGTTGCCGCGGTTCGGCATCATATCCACCTTGCCGCCCAGTTTGGGCACCCAGAAGGAGTGAATCACATCCGATGTGCGCAGATTGATGCGCACCGGGCGACCGGCGGGGATCACGAGTTCGTTGCCGGTCACGAGCTGGCCGGAGTTCTCGATTTGCTCGGCGGGGTATTCGAATTGGAACCACCATTGGAGACCACGCGCCGTGACCTCATAGGCGCTGGCGCGTTGTTCCTCGGGAACGTCGTAGGTATACCAGATCGCCTTCAAGGTCGGCACGGCGATAAAGACGAGCGCGGCGATCGAGGCGCCGATCAAGCCGAGCTCCACGAAGGGATTGCCGTGGCCCTGATCCGGCACCGGGGTGTTTTTATCGATCGGTCCGCGGGCGCGGAACTTGATCGTGGCGTAGGCCAGCACGCCGGCGACGATCACAAAAATGATCATCGTCACCCACACGGTGACATAAAAAACATTCAATTGCTCACGTGCGACCGGGCCCTTGACGTCGAAGGTCGACTGGGGGCCGGAGAGCCAGCCGCCGAGGAGAAGGGGAAGGGAAAGCAGGGCGCAGGTGGAGGCGGCGCGGCGCAGGACAAAGGCTGGGCTGAAACGCATGGTCGTGGTTCGAAAATAATGGGGTGTGGTCACACCGAGGGCGGAGGGTTCCGACTCGGGGACGGTAATCAAGCTATAATCAAGGCGTGCTTTTTCCACTCATCCTTTGGGCTTTGCAGCGCAAAAACGAGTTATTAGCGGCGTTGGTGAACCCGATAGCCCGTCTAAAGGTCGTTCCGGCCGGCTTGCCTCCCGCCTTCGACGGAGGCATGGCTGCCCTATGAAATCCTCGTTTTGGCTGCGGTTTGCGTGTGTCGTGCCAATGCTCCTGGCCCTGGGTTGCGGCCCGGCCGGGGATCCGGCGGCGAAGGCAAAAAATGCGCGAACCGAGGAGACCGCGCCGGCGGCGCGGGGCACGGTGGAGGCGCCGCGTGAGGTCGCCATCGAGGTGGGGGACTCGATGCAGTTCAGCGCGACCCGCATCGAGGCGGCGGCGGGCGAGGTGTTGCGGCTGAAGTTGAGCAACCTCGGAAGCGCCTCGAAGGAGGCGATGGGGCACAATTGGGTTTTATTGCGTGCCGGGGTGGACGTCACCGCGTTCGCCAACGCGGCGCTGGGGGCGAAGGCGCACGATTACGTGCCGCCCGCGAGAGTGGGGGACGTTCTCGCCCACACCCGGTTGCTGGGAGGAGGCGGCCGGGATGCGGTGGTGTTCACGGTGCCGAGCGAGCCGGGCGACTATGTTTATCTGTGCACCTTTCCGGCCCACCTGCAGCTGGGCATGAAGGGTGTGTTGGTGGTTCGGTGAGGTCGCGGCGCGAGGGAGGGACGGAAGCACGGCGGCGTTTGGGGGTTGCCTTGCCCGGCGGGGCTGGTGGGGTCGCGGCCCGCTTTTGCGCAGAACTTTCCCATGTATCCAGAATCCGTTCCCGTTCCCTCCGTTCCGAATGTCCCCGATGCCTGGCCGGTCGCGGCCCGTCTGCTGGTGCGTTGGTTGGACGAGGAGATACGGGCGGACGCGCTGCTGGATACGGTGCAGTTGTCGGGCGGCGCGCGGGCGCGTTGCCAGAATCTTTTTTACGGCGCGATCCGGCACTATGGACGCATCGAGACCCTGGTCTCCACGCTGGTCCGGCTGCGGCCGCGCTCCCGGGTGATGGCCATCCTGTTGCTGGCCGGTTATGAACTGGTCGAGGGCGGTGGCGAGGGGCACGTCGCCAAGGTCGGGCACCACGCCGTCACCCAGGCCAAGGCCTTGGCGAGCGAGTCCGAGGCCCGGCTGGTCAACGCGGTCGTGCGCAAGCTCGCCGAGGCGCTGGCGGCGCAGACCGCCCCGGGGAAAATCGCGACGGCGGCGGTGTTGGCCGACTATTTTTCCACGCCGCCCTGGCTGGTCGAGCGCTGGCTGGCGGAATTCGGCGCCGAGGCCACCCGCGCGTTGTTGGAGTGGAACCAGCGTCCGGCCCCGGTGCATGCGCGCTGGCGGCTTCCCGACGGGCCCGGCGCGGCCGAGGCGGACTGGCTTGAGGCGACCCCGTGGCCCGGCTACTTTCTGGTCAAGGGCGGGCACTGGGCGGAGGTCGCCCGGGCTCTGGCGGACGGCCGGATTTACCTCGCCGACCCCGGCACGCGCCTCGCGATCGACGCGCTGGCGCCCAAGACGGGCGAGCGCATCATCGACGCCTGCGCCGCGCCCGGCGGCAAGAGCCTGGCGCTGGCCGACCGCATGGGCGAGGGCCTCCTGGTGGCCTTGGACGTGGCCGGCGCGCGCCATGAGCGGCTCGCGGAAAACCTAAAACGCGTGCCTCCGGGCGTGTCGGCCCGGCGGGTGGAGGGCGACCTGCGGCGCTCGACCAGCCTGATGGGCATGGGACCGGGGACCTTCGACGCGGTCCTGGTCGACGCCCCCTGCACGAACAGCGGGGTCATGCGCCATCGCGTGGATGTGAAATGGCGGCTGCAGCCGGCGGATTTCGGCACCCACGCGCGGCAGCAGGTGGAACTGCTGGCGGGCGCGGCGCGCTGGCTAAAGCCGGGTGGCCGTCTGGTTTATAGCACCTGCTCGATCGACGCCGAGGAAAACGCCGGCGTGGCGGCGGCGTTTCTGCGTGGTCCCGGGGGCGATCTTTTCGACCAGATCGAGGCGAGCGTAGCCCTGCCCTGGGTGACGGGCCACGACGGGGCGGGCGTGGCGGTGTTTCGCAAACGGGGCGGCGGGGACTCGCCGACCGGGGCCTGAACCGTTTCCGAACGGGGCGGCAAAGCCGGCTTGCCTCCGCGCCCGGCCGCGCGCCACCGTGGCCGTTTTCACTCATCCCATGCCCACCCTGAAGTTTGCCGTCCTGCCCGGTGATTATATCGGCCCCGAGGTCATGTCCGAGGCGCTCCGCGTCCTGGACCACGTGGCGAAAAAGGAGAACCTCGAGCTCTCCTACCAGCAAGCCGACGTCGGCGGCGCCGGGATCGACCATCACGGCAAGGCGCTGCCCGACTCCACCCTCGCGCTGTGTCGGGAAGCCGACGCGATCCTCTTCGGGTCGGTCGGAGGGCCCAAGTGGGAGAAGCTTCCGCCCAAGGAGCAGCCCGAGCGCGCCGCGCTCCTGCCCCTGCGCAAGGCCTTCAACCTCTTCGCCAACATTCGCCCGGGGCTGCTGTATCCGGATCTCACCGACGCCTCGCCGCTCAAGTCCGCGCGCATCCCGGACGGCATCGACATCGTCTGCATCCGCGAGCTGACCGGCGGCATCTACTTCGGCCAGCCCAAGACCACCGTCACGCTGGACAACGGCGAGGAGCAGGCGATCGACACGATGGTCTACAAGACCTCCGAGATCGAGCGCATCGCCGAGGTCGCCGCCGTGACCGCCCGGGCCCGCGGGAAAAAGGTCTGCTCGGTCGACAAGGCCAACGTGCTGGAAACCTCCGTGCTCTGGCGCCGCGTCGTCACGGCCTATTTCGCCAAAAACCACCCGGACATCGCGCTGACCCACATGTATGTCGACAACGCCGCGATGCAGCTGGCGCGCGACCCGAACCAGTTCGACGTGCTCTTCACCGAAAACATGTTCGGCGACATTCTCTCCGACGAGATGGCGGTCATCTGCGGTTCCCTCGGCATGCTTTCCAGCGCCTCGCTCGGGACGGGGAAAAATTCGCTCGGTCTGCCCTTCGGCCTCTTCGAGCCGGCCGGCGGCACCGCGCCCGATATCGCCGGAAAGGGTGTGGCCAACCCCTGCGCGCAGATCCTCTCGGCCGCGATGATGCTGCGTTACAGCTTTGGCCTCGCGGCGGTGGCCGACCGGATCGAGGCGGCGGTCCGCGCCGCCGTGGCGACCGACGGCGTTCGGACCGGGGACATCGCCTTCGGCCGGCCCGCGGTGGGCACGCGGGCGATGAGCGACGCCATCATCGCCCGGCTTTGAGGCGGCGGGTCCGGCCGCCGCTTCACCCCGGGGCCTGCTCGAGTTTGGCGCGCACCAGCGCGAGCAGGTCGTCGACCGAGAACGGCTTCGCGAGGAAGGCGACGCCTTCGCGCAGCATCCACTCCGCCGCCGCGTCCGCGCCGTAGCCGCTCATGTAGATGACGGGAAGTTCGGGACGGAGCGCGGCCAGGCGGCGGCCGAGGTCGTCTCCGTTCATCCCGTCGGGCATCACCAGGTCGGTGATGACGAGGTCGAGGCCGTTTTGATTTTCCTCCCAGCGCGCGAGGGCACACTCGCCGGAGGCGGCCTCCACGACCTCGTGTCCCGCGCCCAGAAGGACCGTGGCCACCATGCCGCGCAGGACGTCGTCGTCCTCGACCAGGAGGATTTTGCGGGTGCGGGCGTCGATTTTTTCCCCGGGCTCCGGCGGGGCGCCCAGCGCGGGCAGGTAGACCCAGAACTCGGTGCCCCGGCCGGGCGTGCTCCGCACCGCGACCCCGCCGCCGTGGCGCTGGGCGACGCCGCTGACCATGGCCAGTCCCAGGCCCGTCCCGCAGCCGGGGTCTCCGGCCAGCGCGAAGGGCTCGAAGGCCCGGCGCATCTCCTCCGCCGCCAGCGGCCGCCCCGGATAGGTCACGGCCAGCGCGGCGTAACGGCCGGCGGCGCCCTCAAAACGGGGCGCGGCCTCGGTGGGCGACGCGTCAAAATCGACCTGCGCGGTGGCCAGGGAGACGGGGCCGCCCCCGGGCAAGCCGTCGCGCGCGTGGATCACCAGGTTCATCACCACCTGTTCGAGCATGCCCGGGTCGGCGCGCACGGTCGGGAGGCCGGGCTTGAGGGTCAGGTCGAGCCGGATCGCGCCGCCGATGGTGCGGCGGAGCAGGGGGGCGAGGCCGGCCACGACGTCGTTCAGGTTGAGCGGCGCCGGGTCCATCCGCTGCTGACGGCCGTAGGTCAACAACTGCCGGGTGAGGCTGGCGGCGCGGTCCGACGTGGCGATGATCTGCCGGGTGGTTTCCGCGACCTCCGGACGCCGGCCGGCGGGCCCGAGGGCGAGCAATTCCGCCTCGGCGCGGATCACCTGGAGCAGGTTGTTGAAATCGTGCGCCACGCCGGCGGCGAGTTGACCGACGGTCTGGTCGCGCTGGGCCTGACGGAGCTGGTCCTCGATCCGGCGCCGGTCTCGAGCGTAGCGGATGGCGCGGACCAGGGCTCGTCCGGACATCTGGCCCTTGACGATAAAATCCTGGGCGCCCTCGCGGAGGGCGGCGAGCCCCGCCTCCTCGTCATCCAGTCCGGTGAGCACGATCACGGCCGCGCCGGCGCCGAGGGTCTGCACCTCGCGCAAGGTCGCGAGGCCGTTCGAGTCGGGCAGGCCGAGGTCGACGATCACGACGTCGAAACCGTGGTTGCGCATCAGGCTCCGCGCGGCGGCGAGGCGGCCGGCGTGGGTGAATTCGAACTTGAGGGCGTTGGATTCGGCCAGCGCGGCCTCGAACAAAAACACGTCGCTGGGGCTGTCTTCGATCAGCAGAAGGCGGGCGGTATTGACCCGGTTCCAGGCCTCCGCGGCGGAGGCGACCGGCGTCTCCGCCGGCGCCTCCTCGGGCAGGGTCGCGCAGCCGAGCCAGAACCCGTCGATGGCGGCGACCAGCGCGACGAAATGATCATATTCGACCGGTTTGCGCAGGTAGCCGTTGGCGTGCAAGCCGTAGGCCCCGGCCACGTCCTCCTCCGCCTCCGAGGTGGTGAGCACGAGCACGGGGATGGTGCGCAGGCGCGGATCGGATTTCAGCTCGGCGAGCGTCTCGCGCCCGTCCATGCGAGGCAGATTCAGGTCGAGCAGCACGAGATCCGGGCGGGGAGCGTCCTTGAACCGTCCCTGGCGTCGGACAAAGGCCAGGGCCTCGAGGCCGTCCTCCACCCGGTGCAGGACGGTGCGGGCCTTGGCCGCACGGAAGGCCTCCCGGGCGAGCAGGTCGTCGGCCGGGTTGTCCTCGACCAGAAGGATTTGAAAGGGGCGGGCCGGTGAGCCGCGTTGCGGGGAATCGGGGGAGAGCGGGCTCATGGCGAGGGGGCGGCGGGCAGGGTGAAACGAAAGGTGGAGCCGAGTCCGGGCTTGGACTCCACCCAGATGCGGCCGCCGTGGCGTTCCGCGATTTTTTTGCACACCGCCAGACCGATGCCGGTCCCGGCGTATTCGCCCTGGGCATGCAGGCGTTGAAAAATGACAAAGATGCGTTCCTGGTGCCGCGGCTCGATGCCGATGCCGTTGTCCTCGACCGCAAACTCCCAGTCGGCGCCGTTGCGGACCGCCCAGACCCGGATGCGCGGGGCGGAGGCGGAGCGGTATTTTAGGGCGTTGCCCAGGAGATTCTGGAAAAGCAGGACGACCTGGGCCCGGTCGGCGCGCACCCGGGGCAACTCGCCCTCGACCGTGACCCCGCCGCCGCTTTCGCGGATCGAAACCTCGAGGTGGGCGAGCGCCTCCTTGAACGCCAGCCCGGAGTCGGCCTCGTTTCCGGAGGTGTCGCGCCGGTCCAGCCGGGCGTAGGTCAGCAGGTCCTGGATCAGGGTCTGCATGCGCACCGCGCCGGCGACGAGGTGGTTGACCAGCTCGTCCGCGCCCGCGTCCAGCCGGCCGGCGTAGCGGCGCTTGAGCAGCTGGGCGCAGCCGGCGACGGCGCGGAGGGGCTCCTGAAGATCGTGGGAAGCGACGTAGGCGAACTGCTCCAGGTCGCGGTTGCTGCGTTCGATCGCGGCGGTGCGTTCGCGCACCCGGCGTTCGAGTTCGTCATTGGCCTGGCGCAAGGTTTCCGCGGCCTTGCGTCGGCCGGTGGCGTCGCGCAGCGCCGCGATCATGCGGGTCTCGCCCGCGCGGTGGAGCGGGGCCACCGCCGCCTCGACGTCGATCAGGCGGCCGTCGCGGGCGGTGAGGCGGGTCTCAAACAGCTCGCCCTCCCTGCCCAGCCGGCCGGCGAGTTCCCGCGCGGCGTCGGCCAGACGTCCCTTGGGCTCGATGCGGCGGAGGTCGAGGGCGAGCAGGTCCTCGCGCTCGTGGCCGAGGAGGCGGGTGGCGGCGGGATTGGCGTCGAGGATGCGTCCGTCGAGATCGGCGACCAGAAACGCGTCGTGGGAGGCGCGAAAAATCGCCTCGGTGCGGGCGTTGGACTCGGCCAGGGCGGCCTCGGTGCGCACGCGGTCGTCGATATCGGTGTGGGTGCCGAACCATTTCCGGATGCGCCCGTCGGCGCCCCGCAGGGGTTCGGCGCGGGTCTTGAACCAACGGTGCACGCCGTCCTGACGGCGCAGGCGCAGCTCGATGTCGAAGGCCCGGCCGGCCGCCGTGGTTTCGTTCCAGCGCAGGCGCGCATGTTCCATTTCGTCCGGGTGCAGGCGGGCCAGCCAGCCGTCGCCGAGGCCCTCCGCGACGGGAGAGCCGGTGTAGCGTTGCCACTGCGGGCTGAGGTAGTCGCAGCGTCCTTCCGGGGCGCAGGTCCAGACGATTTGCGGCAGCGATTCGAGGGCCTCGCGCGCGCCCTTTTCCTCTTCGCGCAAGGAGGCGTCGGCGGCGAGGCGGCGCGCCTCGGTGCGGTCCAGCCCGACCGACACCCGCCAGACGAGGTAGCCGATCACGAGCACGCGCAGGGTGCTTTGGGTAGCGCTGGCGAAGGCATCGTCAAACCAGCGGTTTTCCACGCCCAGCAGGCGAATCGATTCGGAGGCGAAAGGGACGAGCAAGATAATCGGCAGGAGACGGCGAGCGATTCTCCCGCCGGGCCCGGGGCTGGCGAGGATCTGCATCGCCCCGCCGCCGGTCCGGGAAAACAGCACCCCGGCGGCGAGCATGAGAATGATCAGCGCGCTGGTGAACGACAGGTCCTGGAAAGGCCCCTGTCCGAGCCACGAGTCCGCCTCGAGCCACCGGCCTTGAAGGGCGAAAATGGCGGTGAGCGCCGCCACGAGGGCGAAGGCGTGGGTGGGGCGGCGGTCCTGTTTCACCCGATGGTCCAGTCCGAGGAGCGCCGCTGCGAGAAAGAGCAGGCAAAACGCCGAAGCGGACGGCACGCCCCCGCTTCCAGGCCACCACCCGTGTTCAAGCGCGTTCACCACCCCGAGCGCGAGGGCCAGCCATGCGCTCGTCCGGCCGGCCCGACGACTGCGGTCCGGCTCGGCAAGGAACCAGAGTCCTGCGGCGACCAGCCCGAAGCCAAGCGCCGCCGCCGGCCGGAGCGTGCCGTAACCGTCCAAAAACGCCTCCAGACCGCGCAAACCGGCCAGCCAGCCGGCGAGAATCAAGCCGCAGGCCAAACCGGCCGCCGCCGCGAGCGTTTTGGTGGTGGCGGTAAAGTTCGAAGGAGGGGAAACGGGAGCGCGGTCGGTCATTGCCTCCTCGGTTTATCGGACCCGGGGTGGGAAACCGAAGTCATCGCCTTTCGCTCGGCGCGGCAAACGTCATCCCGCGCGTGGGTGTTAACTCTCATCGGCGGGCGGCGGCGCGCCGAGGGCTCGCGAAGGCCCGTCCAGGATCCGGCGTAGGGCGGTCTTTAGCTCCGCGATGGTGAAAGGTTTGGG
>CAMCHD010000086.1 GCA_945874545.1 Akkermansia muciniphila | reverse complement strand
CAACCTGGTTTGGTGCCTATTCCTGAACGCCAAGCGCGGCACCTTCGGCGAATACGCCGGCAAGGCGGCTGACGGCTCCCGTGCGCCGGTGGCGCGAAATCTGGCGTTTTGCGCGCTCGGGGGTGTGGCTTGGTATCTCCAGTTTTTTTTCTACAGCATGGGCGAGTCGCGCATGGGGGCGGATCTGAAGTTCTCCAGTTGGACGCTGCACATGGCGACCATCATCATTTTTAGCACGGTGTGGGGTATTCTGCTCCACGAGTGGAAAGGCGTGGGCGCGCGGACGCGCGGGTGGGTCGCGGCCGGGCTCCTGGTGCTGATCCTATCCACCATGCTGGTAGGCTATGGCAACTACCTGGGTGCCGCGGGCGCCGGTCACTGAGGACCGGCGACGGCGAGTGTCGTGGGGGAATTAAAGCGTGCTTTGGCCACCCCTGCTTCGGGTCGCCCACAGCACGCCGCCGCCGATCAACGCGAATCCCGCGGCGAAGGGCAAAACCACGCCTTGTTGCGCGCCATTGATCAGGGTCAAAACCACCAGCATGAGCGCGAGGGCCACGACGGACCAGCCGCACAGGCGGGCCGGGAGATGGGAGGGCAGCACGGGTTTTTCGTCGCGTTGCCGCCGCCGGCGTTCCTCCACCCGCGCCCAGCCCGCGCTCTCGGTTTTTATCGAGCGCTCGGCCCAGAAGAGCAGGAGCAGGGGCACGCTCAGGCCGACGACGATCTCGGAGATACGGGCGTTCGACTGAACGAGGCGCGCCAGGCCGGCCAGCGACTCCGTCGCCGCGAACCAGCCGTCTTTGCCTAGCCCGAACTTCACCACCATGCCGGCCGTGGCACTCGCCAGCGTGACCAGCCACGCGGTGCGCAATCCGATCTTGCGCGAGAACAGGCCCCAGATCGTGGGCAGGACCAGCGGCCCGGTCAGCATGGCGGTGGTCGAAAGGATCCAGCCCGTGTAGGTGCCGAGCAGAGGGATCAGCAAGGCGCCCGCCGCGACGACCACGCCGAGCAAAACCGTCACCACCCGTCCCACCAGCACCAGCTCGCGCTCGGGCGCCTGCGGACGGAATAGACGTTGATAAACCTCGGTCGTGAATGCGCCGGCATACACGTTCAAGACCGTGGTGGCGGTGCTGGCGGTGGCCGAGCTCATCGCCGCGACCATCAGGCCGAGGAGGCCGGTCGGCAGCACCAGTTGGCAGGCGAGGATGTAGGCCTGTTCGTGGGGCGCGCTCGAATCGATGGTGCGGAAGATCATCGGCGGCAGCATCCAGAAGATCGGGCTGACCAGATACATCACCCCAAACAGCCAGGTCGCCTTCTTGGCATCCCTGTCGGTCGGCACGCAGGTGAAGCGCTGCACATAGGCCCACTCGCCGCCGATCTTGAAAAAATGGATCAGCACCCAGCCGACGAGGAACCACCAGGTGAACTCCCCGTTGGTCGGTTCAAAAAAGCCCTCCGGCGCGGCGTCAATAAACCCGCCCGCGCCCCCCGCCCGGGCCAGAAGCATCGGCACCACCATGAGGACCGAGGCGGTCAGGATGATAAACTGCAGCACGTCGGTCATCAGCACCGCCCACAGGCCGCCGATAAAACACACCGCCACCACCACCACGCAGATGATCATCGAGGCGAACGTGACCGACAGGTTGCCGGTCGCGGCGTCGGCCAGCCAGTGGCCCTCCGGCAGCGGCACGAGCGCGCAGATGATCACCGACAGCGCATACACCGCGCCGCCCATGGTGAAGATGCCGAGCGCGCCTTGGAGCCAGAGGTAGAATTGCACCAGGGAGCGCCCGAAACGCAGCTCCAGAAACTCCGCCGCCGAATCCACGCCCAGGCGTTTCCACACCCCCGCCAGGAACCAGCCGGCCAGCAGGGCGGACAAACCCAGCGTGGTGCAGATCGAAACCGCCACCAGGCCGTGCCGGTAGGCGATGCCTCCCCACACCACGAAGGTGCCGGCGGAAAACATCGTCATGAAGGCGGAAAGGCCGGAAAGCCACCAGGGCGACTGCCCGCCGGCCGCGAACATGTCGCGGGTGTTGCGCATTTTTCGCGCGAACAAGGCCCCCATGGCCACCAGGCCGAGGACGTAAAATGCGATGACGAGCAGGTCGAGGGGCTTCATGGAACAAAAGGGAGGCGAAGGTTGCCGGCGCCGCGAAGGGGGCGGTGCTCAAGGCGCGGCGCAGGGGCCGCGACGGGAGGAGTTCAGACGGTAGGGGCGGGCGGGGGCCGGTGCCTACCACGCATCGCTCCGGAAGGGTGGCACGGGAAGTCCAAGGTCGTCCCCCAAGGCCGCGGCCGGGGCGTTGCGCCAGGCGTAGCGGACGGCCACCGGCGCCGGAACGGCGGGCGAGTGCACCACCACGGTCGATTTTTCGATGCGGGCGACGGCGGGGTGGAACACGCGGTCCTCGCCCGCGATCTCGAACCCGGTCAGGGTGGCGTCGGGATGGCGGAGCGCGCGGTCGGCGGGGGCGAAGGACACCCGCAGTGCGGCGGGGCGGGCCGGCTGGGCGGCGGGATCGGCGGGAAGGATTTCGAAGCCGGCAAAAAGCGGGCCGGAGTCGGCCAGCCCGGTCCGGCCGTAGGTGCGGTTCAAGGCGAGGCGGGCGAGACGGCGGGCCACGGGCAGCTTGGCCTTGGGATGGATGTCGTTGAAGTCGCCGACGTCGATGGTGACGGCCTGGCCGGTGGCGGGCAGGGCCAGGGTTTGGGTCTGGGCTTCGCGCAAGGAGGCCCAGTCGGTGCCGTTCGGATTGCCGGCGCCGTAGCCGGTGCGGAACGAGGCGAGCTGGGTCCAGTAGAAGGGGAAGTCGCCCTGGCCGAAGTCGCCGCGCCAGCCTTCGATCATGGCGCTGAAAAGCGCGCGATACTCGGCGTGGCGGCCCGCGTTGCTTTCACCCTGATACCAGATCGCGCCGCGCAGGGCGTAGGGCAGGAGGGGGGTGATCATGCCGTGGTAGAGGGTGGAGGGCTCCCACGCCGGAGGCTTGGGGGCGGCGGGCGCGGCCTCGGCGAATGGCTCGCCTCGGGCCTCGGCGGCGGCCTTGGCCTCCTGCCAAACCCGGGTTTTTTCGGCGTGGGCGGTCTGGGCGGCGGCGTGGTCCTTGAGTTGTTTTTTCCACCGCGAGCCGACCACCGCGAAAGCCGGATCGGTCGCCAGCGCGGTCGGGCTGATCCAGGCCTCGACCGGGGTGCCGCCCCAGGTGCTGTTCACGATGCCGACGGGCACGTCGAGGGCGAGGTGAAGTTCGCGGGCAAAGAGGTAGGCGACCGCGCTGAACTGACCGACGTTCTCGGGAGAGGCGGGCCGCCAGGCGCCCTCGAAGCGGGAGGTCGGCGCGGAGGCGGTGGTGCGTTTCACCTTGATCTCGCGAATCAGCGGGAACCGCGCGGTCATCTGCTCGAGGTCGGGGTCGTAGGACCGGTTCAGGGCCCACTCCATGTTCGATTGGCCGGAGGCGAGCCACACCTCGCCGACCAGGATGTTTTGGAGCACCACGGTGTTTTTGCCCTGGAGCGTGAGGGTGGCGGGCTCCGCGCTCGCCGCCAGCGGCGCGAGGGTGACGCTCCAGCGACCGTCCGGACCCGCCACGGTGGCGAGGGTCTGCGCGCCGAAGGTCACGGTGACCGACTCGCCGGCGTCCGCCGTGCCCCAGACCGGGACCGGTTTGTCGCGTTGCAAGACCGCATGGTCTTGGAACAGCGAGGCGGGGGAGACCTCCGCGAGACCGGAGGTGGCGAGGACGAGGGTGGCGGCGAGCAGGGTAGGCAGCTTCATGGAGCGTTTTCGAGGGGGGTGGAGGCGGTCGGGGTCTGGGGATAAAAATCCTGCGATCCGTTGCGGGCAACAAGGATATCTTCGACCTGGCCGAGATAACGCAGGCGGGCGGGCCGGCCCGACAACGAGGTGATGCGGGCGGATACGAGGCGGCCCTCGCGCCACTCCTGATCGACGATGAAGCCGCCGCGGGCCCGGAGGCCTTTGGCCGAGCCGGCAGGCCAGGCCTTCGGCAGGGCGGGGAGGAGTTCGAGCGTGTAGGTGCCGTCGGGCGAGCGTTGTTCGCTCTGGAGCAGCATCTCGACGATGCCGGCGGTGGCGCCGAAGTTGGAGTCGATCTGGAAAGGCGGCCCGGCGCCGAAAAGGTTGGGGTAGGAGCCGCTGCCGTGGACGTTGGGCACGACGGGATTAAACACGCCCTCGAGGGCGCGGGCGGCGCGTTCGCCGTCGTTCAGGCGGGCCCAGAAGTTGACCTTCCAGGCGCGGCTCCAGCCGACGGTCAGGTCGCCGCGCGCGGCAAGGGAGACCTTGGCGGCGGCGGCGAGGGCGGGCGTGGAGTGGACGTCGATCTGGCGACCGGGATGGACGGCGAAAAGGTGCGAGACGTGGCGGTGCTGGTTTTTGGGGTCGTCGATGTCCTCCATCCATTCCTGGAGCTGGCCCCAGCGGCCGATCTGCGGCCCGAGGAGGCGTTCCCGCGCGCTGGCGACGCGCGCGGTGAAGGCGGGGTCGGCGCCGAGCGCGGCGTCGGCCTCAAGCGTGTTGGAGAAGAGGTCGTGGACGATTTGCTGGTCGTAGGAAACCCCCGGGTGGGGAGTGCGGTCGCCGTTGATGAATTTGAGCGAGCCGTCGGGCTGTTTCACCGGGCCGTGTTCGGGCGACCAGCCGTCGGGGGTGACCAGCTTGCCGTCGCCGGAGCGCGGGACGAGGCGGCCGAGCCAGAACTCGGAGATGCCGCGCAGGTGGGGCCAGGCGCGTTCCCGCAGGAAGGTGGTGTCGCCGGTGTAGGCGAAGTGCTCCCAAAAGTGCTGGCTCAACCAGGCGCTGCCCGGGAGGTGCAGGGCCCAGCCGGTGTTGCCGCCGCGCGGGTTGTTGGTGCTGTAGATGATCCAGCCGTCGGGCACGGAGAGGCGCGGGTCGGCGGATTTTTTTTGCACGGCGGCGAGGTTGTCCACCCAGGCGAAGAGCGGCTCGGCGCACTCGGAAAGGGCGGTCTGCTCGGCCGGCCAGTAGTTCATCTGGATGTTGATGTTTGTGGTGTAGCCGGAGAACCACATCGGCTTCATGTCCTGATTCCAGAGGCCCTGGAGATTGGCGGGCAGGCCGCCCGGGCGGGAGCTGGCGATCAGCAGGTAACGGCCGTAGTTAAAAAGCAACGACGCCAGGGCGGGGTCGGCGGCGGGTTTGCGGGCCAGCAGGCGTTCCCAGGTCGGCCGGTCGGCGGCGGGGGTGACGCCGAGATCGAGGGAGACGCGGCGGAAGAGCGCCCGGTGGTCGGCGACGTGGTCGGCGCGGATGGCGGGGTAGCCGCGCGCGACGGCGGCGTCGAGGCGGGCCGCGACGACGGGGGCGGGCGGCGGACCGGCGAAGTCTTTGGCGGCGGAGCGGTCGAAGGCCGTGGCCGCCGCAAGATACACCACCACCTCGTCGGCCGCGACGACGGTGAGCGAATCGGCGGCGGACGTGACGCGACCGCCGCGGGCCACGACGCGGACGGCGGCGGCGTAGGCCAGGCCGTTCTCCAGCTCCCCCTCGAACGCGAGGGTGTCGGGTCCGGCGGTGACGGGGCGTTTGCGCACGTCGGCCAGGCGGACGGTGAACGAAAGCGAGCCCGGGCGGTCGGCGGACAGGCGGTGGGCGACGACGCGATCGGGGAAGCTGGCGAGGGTCTCGCGCTCGTGGGTGACGCCGTCGGCGGTGAAGCGGCAGCGGGCGACGGCCTGGTCGAGGTCGAGCTCGCGTCGGTAGTCGGCGGGCGTGGCGGCGGGGGCGTCGGCGAAATCGAACACCAGGTTGCCGAAGGGTTGGTAGCCGCCCATCTCCCTCGTCCCGGAGCCGCCGAGGAAGAGGGATTGCTCGTTGAACTGTATCCGCTCCTTGGTGACGCCTCCGTGGACCATCGCGCCCTGGAAACCGTTGCCCACCGGGTAGGCCTCGAGCCAGGTGGAGGCGGGGCGGTCGGACCAGAGGGCGGAGGTCGGGGAGGGGACGGGCGCCCCCTCGGCGGCGTGGAGGCCGATCGCCGCGGCGAGAGGGGCCAGGAGGAGGAAGAGGCTCTTCATCTGGGTCGGCATGCGGGACGGGGATGTTACTCGGGTTGGTAGAGTTGGAACTCGGCCAGGCCGGGGGCTCCCTTTTCGCAGGTCAGGGTCATGCGGAAGCGCGTGGCGGTGACCGGGGCGAAACGTCCGGTGACGCCGTGGCCGTCGGTCTTGCCGGAGGAGAGCTCGCGCCACGTGCCGTCGACCTCGGCGGCGAGGGTGTAGGTCTGTTTCATGCGCGGCCAGACATCGGGCTCGTCGGCGCCGAAACCGGTGATCGTGGCGGGCGCGGGCAGGGTGAACTCGAGGGAGGCGGTTTTCACGTCGGCGGGGGCGCGCCAGCGTCTGGCCCCGGTGCCCTCGTTGGCGAAGGTCGCGGGGGCGGCGGGATCTTCGGCGGTGGCGGTGACGGCCGCGCCGCGCGAGACTAGGGGCGGCACGACGGGCGGCGCGGCGAGGTCCAGCACGATGACGGTGGCGACGGGGTCCGGCGCGGTGGCCGGCACGTCGATGACCAGGCGGGAGGCCTCGGCGTTGAGGGCGAGTTTCGCGCCGGGGTTTTGCAGCAGGTGGGCGGAGGTGGCGCCGGAGAGCAGGGGCACGCGGAGTTTTCCGTCGGCGGGCCACTCGGTGACGTGCAGGTAGAGGCGCTCGCCGCGGCGGGTGGCGCGGCCCCAGCTGAGGGCGTTGAAGGGGCCGGCTTGGGTGCCGTAGATGGCCTCGCCGTTTTGGGAGAGCCAGGCACCGACCCCGGCGAGACGATCGAGCTGGCCGGCCGGGATGAGGCCTTCGGCGGTGGGGCTGACGTTGAGCAGGAAATTGCCGCCTTTGGACGTGATGTCGATCAGCTTGCGGATAAGGTCGGCGGAGGATTTCAGGTTGGTGTCGAGGGCGTTGTAGCCCCAGTTCCGGCCGATGGTCATGCAGGTTTCCCAATCGCCCGGGTAGCCTGTGACGGGCACGAATTGCTCGGGGGTGTGGGTGTCGCCGTTGAAGCCGCCGCCGAGGCGGTTGTTGGTCAAAATCCCGGGGCGGAGTTTGAGGAGGTTGGCAAGCGGGGCGGCGCGCTCCTTCGTCATGTAGGACGGGGTGTCCCACCAGAAGATATCGGGTTGGTATCGGGTAAGGAGTTCGCGGGTCTGGGGGACGGCGATCTCGCGCAGGTAGCGGTCGAAGTCGCCCTTGTGGGCAGGGTCCCACCCATCGCCCTCGGGGTAGCGGGATTTGGCGCCGCCGACGTGAACCCAGTCCTGGGCCTGGGAGTAATAGAAGCCGATTTTCAGGCCCTCGGCGCGGGCGGCGGCGACGAGCGGGGCGAGCAGGTCTTTCTTATAGGGGGTCGCGTCGGCGATGTCCCAGTCGGTGGCGTCGGAGGGGTAGAGGGCGAAGCCCTCGTGGTGTTTGGCGGTGATGACGATGTAACGCATCCCGGCGGCCTTGGCGGCGCGGACCCAGGCGACTGGATCGTAGGAGACGGGGTTGAAGTTTTCGGCGTGGGCCCGGTAGTCGGCGACGGGGATCTTCGCGCTGTGCATGATCCACTCGCCGTAGGTGCGTGTGCCGCCGTAGCTGCCGGCGTAGGCGGAGTAGGTGCCCCAGTGGATAAAGAGACCGAACTTGGCCTCGCGCCACCAGGCGAGACGGGCGTCGCGCGCGGCGGGGGACTCGGCGGCGGTGATGGCGGGGGCGGAGGTGTCCACCGTCACGCCGTCCTGGGCGCGGAGGGCGGGGGAGATAATGGCGAAGGCGGCGAAAGCCGCGAGCAGAGCGGCGGCGGGACGTGGGGCGGTGTTGGCGGTTTTCATGGATGGGAAATGGAAGAGGGATCAGGGCGACCGGTGAGCGGCTGGGAGGCGGAAAACAACATCACGGGAGGGTCTTTGTCCGCCGGGTCGGCGTTCCGGCCCACACCGCGTCGAGAAACGCGTCCGCCGCTTCCAGGCACTCGGCGCGTTTCGTGGCGGAAGCGGGGAGGCGGTAATTGTAGACGGGGTGGGTGGCGCCCTCGAACAGCATCAACTCGCAACGCGACCCGGCGGCGCGGATCTTTTCCTGGAAGGCCCGGGCGGTGGCGACGGGGATGTGTTCATCCGCCGTGCCGAGAAAAAAGAGGGTGGGCGGAAAGCCCGGGCTCACGTTGTAGAAGGGCGAGAATTCCGGGTAACGGGCGCCGATCCGGTCGTGGCCATAGCCGCCGGGGCCGTTGTCGATCACCCCATACCAGAGGACAAGCGCGGAGGGTCGTGGGTTGATCGAAAGATCGTCGGAGAGGTCGTCCAGGCCGGGCAGGCAGGCGGTGGCGGCGGCGAGGTGTCCGCCGGCCGAGCCGCCGGCGGCGACGATTCGGTCGGGATCGATGCCGAGCTCGGTGGCCCGGGCGCGCAGGTAGCGCAGCGCGGATTTGGCATCGGCGACGGCGTCGAAGGGCGAGCTGCGGTGGGTGGAGGCCACGCGGTAGTCGGCGCTTATCGCCACGTAGCCGCGCGCGGCGAAGTGCCGGCACTCGGGGTAGTATTGCACCGGGGTGCCCTGAAACCAGCCGCCGCCAAAGAAAAACACGATCGCCGGCCGGCCGGCGAGCGGCGCGGGCGGGGCCTCGGCGGGCGGTGTGAATACGTGGAGACGCAGCGGTCCGCGCGGGGTGTTTTTATAATCGACCAGGCGCGGCGCCGGGGCGGGGAAGGCGGGCGGAGGCAGCACGGCGCGCAGGGCCTCAAACCAGCGGGTGGCCATCTTGGTCGCGCCCTGCGGGTTGGGATGCACGCGATCCGCGATGGTGTCCGCGAGTGGATCGAACCCGCTGGCTTGATCGACGATACGCACGGGAGAAGCGGGCGTGTCCAGCCGGGAGGCGAGTCCGGCGAGCGCGGTATTCAGCTCGGGGATATAGCCGTATTTGGGCAGCTTCGCGCTGGGGATGACCTGGGCGAGCAGCACGATGACGCGCGGATTGGCGGCGCGGCAGCTGGCGATGATCGCCTCTTGGGCCGCGACGATGCCGGGCACGGGGTTCTCCTCGATCGAGTGGTTGTGCCCGGCGTGAAGGAGCAACACATCGGCGGGATGTTGTTCGGCCACGGTGGCGAGGCGTTCGGCGATGTATTCGGCGTTTTTACCCCCGTGGCCTTCGTGCTTGAGCGCGCCGAGGCGACCGCCTCGCGAGCGGGAGCCCACATAGCGGACAAAATATCCGGCTCCGGTGAGACTTTCCCAGAGCGGCGTGCGCCATTCGGCGAAGGTGTCGCCTCCCTCGGTGATCGAGTCGCCCACCGGCAAGATGCGCCAAACACCGTCGGCCGGCGGTGTCGCCGGCGCGACGGCGGCGAGCGTCGCGGGGCCGGCGTAAAACAGCGCCGCCAAAATCAGGATCGCCCGTCCGGCGCGCCGAAGGGGAACCGGCAGGTGCGCGAAAGTGGTCCGGAGCCCGGTCGGACCAGCGGGTGGACGGAGCGGGGCACGCGGGAGGTTTTTGTTTTTCATGGCAAAGTCCTCGGTCGAAGCCGTGGATGCGGGGAGGTGGAGGACCAAGGTGTTCGGTTGTAGCGGAACCAGCACGACGGGCGGCGGAGGTCACTTCGCGGGGGCGGAGACCAGTCCGACCGGCCCGAGCAGGCCGGAAGACAGCAGGGGGGACTGGGCGGTGAAATAGTTCCAGGTGGTGAAGGTGAAACGGCCGGGCGAAGGGCGCGGGGTTTGCTGGAGCACCCACGACGGGTAGGCCTTCAGCGGACCGCCGAAGCCGCGGTCGCCCTTGTGCCACTCGCAATCGGCGGGCTGCTGCTCGTCGCCGATCAGGCGGTTGGCCCAGGTGTTGGTGATGGCGATTTCGAGGGTGTTTTCGCCGGATCGTAGGGCCTCGGTGACCTCGACGCGCCAGGGCGCGGTCCAGACGACGCCCAGATCGCGGCCGTTCAGTCTCACACGGGCGAGGTCCCGGACCACGCCGAGGTCCAGCCAGACCCGGGAAACCCCGTCACGGGCGGCGGCGGCGAGTTCGGGCGGCGCGCTGAAGCCGGTGCGGTAGGCGGCGGTTCCGCTGTAGTATTTGATCCCCGGGTCCGGGTGGTCTTTCCAGTCGGTCAGGGCGGTGAAGGTGGTGGAGGCGGGGCCGCCCCAGGCGGGATCGAAGGAGACGGTCCAGGTGGCGTCGCCGAGCGAAAGGGCCGGTCGGGGAGCGGGGAAATCGGGCCCTGCGCCGGCGGCGGCTTCGGCGCGGAAAACGATGAAGTAGCTCTCCGACTCGGCGAACTCCAGCGGCACTTCGACCGCGCCGGGGGTCACGCGGAAATCGGAAAGGGCGCGGCGTTCACCCGTCACGGGATGCCAAAGCTCGGGCCGGCGACCTTCCAGCGGGAAGCGCGCGGTGGCGGCGCCGGGAGCGGCGGCGACGTTGGCGACGAAGAACACGTCCGTCTCGCCGGCGGAGCGGCGAAGGGCGTGGAGCTCGGGCGTGCCCGCGGTGGTGGCGAACGTGGCGGCGGAGGCCGGCGTGAGCACCGGTTTGCCCCACTGGAGCAAGGCCTGGCACCGGGTAAGGTAGGCGACCCAGGCCTTGCCCGGTTCCCACCACGTCTGGGTGTGGTCGAAATGGGTGCCCCATTGGCCCATCATCACGCCGGGCTTGTGGCGGTCGCCCCACGGCTGATGGGTGAAGCGGTGCAGCACGAACCGGTTCACGCCCAGGGCGAAGGCGGCGTCGCCGATGGCCTTGAGCGAGGCGGGGGTCTCGGACCACTGGCTGTTGCCGGGACGCCCGGTGAAGGCCTCGGCGGAGATGGGGTTGAAACCGCCCTTGAGACCCACGCGCACGGTTTCGGGCAGATGGCCCTGGCCCCGCGCCTTGTCCACGTGGGTCCAGAACTCGGCCATCAGCCGGTCGAGGTGCGGCGTGATCTCGGAGATTTTCCAGGGGCCGCCGTAGGGCTCGCACGAATACTCGATGCCGGCGGCGCGCAGCTTGCGGGCGATGACGGGGTAGTAGTTCTCGCGGAACAGGTCGGCGATGGTGCGGGCGAAGTCGGCGCGGTAGGCGTCGGAGCGGGCCTGGTCGCCGATCACGCGTTTGGCGAGCGTGGGCAAAAAGGGCACGGGATCGTAGCCGCGGCGGGCGCGAAACTCCTCGCGCATGCGGGCGGTCCAGCCCGGGGTCCCGGCCTCGTAGCTGTCGAAATGGTAGAACTTGAATCCGGTGCCGACGAGGTCGCCGAGGTGGGCGCGGGCCTCGCGGATGATGTGGTCGAGGTGAAACTCGACGGCGGCGCGGTCCAGTTTGTCGCATTCGAGGCCGATGGCCTCCCACTGGGCGGGCTGGATGAGTTTGCCTTTGGTGGTGTGGCCGAAGCGGTAGACGATCCAGGCGCCATCGGGGGCGGTCCAGTCGAGGTGCCCGTCGGCGCGGAGCAGGGCGGAGAGATCGAGGATTTGATCGGGAGCGACCGGGCCGGACGCGGGCAGGGCGAGCACGGCGATGTCGCGGAAAAAATCCCGGCGCGCGGCCACCTCCGGTTTTTCCAGTTTTCCGTTCTCGGGGTTCCAGACGGGAAACATCTGGTTGGCGTTGAGCGCGGGGGAGGGACGCGGCAGGGCGCCGGCGAAACGCGCGCCGCCGGCGACGGGGGTCTCCGACCACACGACCTCCTGCATCGACAGCTCGGGGGTGATCCACGGCCCCCCGGAGCTCTCGTAACCGGCGCAGTTCCCGATCCCGAAATCGAGCCCGAGGCGCAGCGACTCGGCGGCGGCGTGGCGCACAAGTTCCCACCAGGCGGGGGTGAAGGCGACGATCTCCGGATGTGGCGCGTCGGCTATGTCGCGGGCCCACGGGGTGCAGATGTCGGCGAGGCTGAAGACGAGGGTGCCGCCGTAGCCGGCGTCCTTCAGCGCCTCGAGATCCCGGGTGATGCCGGAGGCGGTGATGTTGGACCCCATCCACATCCACATCACGGCCGGGCGGGCGGACGGCGGGGGCGAGCGGAAAACCGCTTCGGCGGATTCCGTCGCGGCGGCGGCGGGGAACGACGGCAAGGTGAGGGCGGCGAGCAGACCGGCGGCGACGCGGAGGAGGACCTGTTGCATGGGTGGAGTGTGGGGTAAAAGCGGGAAAGCGGGACGAGTCCGGGGTCACGGTCCCGGCGCCGTTCTGACTTTCGTCCTGGTGACGAGGGGCCGGCCGCCGGGAGAGGGGGTGAGGATTTCCACCAGATACTCGACATCGGGTGCGATCGTGTCGGGCGGGAAGGCCGCGCTCAGCTCGGCGCGGCCATAAGGGGCCAGGGCCGGGAGGCTGGCGTCTATGCGGTGGGTGACCCGGTCCGGTCCGCGGAGGCTGATTTGCAGCGGGGCAGGATCGGAGGCGCCGAGGCCGAAGTTCTCCACGGTGAGCCGAACGGTATCGGGAGCGGCGAGGACGGGTTGTCGCGGCGAGAGGACGGCGGTGGGAGCGCCGTGGCCGGGCAGCAGGACATAGCCGAAAAGCAGGCCGCCCGTTTTTGTTCTGCCCAAAAGCTTGGCGCAGTAGTCGGCGGGCTGGAGCGCAAAATCGCCGGTGAAGGCGATGGTCAGGTCCGCGCCGGTATTTTCGGCACGGGTGGCGGGCACCCCCTTGCCGAAGTCCACCGCGGAGGGGGCGCCGAAGGTGAGCGATGAGACATCGACCTCGGTTTGCGGATCAAAGCCGGGCTCGGCGCGGACGGTGACCAACGCCTCGCCGGCGGTGCCGGCGGGCGGCGGCGTGGAGAGAAGCCGGAGACGGCGTTGCGGAACCAGCGGGAGGGCGATGATCTTGGAGCTGTGGTTGTCGTCGCCCTTGTCGAGGTCTTTGCGGCTGTCGATCACCGCGAAATGGAGGTGGGTGGCGCGTCCGGTGGCGTCCTGACGGACGTTGGGCCGCTCGAATTTATACCAGCGCTCGCGGGTGCCGTCGGGGTGCGTGGCGACGTTGATATCGTAGGCCTTTCCTTGGTCCCATACCCAGGAGACGCCGTCTTTGGAACGCAGGTAGTAGGCCGTGCGGCCGAACCAGTCGTTGACGATGAGGTGGTATTGCACCTCGTCGCGCCAGACCACGGGGTCCTCGTAGCGGCCCTTCACCGGGGGGTAGAGGCTCTCGGTGGTGATTTTCTGGAAGGGCTTGAGGCCGTCCTCGCTGATCCAGACGTGGCCGAGGCGCGAGACCATGAGCACGCTGCCGTCCTCGCGTTTCGCGAAGGTGTGGTTGGACATCGTGACCGGCGCGGTGCCGCGGGTGTCGTAGCGGAGGTCATACATTTCCCACGGGCCTTCGAGTGAGCGGGAGGTGTAGGCGCCGTCGATCACGTAGAGGACGTAGGTGCCGTCCTTGGCCTGGTAACACATCACGTTGTGGCCGGGGCCGATTTCCCGGGTCACCTTGAAGGGGCCGGTCGCTTGATCGGCGACCGCGTGAACCACGGTTGAACGAGGCCAGGTGGCGTGGCCTTTGGGCGAGTCCTCGGGCCAGCGAACCGCGAACAGGTGCTCGACCCCGTCCTTGGGGAAAACGCTCATGCACCAATAGGACCAATCGGGGTCCTCGAGGCCGTTCTCGGTGTTGCGGGGTTTGACGTTGTCGCCGCCCCAGACGTCGGACCGCAACGGCG
>CAMCHD010000085.1 GCA_945874545.1 Akkermansia muciniphila | reverse complement strand
GCCTGGAATACCACGACGGCGCCAAGTGGATCCCCATGGCCGTCTTCGACATCAAGGACGGCCAGTATAACTTCGCCCGCGACTATCAGGTCTACGGCCTGGATTGGACGCCCGAGGAGTTGGTGTTTTATTTCAACGGTCGGGAGATCCGCCGCGAAAAAAACACCGTCGCCTTCAGCCCGGCGCCGATCTGGTTGAGCCTCGCCATCATCGGCTGGGGCGGAAAGATCACCGACGCCATCGACGGCACCCAGATGGAGGTGGATTTCGTGCGCGTCTACCGTCGCCGCTGAATCCGAGGCCCGCCGTCCCTTCGCGGCCGCGGGCGCCGGCGTGGCCTTCCGTTCACGACCGCCGTATCAACAGCTCGGGCACGACCCGTCGAAACGCCGCGTCGGCCGCGGCGTCGTCATCGATGCCCTCGACCACCCAGGTGAGGTGGTAGTAGTCCACCCCGCGCCGCCCGGCCCAGGTCTGCCGCAGGCGCAGGGCGGTGACATCCCCCATGCCCGCGCCCTCGTGGAGCGCCGCCCCCGCATAGCCGTCCCACACCGCGAAATACACCCGCTGCAGGGCGTCCCCGTTGCGAAAACGATAGGCCCGAAAGGGGAGATCCACGCCTCCGACCGAAACCGTCACATCCCGCGTCAGCCCGTCCCGCCGGGCTCCTATGCCGGGCAGGCAGATGGCCGGATCATGCAAAAATACCCCGCCGCTGAAACGCGGGTCGCCGCTCCAGTTGAGGCAAAACGCGAGCCACCGCTCCCCGCGGGCGAGGTCATCGCGGGAACGCCCCTGCTCGGTGTCATACTTGAGCTGTTCCCGCGCGGCCGGCGGGAGCGCGGCGCTTTTCCAGTCCGGCGGGTCGGCCAGAGTCCAACGCACCCGGGTGGACGCGGCGTCGCCCCGGGCGAACCACAAACGGGTGGCGCCTTCCGCCACGAGCATGAACGCCGCCACCGCCAAGGCCCGGGACCACGCCCGGCGGCCGGGGCCCCGCGCCGCCTCCCCCGTGTTCGCGACCGCCGGGGGCGGGGCCGATCCGCGGGCAAAAATCCAGCCGAGCGCCGCCACCGCCGCAAGCGTGCCCAGCAGGGCCCACTCCCCCGCCGCCTCATGCCTCGACTCCATGGCCGCGATGTCGCGCGTCGCCGCGATCCAGGTGAGATACACCGTGCGGGCGAGGTTGCCCGCCACCGCCACCATCCAGGCCGCCAGCAGCAAACCCAGCCGGCGCCTCCACCCCAGGCGACAAAGCTCGCCCAGAAAGAGCGCCGCCATGGTGACCGTCTGCAGCGAGCGGAGTCCGCTGCAGGCTTCCTCGATGCCGACCACGCCGGACGCCACCTCCACCACCCGCCCGATCGCGACCGCGGGATACCCGAGAAACGAGACCGCCTCCGCCGCCACCCGCGCGTTCAAGGCGGTGCCGGCGAGCGTGATCGGGGCCTGGAGCGTGACCGGCCAGGGCAGCGCGGTGAACATAAACAAAATCGGCGTCGCGAAGTGCGTCGCCCGCCGAAACCCCGTCCCCGCCACCAATCCCGCCCAGGTGGCGATCGCAGCCAGCGCGGTCGCAACCCAAAGGGCCCGCGGCCAGAACGGGTTCGCCTCGAGCACGGGAAGCGCCAGGGCCAGCCCGACCAGACACAACCCGACCAGCCCGGCCGCCCAGGCCGCTCCACCCGAGGTCACAGGCGGCGCGTCGCGCCGCCGCTCAAACGCGAGATAGAGGGCGAGGGCCGGCACCGCCCAGCCGTGCATCAATTCGGGATCGCCCCGCCAGCCCGGCGTGAGCCGTAGCAGCAGCGGCGTCCAAAGCGCCGCGAGGGCGAGCACACCGGCCCGGGCATGGCCGGAATTCATGGCCGGGCCGGGCCGGCGTTCGTGTCCGTCGCGGGCGGAGTCTCACCAACGGCGGCGCCTGCTTCGCCGGCCGCCGCCTCGGCCTCGGCCAACGCCTGCGCCCGGCGCTGGGCCTCGCGTTTTCGCCGCTCGTGCGAGGAGATGGTGGAGCCGAGCAGGAGTTGCTCCTCCCGGAGCAATCGGTCACGGTCCAACCCCGCCAAAGCGGAGGCCAGGGTGTCCTCGTCATCACGCTCGGCGGCCAGCAGCGCGGTCCACAATCCGAGCCGGGGATCCGGCGCCCCGTCGGCGGGGACTCTGCCGAGCAGCGTGGTCGCCTCGTCCAGACGCCCCGCCCGCCAAAGCGCGCCCGTGGCCGCCAGCAGGGTCGCGGTCCGGGGAGCTTCGCCCTCGGACGCCAACAGGCGCTCGATCCGCGCCAGTTGCACCGGATCGCTACGATTGAGCAACGCGCCGAGCATCACCCAGGTCTGTTGCACCGAGGGATTGTCCGGCGCGCGCGGCGCCCATTTTTGATAGAGCCGCCAGAGTTTGTCCATTTCCCGCCGGGCCGAATAACTGACGCGGAGAGCCTCGCAGGCCCAGTATTCACGCGGGTAACGATCGACGATGGCCTCAAGGGCGCGGTCCGCGCCCTCGCGATCGCCCCACCCACCGGCCAGCCGCGCCAGCGCGCGCAGTCCCGGAAGCGAGTCGATCGCGGTCGCCACCGCGTCCTCCCAGACCGCCTTGGCGCGCTGCGCGCCAAAACGCTGGCGCTGCACCCGCGCGGCGAGGAGCAGATCGATGGTTTCGCGCGGCACCCGTCCCCAGGCGCCCGCCTCGAGCTGGCGGCGGAGACGGGGCAGATCGTTGAGCCGCGCCGCCAGATCGGTCGCGGCCCCCGCCACCTCCCGCGTGATGCGCATCGGCTCGGGCAGCCCGTCTATCCAGGCCAAGGCTCGCGACCCGAGACCGATGTCGGCCAGCCAGCGCACCAGGAGCGCGGCGTCGTTGCCATTGTGCGCCGCCGCCTGCTCGAGCCCGTCCAAAAGCTCCCTCCAGCCCGGCGGCTCCCCGGGTATGTCCGCCAGGGGCGGGCGACCGGCCAGTTCCGGACGAAACACCGCCCGGAGCATCGCCACCTCGGCGTCCGCCCGGGCCTGGTCGCGGCTCGCCGCGACAAACTTGAGCCGCTCCAGACCGACGCGCACCCGGAGCGCGGGCTCGCGCAGGAGCGCCTCGAGCTCCACGGCGGCCGGGGCCGACACCGCCGTATCCGTCGACCAAAGACGGATGGCCGCGAGGTTGAAGCGGGCCGAGGCGTCCGCCGGATCGGCGGCGATCAGGTCGGCGAGGTGTTGTTCGAAATCCGCCGTCCGCCCCATGGCCAGCGCCACCGCCGCGGCGAGCCGGTGAAAGGCGGAGTCGCGCCGGCCCGCCTCCTCCAACTCCCCCATCCCGCCCCGGGCCGTGTCGAGGTCGCCAAAACGCAAAGCCTCGGTGACCAGCGCCACCCGGAGACCGGTGTCGCCGGGCTCCAACCGGGCGAGATTTTGCCTTGCCACGACCGATTCCGGCGAGCCGATGCGCGATAAAAACGCCGCCGCCTCGCGCCAGACCCGAGGGTCGTTCTGGTCGATCTCGGTCGCCCGGCGTAGCGCGAGCATGGCGTTGCGATAGTCGTCACGCCCCGCGAAGTCCTCGACCTGGGCCAGGGCCTGCCGCTGCCGCCATTGCTGCCAACCCGCCCGTCCGAAACCCTTGTAGGCCGCCCAGGCCAGACCCGCTAGGAGAACAAACCCCGCGACCCAGACCATGTCCCGCTGGATGTCCGACAGCCGCCGCCAGAGCTCACGCAGGCGACGCCCCTGACGAACCAAAAACCGGGGACGCGAGGGTTGGGATCGGGCGGGCACGGGTTTAGGTAAAATGCAGTAGCGGATGACGATAGAATGAACCTTGTTAACAAACCGTTTGCCGGGATTATCTCCACAAAAAACGTCACGCCAAATGAGCCGCCCGCGACATTCCCTGTTTCTCGCCACCCTCGCCGCCGCCGGGGCGTTGTGTTCGCCAGGGTTGTTTGCCCAGACGGTGATCACCCAGTTGACGACCAGCACCTACACCGTGGCGCCCAGCGGCCCGGTCACCGCCGACGAACTCGCCTTCACCTTCAACAACACGGTCACCGAGGTGACGACCTTCACCGCCGGTTCGAGCGCCTACAAGACCGGCTCGACCGCCGATCAGGTTTTTATCCGTCGCAACGCGGTGAACGACACCCGCTCCTCGGCGTGGTATGCCCGCACCGACCCCGGGGTTTTTTCCGCGCCGCACAGCGAGGATTACGGCCTGCTGCTGCTCGGAAACAACCTCAACCGCGGCTCGGACAACACCTTTGCGAACGGCACCGGCGTGTCCGAGGGCAACATCGAGCGTATCGATTTTGTCTATACCACTTCCCTCGCGGCGGACGGCTCGATGGGTTTCGCGGTTTTCGACCGCGGCGCGGCGGACATCCACGATGCCTTCAAGATCGCGCTGATCACCGGATGGGACGCCCTGAACAACGTTCCCACCTCCTACAGCCAGCTCGTCTCGCAGGCCCCCAACTGGACCCCGGCCCTGAACGTCGCCACCGGTTTTGATTACACCCTCTTCCGCTACACGGCCAACGACGATCTTTCGGCGAGCACCGCGGCGACCGAAACCGGCAACCAGGGGATCGGAGGAGTGGTTTTTACGATCGACAACTTCAACATCACCCCCGGCACCCCGATCTACGGCTATTCGCTGTTCGGCTATGATGTGACCGACGGAGGCGACACGGCCAATCTGATCAACTTCAACAACGATGTCTTTTTTCCCACCGGGACCGACGGCGCCACCGGCGGCGGAGGCATCGATCTCGCGGCGGTCAACGGCATCACTTTCTCCGCCATACCCGAACCCTCCACCTGGGCGCTCGGCGGTCTCGCCCTCGCCAGCCTGGCCATCGCGGCCCGCCGGCGTGCGCTCGCCCGGGCCGGCGCTCAGGCCGCGTCGTAGATCAGGACGCGCTCCCAGCGGGCCTTGAAGTTGTCCACAAAGGCCCGGTGGATCGGGTGGACCTGGTAGGCGTCGTGCGCCGGGACGTCGGCAAACAGGATGGTCAACGCGAACGTGTAGCTGGCGTCCACCACCGGACGGGGCGGAATCGGCGCCGGAACGCCGATGTGCAGGGAGCCCACGCTGGGAATCGCGCGCAGGGACTCCAGCCCGTCGCGACGAAACGCTTCACGTTGCGCGTCATCGAGGTCGGGACGTAGCCAGAAAATCACGGTATGGATAAGCATGGAGAATGGAGGCGGTGGAGCCGGAGCCTCGGTTTCCGGCCGTCCTGGTCGCGAGCCAAAAAACGCCTTTCCCCCGACGCGCCCTCCGGTCAGGGTAAACAATCCCACCATGCCCGTGCCCACGAATATTCAGCTCATCGGCCCAGAGGTCGCCATCGCGTGGGACGACGGCGTCGAAACGTATTTTCTGGGTGAAGACCTGCGCGCCGCCTCGCCCAGCGCCGAAAACATCGGAGAACACGACATCCTTGGAAACAAATACGGTGGCGACGGCCCCAAACGTTTCCCTGGCGTGACCGTCGGCGGTTGGGAAAAAGTGGGCAACTACGCGCTGCGCTTCGATTTCAGCGACGGCCATCGCACCGGTTTGTTTTCCTACGCCTATCTCCGCGACCTGGCCGACCGACATCGCTAGGAGCGCGTCGCCGCTCGCCCGCGCTCCCTCGCCCCCGGTCGGTTCGCTCCGTTCGCACCGCTCCGCGCATCGAGTCCGAACCCCCGTTGCGCCTTCCCTCCTCGGATTTTCCTTTCGCCTTCAACCCATGAACTTTCCTCCCCGCACCACTCTCCCGGAGATCGAGCTTGGCTCGACCTTTCAACCCAAATTCGGCCCCGACGGGCTGCTGCCCTGCATAACCCAGGACCAAAACACCGGCCAGGTGCTGATGTTCGCGTTCATGAACGCCGAGTCGCTCGCCCACACCCTCGAAACCAAAAAAGCCACCTACTGGAGCCGCTCCCGCAACAAACTCTGGGTGAAGGGCGAGGAGTCCGGCAACGTGCAGTGGGTCAAGGAACTCTACACCGACTGCGACCAGGATGTGATCCTCCTCAAGGTCGAGCAGAGCGGCGCGGCCAACGCTTCCTGCCACAACGGCTTCCGCAGCTGTTTCTACCGCCGGCTCGAGAACTTGGATGGTTCCGATTACCAGCTCGGCTATGTCGCCGAGCGTCTCTTCGACCCCGCCACGGTTTACAAAAAAAAGTAGCCTCTCACGGGTTCAACCCGCATACCGCCCCTATCCCGGCGGAGTATCGCGCAAGACCGTGATTCGTCGCGTCGGCGCGGGCCCCGCCGCCGTCCGATCCCGACGCGGAGGGCCGCAAAAAAAACCGCCACCATTGCTGGTGGCGGCTAGATAAACCGAGAGACCGTGGACTAGCGGCAAACGAGCGCTCAGGCGGTCGGAACGGTCGCGATGGTCTTGAGGATGCGGGACGCGACCTCGTAGGGGTTCGCGGCGGAGTTCGGACGACGGTCCTCGAGGTAGCCCTTGTAGCCGTTGTTGGCGAAGCTGTGGGGCACGCGGATGGACGCGCCGCGGTCGGCGATGCCATAGGAGAACTTGTCGATCGACTGGGTCTCGTGGAGACCGGTGAGGCGGAGATGGTTGTCCGGTCCGTAAACCGCCACGTGTTCGGCGGTATACTTCGAGAAGGCCGCCATGAGGGCCTCGAAGTAGGCTTTGCCGCCGACTTCGCGCATGTATTTGGTGGAGAAGTTCGAGTGCATGCCGGAACCGTTCCAATCGAGCGGGGAGTTGTAGGCCCCGCGGATCGGCTTGCAGTGGAACTCGACGTCGATCCCGTATTTTTCACAGAGACGGATCAGGAGGTAGCGAGCCATCCAGACGTCGTCGGCCGCCTTCTTCGAACCTTTGCCGAAGACCTGGAACTCCCACTGGCCGGAAGCCACCTCGGCGTTGATGCCCTCGTGATTGATGCCGGCGTCAAGGCACAGGTCGAGATGCTCTTCCACGATCTGGCGGGCCACGTCGCCCACGTTCTTGTAACCCACGCCCGTGTAGTAAGGGCCTTGGGGAGCGGGATATCCACCCTCGGGAAACCCGAGGGGACGGCCGTCCTGATAAAGGAAATACTCCTGCTCAAACCCGAACCAGGTGTCCGGATCGTCGACGATCGTGGCGCGGGAGTTGGAAACGTGCGGAGTGCCGTTGGCGTTATAAACCTCGCACATCACCAAGACACCATTCTTGCGGGTGGTGTCGGGATAAACCGCAACGGGCTTCAGCACGCAGTCGGAGCTGCCGCCGGGAGCCTGCTGGGTCGAGCTGCCGTCAAACCCCCACAGAGGAAGCTCCTCAAGCTGGGGAAAGCTGGCGAATTCCTTGATCTGGGTCTTGCCGCGGAGATTCGCGACCGGCGTGTAGCCATCGAGCCAGATGTATTCGAGTTTATATTTAGCCATGGATGTGGAGGTTAGGATAAAAGTGGGCTGGACCGGGCACGGCAGGCGCAGACCGGCGCAAAACGTGACCAGAGGAAACCCGTAAAGAGCATTTTAGCACCGTTTGTGCCAGCAATGAAAAAAATTGCTGCGTAGCCACCCGGCTCCAAAAAATGCCCGCAATCTCAAGCAAAGGGATAGTGCCTTGCACTAATTTCGGTCGAAATCGACCAGCGGAGGCCTGGCCCGGACTTGCCGCTCGCGCTCCGCGCCGAAAACTGGCCGTTTTCGAGCATGCAGGATATGAAGGACACCCGCCGCGCCTGGGTGCGCATCGGCTACGACGGCCGGGTGCACAAAACCTTTCGCGGCCATCAGGCACGGGAGCGGTTTGAAAACGAGGTCCGCGTGCTCCGCTACCTCGAATCCCGGGGCTGCCCGCAGGTGCCGCGGGTGCTGGAGGCCGACGAAGAGGAACTCCGCCTGGTGACGACCAATTGCGGCCGCCGGGTGGAGCGTATTCCGGAATCACGGGTCAGGGAATTGTTTGCCGAACTGGAGTCGGCGTATGGCGTGCGCCATGAGGACCCCTACGCCCGAAACATCACCTACTCGCCGCAGGCCGGGGCGTTTTGCCTGATCGATTTTGAGTTCGCGACGATCCTGGACCCCTCCGTGCCTCCCGGCCCCTTGCTCGACCTGCCCGCCCCGGACGGTCCGCGCGGTGATTGACGCTCCCGGGGCACTGCGTTGCGCTCCTCCTCCGCTGTTTACCCGGTCTCCGGCCCCCGCCCATCCATGCCCGACTCGCCTCCCGCCGCCGTCCACTGGTCCGGTCTCTCCCATCGTGGAAAGGTCCGCGAAAACAACGAGGACACTTTCCTCGCCCTCAATTTTGACGGTCACGAAGTGCGCTACCTCGGCAAAACCGGCGACGCCACCTTGGGCGGGGGAGATTTTGTCTTCGCGGTGAGCGACGGCATGGGCGGCGCCCGCTCGGGCGAGTTCGCCAGCCGGATCGCGATCGAAAAAATCACCCGTCTGCTGCCGCGCGCCTACCGCCTTTCGGCCTCGGGTCTGGAAACGGGGTTTCACGATGTCCTCCAGGAACTCTTCCTCGCCATCCACGAGGAACTCATGCGCCTGGGCCGGAGCTACACCGAGTGCGCAGGCATGGGCGCCACCCTGACGCTCGGCTGGCTGACTCCCCGGTGGCTCTATTTCGGCCACGTCGGGGACAGCCGGCTTTATTACCTCCCGCGTGAAGGCGGTCTGCGGCAGCTCAGCCACGATCACAGCCAGGTCGGCTGGCTCCGCCGCCAAGGACGGCTGTCCGAACGCGAGGCCCGGGAACACCCGCGCAAAAACGCGCTCCAACAGGCGCTCGGCGCGGGCCACCAATTCATCGAGCCGCAAATCGGCGCCATCGCCCACCGCCCCGGGGATCGTTTTATCCTCTGCTCCGACGGCATCGTGGACGGCCTGTGGGACCACCGCATCGAAGACCTTGTGGCCACCCCCGACGAGGCCCGCCTGCATCAACCGGCGGCTTTCCGTCTCGTCGAGGAGGCGCTGGAAAACTCCGGCCGCGACAACCTCACCGCGCTGGTGGTCGAGGTCGCGCCGCCCCCCGCCCCGCCTCCGGTCACGCCCGCGCCGGTGGTCGACACCGCCTCGGCATGAAGTCCACCCCCGCCACGGTCGATTCGCTGGTGTTTGTCTACGGCACGCTGAAACAGGGCGGCTCGAACCACCATTTCCTCGCCGGCCAGACCCGCCTGGGCGCGGCCACGCTGCGGCCCGGGCACGCCTTGTATTCCTTGGGAGACTACCCCGGCCTGGTCACGGAAGCCCACGCGACCGAGGCGGTGACGGGGGAGATCTGGCGCGTGACTCCCGCCGCCCTCGCCGGTCTGGACGAGTTGGAAGGTATCGAGGAAGGCCTCTACGCCCGCGTGCCCGCCCCGCTCGCCACGTGGCCGGACGCTCTGGAGGCCCGCGAGGTCGCCGCGGTGCAGATGTATCTCTATCTGGGATCCGTGAGCGGACGCCCCAGATTGGATGGCGTGTGGCCGACGTAGCCGGGCGAGCGGCCTACTTCTTGAACCAACCGCCGTCCTCGCGCTGCAGCCAAACCCCGGCCTTGCTGGCCGCGGCGATCTGCTTGGCGAAAACTTTGCCCGCGGACTCGGCGCTGCCGCCGGTTTTTTTCGCCAGCTCGGCGAACAAGATGGCGCGATCCGCGTTTTCCGCCGCCACGAACTGCTCCGCTTCCGGACCGGGAGCCCGCACCGCGAGCAATCCGGTGTTCGCCTCGCCCACCGCGCCGGCGGCCTTCAGCTTGTCGAGTTGCGGCACGCGCTCGCGCATGCCGGCTTTGGCGGACTCGATGTCGGCGGCTTGCACGACGACGGCCGGGACGGCGAGGACGGCGAGGCAGAGGGAGCGGGAAAGGAGGTTCATGGAGGGGCGATGGTCGGGTTGGATTACTGCGCGGAAAGCGCGGAAGTGTTGAGCGTCTTGGAGTCGCCGTAGATCTCACTGAGCGTGTTGGTCACCGCCTGCTCCATCTTCACGTTCACGTCCACCACGGCGTGGACCTGAATCGGATCCATGGAGACATGAATGCAGCCGGAAAACACGAGGGCGAGGGAGGCAATGGCGACTGGCGGAAAGCGCGTCATGCGGAATGGTTTTCCATTTCGACCCCGCAGCGCAACCAATGTTTCCCGGCGCTACTGAATCGTAAACTTAAAGTTCGTCAGATTCTGCTGCTGACTGAGACCAAAACCCATCGCCTCGGTGAGGGGGCCGTGAAAATTCACGTCCATGACCACTTCCTCGACCAGCCTTCGATCGGTGGGGTAGCCCTTCAGATGGATGGTCGCGGTGCGTCCCTTGCCCGGCCCGTCCGGCCAGAAGGTGACAACAAAGGTCTCCAAATAAAGTCCCGCCCGACCCATTTCGATTTCCTTGAGCGGCGCGTGCGCCGGATTGCGAAACCCTAGGCTGCTGGCCCACTTCCAGCGGGGTGGCAAGAACCCGAAGGTCGCCGGCATATTACCGGTCAAAAGTCCGGGCGACGGCGCGAGATAAAATTCGGCGTCGTCGGCTTTGACGATGTCGAGACCGCCATCGCGCATTTGCAGCAGGCCCTTGGCCAGGTCGAACCCGATCTCGATCCGCCCCCGCAGTTTACCCCGCGCCGACTGGATCAGCCAGGGGGTGAACTGCGCCGCCTCGCCGAGTTGCAGGCCCTCCACCTCCGCGCCAACCGTCATACGCGGCTTGGCTCCATCGAAGCGAAACGGTTTGAGCCGGACCAGGCCCCCCAGCATGCGCAATTCCGCCGCGCTCACTTGTCCGATCAAACCCGGAGCCAAGCCAAACACCACCCGGGCGTCCCCCATTCCGATACCGCCGAGGTCAATACGGCGGATGCGCAGTTCCTGCCCGGCCGGCAGCACCCCTCCCATGGCCGCGACCAGATCGGTCACCCGAATGTCGCCTTCGATTCCGGAGAGCTCGGCCTTGAGCTCATCATTTCGCGCCCAGCCGTCGCGCAACGTCAGCCGCACCTCGCCTCGCGCCCCGGCCGGTCCGGCGGCGGGGTCGAAGATCCCCGCACCGGAAAGGGCCAGGGTGCCACTCGCCGACCACCCGGCCGCCGTCGGGGGCAACTGGGCGCGCGCTAGCGGCCAGAGCTCCGCCAAATCCACCACCCCGCGGGAAATCTCCCAATTCCACTGCCCCGCCTCACCGGGCCGGAGGGTAATTTCGACTTCAACGCCCGGCCGCCGGGCCCGCAGGCCCAAGCCGTCCGCAAGCGCGGAAACCTCCCACTTGAGATCCAGCTCGGGCAACGCCGCCACCTTCAATTCACCGCCCAGTCCACCCGTCCAGGGCCATGCCGCCGCCCGCGCGCTCGGAAGAGCGAGCGCAAGCATCAGAAAAAAAAGCACGCGAAGCACCACGCCGCATGCATCACCAGAAGCCGCCCCGGGCGCCAGCGCTTTAGGCGTTTTCTTCAAAATAAATCGATGCTTGGTGAGAGGTAAACCATGGTCGGCCCAATCGACCGAGGCGGAGGTGTCCCGGAGGGCCAGGCCGCCGAGGTCAACGCCGGCCCAGCTTGGTTCGCCTCTCACCCCCAGGGCGTAAGCAGAGCGTCGGGGTATTTTGAAGACAGCACCTAATATCCTAACATTGAGGATTTTTCAGGAAACTCGCGCGAGCTTCGGCCGCAAATAATCACAAGAGCCGCAAAAACAACAGGGCGTGCATCCACCTGGTTTAGTTTTGCGATTTCCGCGTCCTTTTGTGGCCGATGAATTCTTAAAGGAACCTGGATTGTAAAACGCTAGGTATTCGCATCCTCATCCGCGGCGATCCTGCGCTGGTTGGCGGGTAGATGATGCGGCAAGACCAGGTAGTAGTTCATCAACCACCAGCTGCGCGAGGACCGGTAAAACAGGATCGGAAAACCGACCGCACCGAGTCCGGCGATCACCGCCGCCGTCCGACCGCCCAGCCAACCCGCCAGATAAGCGATCAAGACCGGCACGAGAAAACCACAGACCGTGACGCCGTAGTTGAGCGACATCGCACCGAGAAAGCCACCCTCGTCGCGCTCAAACCTAAGCCCACAGCGCGAACAGGCCGGCGCGATGCGAAACATCGAGCCGGCGACAAAGAGGGAACCCGCACCGCAATTCGGACACCGATGGGAAAGGCCCCGGGTCAGGATGGCGCCGCGCGTGACGGTGAATTTCATCCAGAAACAAAAAAGACGCTTCCCCGCGAAGGGAAGCGTCCAGTGAAAACCGCCGGCCGATCGACGAACGGCGTGGGGCTCAGGCGCCGAGCTGATAGCGGGTGAAACGGCGAACGACGATGTTCTCGCCGGTCTTGGCGATCGTCTCGGTGACGATCTCCTTGATGCTCTTCTCGGCCTGTTTGACGAAGGGTTGGTCGAGCAGGCAAACCGTGGCGTAATACTTCTCGAGCTTGCCCTCGACGATCTTTTGCACCGCGGCGGGCGGCTTGCCCACCACCTGGGCGGCGGCGATCTCGCGCTCCTTGGCCAGATCGGCCTCGGGAACCTCCTCGCGGCTGACATACAGGGGGCTCACCGCCGCGATGTGGAGGCAAAGGTCCTTCACAAACTGGCGGAACTCCTCGTTGCGGCCCACAAAATCGGTCTCGCAGTTGACCTCGATGAGGACGCCGACCTTGCCGCCGACGTGGATGTAGCTCTCGACCACGCCTTCCTTGGCGGTGCGGTCGGCGCGTTTGGCGGCCGAGGCCGCGCCCTTTTTACGGAGGATGGTCACGGCCTCCTCGACATTGCCGTTGGTCTCAACCAAGGCGCGTTTGCAGTCCATCATGGCGGCGCCCGTCTGGGCGCGCAGGTCGTTGACCATGCTGGCGGTGATCGTGGTGGTGCTCATGGATGCTTTGGAGGGGGGTTGAGGGAAAATCAGGCCTTGGGGGCCGCGATCTTTTTGCGCACGGCGGGTTTCTTGACCTCGACGGGGACCTCGCCCTCGGCCACGGGCGCGCCGGCCTCGGCGGCGGGCGCGAGGTCGATGCCGGTGGCGGCGGCGACCGCGGCGGTCGCGGCCTTGAGGTCGGGCTGGCCGCGCTGGCTGCGACGGCTGTCGCGCTGGGCGAGACCGGACTGGATGGCGGCGACGATGGTCTCCACGATGATGCGGATGGACTTCACCGCGTCGTCGTTGCCCGGAATCGGGTGGGAGAGCTGGGTGGGATCGGAGTTCGTGTCCACCAAGCCGACGCAGGGGATCTCGCTGCGCTTGGCTTCGGAAACGGCGATCTCCTCATGATTCGCGTCGATCACAAACATGATCGAGGGGAGCTCGGGCATTTCCAGAATGCCGGAGAAGTTCTTGGTCATGCGCACCATCTCGCGCTTGATGGACGCCTCCTCCTTGGAGGAAAGCTTGGCCAGCTCGCCACTTTGCTCCTGCTGCTGGTATTTTTTGAACTTGGCGATGGATTTTTTGACCGTCGCGAAATTGGTCAGGGTGCCGCCGAGCCAGCGGTCCACGCAGAACGGCATGCCGGTGGCGGTGGCCGCCTCGCGCATGATTTCGCGGGCCTGCTCCTTGGTGCCGACAAAAAGCACGTTTCCACCCGAGGCGACCTTGTCCTCGACGAAAGCATAGGCCTTGGCGAGAAGCTCGTGGGTCTTGCCGAGGTCGATGATGGTGATGCCCTGGCGGTGATCAAACACGTAGGGCTTGGAGCGGGGGTTCCAACGTTTGGTCTGGTGACCAAAATGGACGCCGGCGTCGAGGAGGTCTTTGGCGGTGACTTGCATGGTAGGGATCTATGTATCGGTCGGAAACACAGGTCGGCCTAAGGGCCGCCTTGCGATCGTAGGATAGGACTTGGTTTGTGGGTTGGGTTGGTTCTCTTCCGAAAGGAAAAGAGGGTC
>CAMCHD010000084.1 GCA_945874545.1 Akkermansia muciniphila | reverse complement strand
CGGGCAAAACATCACCGCCACGTTCACCTTTTCCTTCTCCGGCGCACTCGCGCCGAGCACCGATCAAACGGCGTTTCGCATCGGGCTTTTTAACAGCGGTGGTGCACGCATCGGCTCCGACATCACCACCCTGGCTTCATCGTCCACCTTCGAGGCCTACGGCGGCTACGCGGCGATGATGTCGCCCGCCACCGCCGGCCAGTCGCTGCGCAAACGAGTGGCTCTCGCCAGCACCAACAAAAACAACCTCATCGGCACGGCCAACACCGTCTATGGCGCGCCCTTGGCGAGCGGTGCCAGCCAGAGCCTGGCCGCCGGGGTGGACTACACCGCCGTGGTGCGAGCCGAGCGCACCTCGACCGGGGTGGAGTTTACGGTCGGTTTGACCGGCGGTGGTCTCGACAATTACACCCTCACCTGCACCGACGCGGCGGCGGGAGGCGTGACGACTTTTGATACCCTGGCCCTCGGCTGGGCGACGGGGATGCTGACGGGGGGCGGCGGCGTGATCGTCAAAAACCTCACCGTCACCACCACGCCCGCGGTGAACCCTCCCGGCACCAACGACGGCGACCGTCCCTTCATCTGGGTGCGCCCGTCGGAGAGGGCCGCCATCCTCGCCAAGCTGTCGGGCCAGACCTGGGCCGCGACGGCCTACAACACCTTGCTCAGCCGCACCCTGGGTGAAGTGTCCAGGCACCAGACCAACCGCGACGCTTTTTTGCGCGAATTGCCGGTCACCTGGGGAACGACGCCGGCGAGGTTCAAGACCATGCCCACGTATGCCAGCGCCGAGGTGCGCGAACCCGCCGCGGCCAAGTTCGATCTCGGTCTCAACGCCGCGGTTCTTTACTACCTGTCGGGCGATTCGAAATACGCGCGCCTCGCCGCCGATATTTTGCACAACTCCCTCAAGACCCTCGCGGTGGTGGCGCCCTCCACCGATCTCGGGAACGGGGGCTGGATCATCCAGGACGATTTCCTCCTCGAGGCGCGAGCGGTGGGCAATCAACTGCCGATCATCTACGATTTCGTGCGCCCCTTTTTGACCGGCAACCAGGTTTACGACGTCCAGACCGGCGGCCTGGTGGATTTCAATCTCGCCACCGCGCAGACGGTTTTTCGCACCTACTACGAACTGGCGCGCGACCACGGCCAGCCGGAGTCCAACTGGTCCGCGCTCATGTCCAACTGCATGCTGAACAACCTGCTCGCCCTGAACGACCCGGGGGAACGGGAGGCCGCCTTGCAGGTTTTCCTCAAGCTTGGCACGGATCGCCAATCCTCGCTGGACAACGATTACCGCAATTTTCCCGCGCCCGACAGCATCTGGCCCGAGTCGCTGCAATACGCGGTGGAGGTCGTGACCATCCGCAGCACCCAGTTGATCATGCTCGATCGCTACGATCCGACCCTCGGGCTTCTGGCGGCCTATCCGAACTACCCCGCCAGTTTGGAACGGACGAGTTTCCTGCGTTATCCAAACGGACAGCAGATCAGTTTCGGCGACGGTTCGCGCAATTCGGCGGGCGAGGCCTATTTTGAATACGAACTCGTTTATCAGCAGGCCAAGGCCACCGGTCAGGCGGCCTTGGCCGCGCATTTCGGGGCGCGCATCGCCCGCGGGGTGCGGGACGGGCGGCATAACCGTTCCGTGCTGCCGGCCTACAGTTCCCTGGGCATGCACAACGAACCGCTGCATCTGCTGCTTTCCTCGCCCACCGTCACGGAGGCGGCGGTGGATCAGGTGTTGCCGCGAACCGATCGGGTGCCGTTCGCGGGCGTGGTTTTGCAGCGGAACCCGGCGCCGGTCGACAACTCGCGTTACGGCCTGATGGGCTTTGTGGGCGGTGCGGGCTTTATCCACAGCCACGCCAGCGGCATGAGCATGGAACTCTACGGGCTCGGCCAGGTGCTCGGCGCGAAGAGCGGACGCACGACCTACCAGACGACGGAGAACGAAAACTACTACCGCGTTTTCGCCTCCAACAACACCGTCGTCGTGAACGGTGCGTCGCGCGGTGAAGGCGGCTGGAACGGCATCGCGATCAACACCGTGCAGGTCGCCGCCATGGAGCCGGCGGTCGGGGGCGCCGGGGTCTCGCCCAACCACTCGTTTACCACCAGCACGTTCACCGACAACAAGGGGAGCGGGGCGGAGGCCACGCAGCAACGCACCCTCGCGATCGTGCGGACCTCGCCGACCACCGGCTACTACGTGGATGTTTTCCGCTCGGACTCCTCGCTCGCGAACGAGTTTCACGACTACATCTACCGCAACGTCGGCGATGCGGTGACGCTGACGGCGGGCGGGGCGACGCTGGCGCTCACCAGCGCGCCGAACCGGTTCCAGACCGACATCGGCGACAGCCGCGAGCAGCCCGGCTGGCGTTACTTCACCGACACCGAGGTCTCGGCCACCACGTCCGCCACCGTGACCGCGCGTTTCACCGCCGCCTTGTCCTCCAATGTCCTCAACATGACGATGTTCATGCCCGGCGGTCCGGGCCGGCAGTATGCACGCGTAAAGTCCCCGCGTATCGATCAGGCGCCCTCGCCCTACGACAATCGTCTGGCCCCGACCCTCGTGGTGCGCCGGACCGGCGAGGCGTGGAACCAGCCGTTTGCGGCGGTGTTCGAGCCGCACCTGGGCGCGGGCGAAACCAATTCCGTGCGCTCGGTGAGCCGGATCGAGAACGCGGGCGTCGTGGTCGGACTCAAGGTCGAGAGTGTCGTCGGCGGGCGGAACGTGGTGCAGTATGTGTTTTCCCATCCCACCGCGACCGGGGCTTACAGCAACCCGGCGCTCGGTCTCGACTTCGAGGGTCGTTTTGCGATCGCGTCCGACCACGGCGACGGCTCGGGCTCGCTCTACCTCGGCGAAGGCTCCCGGCTGACCTTCCAGGGCTACACGCTGCGTTCGCCCACGAGCGGCAGCACCCAGGCCCACCTTTCCTTCGCCGCCGGGCAGGCCCCGGTGCTCACCGGCAGCGCCACGGTGGAGGCGCCGGTGGTCCTGAGTCCGGTGGAGACGTGGCGGCAGGCGAAGTTCGGAACCACCGCGGACGCTGGGGTGGCGGCGAACGCGGCCGATCCGGACGGAGACGGGCTGACCAACGCGCAGGAGTATGCGCTGGGTTCAGATCCGCTGGCGTCAGACGCGGTCCCGCCCCTGTCGATCACGCCTTCCGGCGCGGATCTGATGTTGTCCTTTTTTGCCCGCCGCGCCGTCGGGCCCGGTTACGAGGGCCTTGTCCGCCTCTACCAACTCCAGGCGAACCCTGACCTCGCCGATGCGAGCGGTTGGTCGGGAATATCCGGATACACCGCCGTTTCGGGGGAGGATAACACGGTCGCCGTCGCGGTGCCGCGCGGCACCGGGGCACGGTTTTATCGGCTGCGGGTGTCCTTGGCTCCCGGGCCGTGAGCCCGGGCCCGGCGGTCGGGGGGGCCTACCGCCCGTCGGGCCCGGCTTGGGGCGGAGTGGGCGCGGGCCTATGGGCGGACGCGTTGCGCCGGATGGGCAGGGGGCCGTCCTGGGCGCGAAACTCTTTCGGCGACATGCCGACGACGCGCCGGAAGAGTTTGGAAAAATGGTAGGGGTCGTCGAAGCCGCTGAGGCGGCCGACCTCGCCGACCGGCGTGGTGGTGCTGAGGAGAAAATCCCGCGCCTCCCGTAGTTGCCGGTTGATGACGTAGGTCTTGGCCGATACGTGCAGGTGTTTTTGGAAAAGCTTGAGCACATGGGATCGGCTGCGACCGATGATGGCGGCCAGCTTTTCCACGCTCGGGGCGGATTGGAAGTTATGCTCGATGTAGAGGAGGAGGCGCGAAAGCTCCTCGGGGCGGCGTTCGGCGTTGGGCAGGGAGCGGGCGGCGCGCCGTTCCAATTCGCCCCAAATCAAATGGCCGAGCGCGCGACCCTCGGCCTCGGTGCGGTCGGACTCGCGGAACCAGCAGGTGGCGTAGTTGATGAGTCGGGCGAGCGAGCCCTCGGTTTCGATCCGGTAGCGCAAGACGTCGCTGCCGCCCGCGAGGGGCAGGTCGCGGCGGTCCGGAGAATCGAAGCCGGGCTCGCCGCGCTCGTGCGGCACGTTCGGTGTCCACGTCGAGCCGGGCCGCATCCAGGGGACAAGGTGCACGTGGGCGGTGAACATGGGCTCACGTGAGTTCGCGAAGTATTCGATCCGCCGGTTCCAGGGCAGGATGAAGAGATCGTGCGGCTCGAGGGCGTAGTCCTGGCCGTTGATGCGCACGGTGCCCCGGCCGCTTTTACACCAGAAGAGCCCCCGGCTCTGCACGCAGCCGTTGACGTGCGTCTGGCCGCCGGCGAATTGAAATTCCCCCGAACGACAGACGGCCGGGGCCGGGACTCCCTCAGGCCTGCCGGGGGGCGAAGGGCGACGGGGCATATGGCTGCAAACATACAAAAGCTTCCCCAGTTGTCCATGGTTTAGCGGAGGCGCGATCTGTTATGTTTGACCGGTCCGGAGACGGCTTTCCCAGGCATCCTCCCCATCTGCCGCCAGCTCCTTTTGATCGTGAATTTCATGACCGATTCCTCCCCCGCCGGGGTTTCCCGCCCCAACATCCTCTTTGTCATGACCGATCAGCAGCGGTTCGACACGATCGCCGCGCTCGGGGCCGCTCCGGCGTCCACCCCCAATCTGGATCGGCTGGTCGCCCGGGGTTTCAGCTGCACCAACGCCTACTCGACCTGCCCGGTCTGCATACCCGCGCGCTACAGCCTGATGACCGGACGCGAACCTTCGCTGACCGGCTGGTTTGGCAACTGGCAAGCCCCGTCCGACGTGCGCGGGCGCTGCGGACCCTACCTGCCGGAGGTGTTGGCGGGCCAAGGTTACCGCACCTGGGGGCTGGGCAAGTTTCACACCATGCCGCGCCTCGAGCCGCTGGGGTTCGAGGTTCACGAGCATTCCGAGGAGCTGTGGCCGGACGAGGCGACCTTTCTCCACGATGACTACGTGGCCTGGCTGCGGAGGCGCGCCCCGGACTTCGCGCACCTCGAGCAGGTGCATGGGGAGCGCACCGACATGTATTACACGCCGCAGACCCGGGCCCAGCCGGCGGAGCTGTGTGGCGAGGCCTGGCTGGCGGAGCGCGCCTGCGAGGAAATCGGACGCGAGGACGAGCGTCCGTATTTTGGTTTCGTATCCTTCGTCCAGCCGCATCCGCCGATCGCCCCGCCCATCCCCTACAATCGCCTGTTCGATCCGGATTCCATGCCCGAGCCGGTGTTCGGCGACCCGGAGATCGACCGGGCCGACGATTATCTGGGGTGGATGAACCATGCGATCTACGCCGAAGGCATAACCGCTCCGCAGGCCCGGCAGCTACGGGCCCGCTACGCGGGGGCGATCACTTTTGTCGATGCGTGCGTCGGCCGCATCCTCGACGCGGTCGAGTCGCGCAAAGACGCATCCAACACGGTCATCTGTTTCTTCTCCGATCACGGCGACCACATGGGTGATCACGGTGCCTGGCAGAAGGAGAGTTTTTTCGAGGCCTCCTGCCGCGTCCCGATGCTGGTGAGCTGGCCCCAACGCTGGCCGGGCGGGCGGCGTTGGACGGAACCGGTGACCCTCACCGACCTGTTCCCGCTCGCCACGGCCGCGGCCGGGGGTGGGGCCGAGATGCGCGACGGACACGATCTGGCCCGTTCGCTCGATTCGGGAGTCAGCGACCGGCGGCGTTGCTTCGGCCTCTTCGGCGAACCCGGCACGTGCTACTTCAAGGCCATGGTTCGCGAGGGGGACTGGAAATACCTCTGGCTGGCCAACGGCGGGCGCGAGTTTCTCTTCAACCTCGCGATGGATCCGGCGGAGTCGCGGTGTTTCGCCGTCCAGGAACGCGAAATCGCCGACCGGATGCGGGCGACCCTCGTGGCCCGGCTCGCCGAGCGCGAGACCACCCGGCCCGCGCTCGAGGGCGAACGCCTCCGGTCGCTGCCGTTCGCGCCTTTCCCGCGCGAGCGCATCAAGCAGTTTTCGCGCGGCATCACCGATTTCGGCCAGGGTCCGCTCGCGGCCGCGAACCCGGACGGCGCACACGCCAAAGCGGCCAAGCCCAAGTCCAGGGGCGGCGGCGTCATCGCGCACTAGGCCTCCCTCATGACCCCCGCCCGGGATGTGGCCGCGTTGCCCCGGGTTCCGCGACCCGCTCCCGCCCCAACGATTTCCCCGAACCTCCGTCCGTTACCCTGAAGCATCCCATGACCACTACCCCGTCCCACCTCCGCCGGCTTTGCGCCGGGCTTTTCACTCTCGCCACCCTGTCATTCGCCTCGGCCGAAGAGATCGTCACCACCACTTTGCTCGATGAAACCTTCGCCGAGGGCCAGCGCCTCGTCGAGGCGTTGCCGGGCACGGCGGCCTGGTATGGCTCGGCCGCGACAACCATCGAGCAGCCGGCCGCGGGCTCGATCGTGGCCAAGCAGGTCGGCGCGAACATGCACGTGTTCACCCACTTCGCGCCGTCGGGCTCCCCGCGCGACCTTGCGGTCAATGAAACGCTGAGGGTGAGCTTCAACTTTAATCTCACCAAGGCGCTCGCCGGCAACACCAGCGTCCGCATCGGGGTGCTCAACTCGCAGGGCCTCCGCGTCAGCGACGACCTCGGCGGCATCTCGAACGCCAACTTCAACACCGACCGCGGCTACGGGCTTTTTTTCAACCCGATCCTCAACACCGGCGCGAACAACCTGAATCTACGCGTGCGCAATGCGAACAATCAGAGCCTGCTGGGTTCGGCCACCCCGTGGGTCTCCATGGCCTCCGGCGCCGGCGACATCAGCGTGGCCGACGACCGGACCTATACGGTTCTGTTCAATATCTCCCGCACCGCGGCGGGGGTGACCGTTTCCGCCACGATCTCGGGCGGGGAGCTCGCCGCGCCGATCAGCGTCAGCCATTCGACCACCACGGGCAGTCAGATTTTCACCTCATTCGATATGATCGCGATCTGCCTGCTCAGCACCGCGACGAGCGGCACCGCGGAAACGCCCGCTTTGCTGACCCTCTCCAACGTCAGGGTGGCGGTGGACGCGCCCGCCCCGCCCCCGCCGCCCCCGCCGCCTTCGGTAAACAATCTCTTTCTGGACGACACCCTCCTCAACGGCGAGCGCACGGTGGAAAACCTTCCCACCACCGCCGCCTGGTATGGATCGAACTCCACCCTCGGTCAGGTCGCCGATGGCTCCCTCCGCAGTTCTTTTGTCTCGGCGACAAATCAGCACCTGTTCACCCACTTTCGTCCGCTCAACTCGCCCTATCCGCTCACGGTGGGGGAAAAGATCTCCGTCAACTTCGATTTCAGCCTCACCAAACCGGTCGACAACGCCTCCGGAATCCGGGTGGGCCTCCTCGATTCCAAGGGCACGCGGGTTTCCAACGACACCACCGGCACCAGCAGCACGGCCTTTGCCGACGACCGTGGTTACGGCGTGTTCTTCAATCCCCGCAGCGATCTCGCGGCGCCCGGCAGCATCTCCCTCTACGGCCGTTCGGTGGATAACAACAATCTGATGACGGCGGTGAGTGCGTGGGTGACGCCTTACGCCACGGGCATCAGCCCCCTGGTCATGGCCGCCGGGCAGACCTACTCGTTCACCTTGTCGGTTCGTCGCCTGGAAAACGGCACGTTGATCACGGCGACCATTTCCGGTGGCGACCTCCTCGCCCCGGTCAGCCTCAGCCACACCCACGAGTCGGCGAGCCCGTTCCTCAGCTTCGACGAATTGGCCGTCGCCGTCCTGGGGCCTGCTCATAGCGGCACGGCCGAGGACCCTTCGTATCTCACGATTTCGAATGTTCGCATCGCCGCCACCACTTTGCCTGACGGCGTGACCTCCGCCCAACTTTTCGCGGCGTGGGCCGCGAGCGGGTCGGTTACCTTCGCCGGCGATGCCAACGCCGACGGCGTGGCGGACGGCCTGGCCTGGCTGCTCGGTGCTCCGGGTGTCTCGACCCACGCGACCGACTTTCTTCCCTTCGTCGCGAACAACAACGGCGGGCTCGATTTTGCTTTCAGCCAGATCACGGCGGCCACCCGCGGCGCGGCCCGTCTGCGTTTGCAGCATAGTCCCGATCTCACCACGTGGACGACCGTCGACCTTCCCGAGACCAGCGGCCCGTCGGGAGGAATCACCTTTACCTTCACGCCCGATGGCGGCGTGGACGACGTGATCGCCACCATCCCCGTCGGCGTGGTCGGCGCCGGCGGTCGCTTCTTCGTGCGCCTCATCGGCGAGTTGGAGCCGGCCCCCTAGGCGTTCGTCGGCGGTGAATGGCGGATGAGCAGCCGCGCCGTCGGACGGCGCGGACTTCCTCGGGTTGGGCCCTTCGGGAGCCCGGCCCCGCCGGCCGGCACCTCAACTCCATGACCATCGAATACCTGACCCTCGCGGTCTACTTCGGTTTTCTCCTCGTCCTCGGGGCCGTTTTCGCCCGGTTCAACAAAAACCTGAGCGACTTCTCGCGCGGCGGATCGAGGCTGACCTGGTGGATGGTGGGCATGAGCAACCTCATGGCCGGCATCAGCGCCTTCACCTTCACCGGCAACGGCTCCTCGGCGTTCGAGGCCGGACCCTCGATGCTCATCATCTACCTGGCCAACGTGCTCGGGCATCTGGCGGGGTGCTTGTATCTGGCCCACCGTTTCCGGCAGACCCGCGCCTACACCACGGCGGACATCAAGCGCGAACGTTTCGGCGTCGGGGCCGAGCAATTCGGGGCGTGGATGGGCCTGTTTCTGGGGCCCATGGCGGCCGCGATCCAGCTCTGGGCCCTGGCGGTTTTTGTCAGCACGGTGTTCGGTTTTTCGATCACGCTCACGATCGTGGCGATCGGCGTGATCACGGTGTTTTATTCGTCTTCGGGCGGAGCTTGGGCGGTCGTCGCGACCGATTTTGTGCAAGGCGTGATTCTGTTTGGCATCACCGTGCTGGTCGCGGCCCTGGCCTATGTCGCGATCGGCGGTTGGGCGGGTTTTGTCGCCGGCTGGGCCGAGCCACGCGTAGCGGCGGATTTTGCGTTCTTCAAGAACCCGGGCCGCTTCTCCGGCGACCGCTACACCTGGGAGTGGGCGGGGGTGATCTTTATCATGCAGTTCATGGCCCAGATCAACCTCGGGGCGGCCGGCCGTTACCTGGCGGTGAAGGACGGTCGGGAGGCGCGTCGCGCCGCGCTTTTTTCCATGGTGCTGATGGCGATCGGGACCGCGGTCTGGTTTTTCCCGCCCATGGTGGCCCGGATGATCTATGAAACGCAGGTGATGGAATCCGGGATCAAGGATCCCGCGACGACCGCCTACGCGGTGGTGGCGAAAAACCTGCTGCCAAACGGACTCATGGGCGTGCTTATCGCCGCCATGTTTGCCGCCACCATGAGCAGCATGGATTCGGGCCTCAACGCGCAGACCTCGACGGTCGTCCGAAACCTGCTGCCGCGCCTGCGCTCCGCCCTCGGTCTGGCGCCCTTGCGCGAGGAGGGTCAGCTGCGGCTTTGCCGGGCCGTCAGCGTCGCCCTCGGCGCGGTGATCATCATCTATGCGCTGCTGCTCTCGCTTCAGGAGAAGATCGTGCTCTTCGACGCCTACCTGACCATCAATTCGGTGCTTGGCGTTCCGATGGGGCTGCCGCTGTTGGTCGGCCTGCTTTTCCGGCGTCTGCCGGCCTGGAGTTATTTCGTGATCATCGCCGGCGCCCTGATCCCCTCGATTTATTCGCTGGTGCAGCAGTCGCTCGGCGGCGAGGCGTGGACCATCCAGCGACGCGGCTTTTGGGTGCTGGTGTATGGCTTTGCGGCGACCGTTCTGGCGCTCTGTCTAGAACGGCTGGGTTCGGATGCGTCGCGGGGGCGGGTCCGGGAGTTTTTCCAAAAAATGGATACCCCGGTGGACTTCGCGCGCGAGATCGGCGACGCCAACGATAAGACCCAGGCGGTGCTGCTCGGGCGTTCGGTCGCCGCGATGGGCGGGTTGATGTTCGGGTTTTTGTTCATGCCGAACCCCGCCGCCGGACGCTGGCAGATCGGGGCGCTGGCGGGCTTCACCCTGCTGGTCGGCCTGGGCCTCTGGCTTTATGGCGCCCGGCCCAAACGTGGCGCCGGATGAGCGGTTCGGTAGAATTCCGGGTAGCCGAACCCAGGGGCGACGTTCCACGGCCTCCGCCGTCCCGGCCCGCCCCCGCGCCGGCCTGCCGGCCGGCTGATTTTGCCCATCCGCCGGCCGCGTTCCGGGGCAAACCGTTCTGGTCCTGGAACGGCAAACTCGAACGCGCGGAGCTGCTGCGTCAGCTCGACGTCGCCCGGGCCATGGGCATGGGCGGGGTGTTCATGCACTCGCGCACCGGCCTGGAGACGACCTACCTGGGGGAGGAGTGGTTCGAGCTTACCCGCGCTTGCGCCGATGCCGCGGCGGCGCAGGGCCTGGAGGCCTGGCTTTACGACGAGGATCGCTGGCCCAGCGGCTCGGCCGGCGGCCTCGTCACCCGCGACGAGGCCTTCCGGATGCGGTCCATGGTCCTGCGCGTCGTGCCGCCGGGCGAGCCGATCGACTGGCCGGCCGAGGCCGACCTGCTGGGCGCCTTTCTCGTGGAACTTTCCGGCCTTGATCTCCGGCATTACGCCCCGGTCGCGCCCGGCTCGCTTGGCCGCTGCCCGGCGGAGGCGACCCTGCTGCTTTTTGTCCGCGAGATCCACCCCGGGCATTCCTTCTACAACGGCGGCGCCTACCTGGACACCCTCTCGGCCGACGCCACCGCCCGGTTTCTGGAGCGCACCCACGAGGCCTATGCCCGGGAGTGTGGCGACCGATTCGGGCGCGCCATCCGGGGCGTGTTCACCGACGAGCCCCACCGCGGCTTCATCTTTTGCACCGAGGTCGCCCAGCCCGGCGCGAGCGATCCGGGGCACGCCGCCCCCTACACCGAAAATCTCTTCCCCGAGTTTCGCCGCCGCTTCGGGCACTCGCTCGAGGATCGCCTGCCCGAGCTCTTTTTCCGGCGTCACGGGGAACGTATCTCGCCGCTCAAGTGGCGCTATGTCGAGTTGCTCCAGCAACTCTTCATCGAGAACTGGGCCCGTCCCTGCCTCGAGCGGTGTCACCGGCACGGTCTGTTGCTCACCGGGCATGTCCTTCACGAGGACTCCCTCGCCGCCCAGGCTGTGCCCGGCGGTTCGCTCGCCCGGTATTACGAGCAGATGGACTACCCGGGCGTGGACGTGCTCGGCCTCGGCAACCGCGCGTTTTGGATCGCCAAACAGGTCGTCTCGACCGCCCGCCAGCTGGGCAAACCCTTCGTGCTATCGGAGCTCTACGGCTGCACCGGCTGGCAGCTCGATTTCGACGGGCACAAGGAGATCGGCGACTGGCAGGCCGTGCTCGGGGTCAACCTGCGCTGCCACCACCTCTCGTGGTTCACCATGGCCGGGGAGGCCAAGCGCGACTACCCGGCGAGCATCTTCCACCAGTCCTCGTGGTATCGGGAATATCATTACATCGAGGATTATTACGCCCGCCTTCATCTCGCGCTCGCACAGGGCGAGGCCGACTGCGACGTGCTCGTGCTCCACCCGGTCGAGTCGCTCTGGGCGCAGATCCATGTGAACTGGGCCACCTGGCTGCGGAGCACCTCCGCGCCCGTGCTCGAGTTGGAAAAAAAATTCGAGCGGCTCTTCCGGTGGCTCGCCGGAGCCCAGCTCGATTTCGACTACGGCGACGAGGACCAGCTCGCGCGGCTCGGGGCGATCGAAACGTCCGGCGCCGGCGTCGTCCTTCGTCTGGGACTCATGCGCTACCGCGTGATCGTGGTCGGCGGCCTGGAAACGATCCGTTCCTCGACCCTGCGCCTGCTTTCCGACTTCGCAGCCGCGGGCGGCGCGGTGATCTTCGCCGGCGAGGCCCCGTCCCACCTCGATGCCGCCGTCAGCGACGCGCCCGCCGCCCTCGCGCGGAGCCTACCCGAGGTGCCCTGGTCGCGGACCGCCCTGCTCGCCGCCCTGCGCTTTCGATCGGCCCAGTCGCTGCGAGTCGAGGCGGCGGGCGAAGGCGCCGCGCAACTGCTCGCCCAGGTGCGCCGGCTTTCCGACGGCGGGTGGTTCGTGGCCCTCGTCAACACCGGTCGCGAGCCCGTCGGCCGCGCCCGCGTCCGGCTGGCCGCCGTCGGCCGGGTCGAGGAGTGGGATTGCCGCACGGGCGAGATTCGCGAGGTGCCCTTCGTCGAGGAGGGGGGCGGTCTCCGGTGGGAGACCGATTTCGGCGCGTTGACGGAAAGGCTGTTTCGGGTCTCGAAGGGGTCGTCGACTGCGGCGGGGACCGGCGTGGCGTGCGACCGCTCGGCGGCGGCGCTTGCTCGGGATATTCCGGGCCCGTATGCCTACGAACTGGGCGAGCCGAATGTCTGCGTGCTCGACCGGGCCCGTTTCCGTCTGGGCGAAGACCCGGCCGGGGAGGACGATATTCTGCGCATCGACGCGGCCGTCCGCGAGCGTCTCGGCTGGGCCGCGCGTTCGGGCGTGATGCTGCAACCCTGGCGCCGCGAACGCGCTCCGGCCGAGGGGCCCCGGCTCGAGTTGCGGTTCGCGTTTCAGGTTGCGGCCTTGCCGACCGAGCTCGATCTGCTTCTCGAGCAACCGGAGCGCTGGAACGTGATGCTCAACGCGACGGCGGTGGACGTCGCGCCGCGGGCGGAGGTGTTCATCGACGTTTGTTTCAAACGTTTTCCACTGCCGGTCCACGCCCTCAAGCCCGGGGAAAACGAAGTGATCCTGACCACGCTCCTGCGCGAGGACACCCAGCTGGAGGCGATTTATTTGCTGGGCCGCTTTGGCGTTCTGCTCCGCGATTCGACCCGGGTCCTGACCAGCCTTCCCGATCGGTTCGAGGCGGGGGATCTCACCGTCCAGGGACTTCCGTTTTATGGCGGTGTCGTCACCTACCTGCTGCCGGCGCCGGCCTCCGCGGCCGTCTTGGAGATCCCCTCCTTTGCCGGGGCCTGCCTGAAACTGCGGGGCGAGCGGGAGGAGGCGGGACGGTGCCTCGGTTTTTCCCCGCACCGGGCCTTGGTTCAACCGAGCGCCGAGCCGGTGAGGCTGGAGGTTTTTCTTACCCGGCAAAACATGTTTGGCCCTTTGCATCGGTTGCCGCCGAGGCAGGATTTTACCGGACCCGACAGTTTCCGGACCACCGGATCCGCCTGGTCCGACGCCCCCCGATTGTTTCCGTCCGGTTTGCTGGATGCGCCGCGTTACCTCACCTGAGCCTGATCCCTATTGCACTCTGCGCCCCTCACAGTTTGGTGCCGCGCTGGCGCGGCCGGCGCATAAAAGTGCTCCCGTGGTGAAGCGCTGCGTGGAGGGCGGGCTTGTGCGGGGCGCGGAGCTGGCTTACCGGTGGGCATGGACAACGAGACCGTCGCCAAATCCCCTGAAACCACCGCCCTGGAGCCGGGGGGGAGGTGGGTGGCGTGGGCGCTGGTCGTGGCGACGGCGGCGGTGTTCTGGCCGGTCACGCGCTGGATCGTGGCCGAGACGGTGGCGCGGGCGCAGATCCGGCAGGGCCTGGTCCTCTTGCTCGCGGCGGCGGGGCTGGTGGCCTGGCAACACCGGGGCGAATTGCGGGTGATCGGCGACCTGTGCAATCGCACCCTGGGTTTGATGGCGGGCGCCTTCGCCCTGGTGGGGGTGGCGGGGGTGACGAAATGGAGCCTGCTGGTCCTCCCGGGTTTCGCGTTGGCCCTCGCGGGCTGCCTGCAGGCGCTCTTCGGGGTGGCGGGCTACCGGTATTTCCGGCCGCTGGTGGCGGGGTTCACCGCGCTCATCGTCATCATCCTCGCCTATCCGCCGCTCGACTGGCCCCTGCGGCAGCT
>CAMCHD010000083.1 GCA_945874545.1 Akkermansia muciniphila | reverse complement strand
CGGATGGCCGGGCTGTGGATGGTTGGCACGACGACTTGCAGCGCGGTGGTGAGCCCGCCGGTGTCCGGGAGCGGCACGGGCAGGGCGAGCACGGGCAGGCTGCCCATGCTCGCCGGCACGGTGAGGCCGAGGATGCGCGCACGCATCTCGAAGGTGCATTCGGCCTTGGTGACGGCGGGGCAGGGCGAGGCGGGCAGGACGAGGTAGTCGTAGTCGCGAAACAAGGACGCCCACGTGGCGGTGATGGCGTCGCGATTGGCCTGGGCGCGGGCGATCTCGGCGTCGGTCAGGGTGAGCGCGCGATCGATGCGGGCGCGGACGTTCGCATCGTAGCGGTCGCGATGGGCGGTATAGAACGGCGCGTGGATGGCGCGGGTCTCGGCGCCGCCGAGGATGGCGTAAAGTTCCGCGGCGGGCGCGAAGAGCGGGCGCAACTCGTCCGCGACCGAGGCGGGCAGGGGATCGGCGAGGCGGGCGGCGGCGGCTTGGAAGGCGGTCGCGACGGCGGGGTCGAGGCCGGGCAGCGCCAGCCATGCGCCGCGCGGCGTGTGGCTGGCGCGGTTTAAGTCGGAAGTTGAAGTTGAGGGGGCGGGCGACGCGGGCACTAGGGCGTCGAGGGTGGCGCGGAGGTCGGTGGCGTTGGCGGTGAAAAAGCCCGGGGTGTCGAAGCTCTCGGCCAAGGGGAAGCCGTCCGCGATCCACGGGTGGTGGGGCGTCATGCGGAAGCCGTAGAGGCCGCAGAAGGCCGAGGGCACGCGGATGCTGCCGCCGGTGTCGGTGCCGAGGGCGAGCGGCACGACGCCGGCCTTCACGAGGAGGGCCGAGCCGGAGGACGAGCCGCCGGTGGTGCGGCCGGGGTGGGCGGGCAGTTCGCAGTCGCCGTAGTGGGGATTTTCGCCGGTGATGCCGTAGGCGAACTCGTGCATATGGGCCTTCGCGGCGAGCGTGGCGCCGGCGGCGCGCACAGCGCGGATAAAGGCGCCGTCGGCCGGTGACACGGGCACGGGAAACTCCGGCGAGGCGATCTGCCCCGCGCGCACTTCGGGCAGAAAGGCGGAGCCGGCGAAGGTGGGCAGTCCGGCGGCGTCGAAGAGGTCCTTGGCGGCGAAGGGCACGCCCGCCAACGGCGCGCGCGCGCCGTTGGAGTTTAAGTTGAGAGTTGAAGATGAAGAAGCGCCGGCGAGCTCGGCGGCGAGGCGCTCTTCCGGGGCGAGCCAGGCGAGGGCTGCGCGGCGCTGGGCGGGCGGCAAGGCGGCCGCGCGTTGGTGCACGAGGCGGGCGGCGGCGTCGGGGGCGAGGGTCTGCCAGGCGGCGAAGGTCATGGGGGAGGAATTGTTAACCGGAAGGAGGAGCGTCGGCGCGGAAAGAGACCGCAGAATTTATGCCCCGCGCCTCGGCGCGAGCCCGAAGCGGCGGCGGGCGCCGCACGCCGCGGGGAATTTTCCGGCGTGTCCCCGGCTGCGCCCTGAAGGTGATGCGTCGGGCTCCTCCGTCGACCCGGTCCGCGGTCCTTTTGGCGTCGCGGACGGACGTGGTGCTTCGCTGTTCCCGGGCCTCACCGGTAGTCCGGCAGGAAAGCTTTTTCGGCAGCGAAGATTTCCAGCGTCATCGCCTTGATCTGCGCGGGAGTGCAGACCGCCGCGCAGAGCGGATCGAGCAGCAGCGCGTGGACGGCCGCCTCCTTGCTGCGTTCGAGGGCGGCCTGGGCGCCGAGGTCGAACATGCCGAGGTTGGTCGCGCACACGTTGGCCATCTGTCTGGGGAGCGCCCCGTGGCGCGTCGGATGGATACCGTTGCCGTCGACCATGCAAGCGACCTCGACGCAGGCGTCCGCCGGCAGATTGGTGATCAACTGCCCCGCGCCCCCTTGCTGGTTCATCACGTTGCCGTGGATACGGAAGGGGCTGTCCTTTTCGCGGGCCTCGATGATCCACGACGCGTATTCCCAGGATCGTTCCCAGTCGAGCGGCTCCCCGCCCTTGAGCAGGGCCAGGCGCCACGCGTCGGCGGCCTTCCGCCAGTCCGGCCAGTTGGTGGCGTAGAAGCGCGAACCCCCGTCGTAGCCCTGGCGCAGGAGCCGCCGGCCGGCCTCGCTCTTGCGGTAATAGGGCAGATACTCGGAAAGATGGCCGGAGCTCTCGGTGATGAACGCGCCGAAATGCAGACACATGTCCTTCCGCACCAGGTCCACCTGCGCGTAGGTCCGGGGTTTGGAGTCGCCCCAGTCCTTGATGTCCGCCGAATCGAAGGAGGTGATCCCGGACGCCCGTTCGTGCTCGGCCTCGGCCAGGTCGGCGGCGAATTTTTTGCGCAGCGTCTTGGCGTAGAGGTCCGCTCCCCGGTGCTCGAGGGTGGTGAACCAGGCGAGGTGGTTGATGCCGGCGCATTCCCAGTCCATCTCCTCGTAGGGCACGTCCGCATAACGGGCGAGCAGGTGGCTCGTGCCTTGCACGCTGTGGCAAAGGCCGACCACGCGCATCGACGAGGCGCGGCCCGCCGCGGTGCACAGCATCGCCATCGGGTTGGTGTAGTTCAACACGATGGCCTGCGGGCACAGCCGCTCGCAGTCGCGCAGCACGGCGAGAAAGACCGGGATGGTGCGCAGCGCCTTGAACAGTCCGCCGGGCCCGATGGTGTCGCCGATGCACTGGTCGACGCCGTATTTGAGCGGGATGTCGTTGTCGTGGCGCACGCATTCGAGGCCGCTCACCTCGATGCAGTTCACCACGTAATCGGTGCCCTTCAGCACCTGCTCCCGGTCCGGCGAGGCGACGACTTTCCAGCGCCTTTCCTGACCCAGCCGGGCGACCAGTTTGACAATCAACCGCCGCATCGTCCGCAGGCGGCCGAGATCGATATCCACCAACGCGATCACCCCGCCCTGGTTGCCGGGGATACGCACCACGTCATTCACCAAGCGGGGGGTGAAGCCGGAGCCGGCCCCCAGCATCGTGAGCTTGATGGGCCTGTGCATCGCGCCGGGCAGGCCCTGCGCGGCCGAGTCTCGGGTATGGGCGGCGTGGCCCGGGAGTTTGTTTTTCGGGGTCTTGGTCATGTGGGGAAAACCGAGCCATAGACCGGCGCCGGCCGTTTCCAAAGGCCAAAGGCGGGCCGGGCGATGGGGCGACCCGCTCCAAGGGCGCTCGGGCGCCGCGATTGAAACGACTTCGCGCCGGCGCGCGCCGTGGGTGGCGGGGGAGTTGCGCTTCCTACGGGGAAATCGGGAGGGGAATCGACACGGGGATGCGGTTCAGCCGGTTAACGAAGCGGCGATGGCGTTTGCCCCGTGACGCGGGTGCATGCGGCGGTTTCCGGTTGCCGGCCATGCGCCGGCATCTGTCCGGATGTGTCCGACGCTCGCCTGCCGTTTCCGGTGGTTTACTCGGTGATGACGGTGCCGGGCAGATCCACGACCAAGTGGAAGAACACGGAGGCTCGGGTCGCGTTGGGATTGCTCGTATCGGGCAGCAGGTTGGGCACGCAGTATTTGTCGCCCACCAGAACGGGCGAGCTGGCGGAGACCCAGGTGCCGGCCCCCGGGGTGAGGTCTGTTCTCGTTTCGAGCCGAAACGAAGGGCCCAGGCGCGCGGGCCAACACACGTCGCGGCCACTAAGTCCCGCGCCGATCTCGAGCAGATTGGGTTCGAGCACGACCGAGAAGTCCTGGTCCGCAACGAGGCCGCCCTCGGCAAGCACTACCGTATGGGCGGCCTCGATGGGCAGGGCGAGGGCGAAGCCCGCCGGGACGAGCAGTCGCACGGTGTGGGTGCCGGGAGGGGCTTGCAGGAGGTAGGAGCCGAATTGGTCGGTCGTGGTGTGGAGTTCGGTCGCCTCGTCGAACTGGCCGTTGGCGTTCTCATCGAGGTAAACGATCCAGTCGCGGATCAGGATGTCGCCGGCGTTGCGTTGGCCGTCGTTTTGGCGGTCGAAATAGACCGTGCCGGCAATGCCGGTGGGTAGGAGCGGCAGCTCGATGTTCGCGGTGGTAGCGCCGGTGAGGTCGAGCTCGATCGGCGCGAGCGCGGCGAGGCCGTCGTCCGAGGACAGGAAGAAGGTCGCCGGGCCGGGGCGGACGGTGAAGGCGAAGGCGCCGTCGGCGCCGCAAGGGGCGGTCCGCTCCTCGCCCGCGTCGTCGATCACGTGGACGCTGATACGGTTGGCGGCGCCGTCGACGGGGGGTTCGGTGCCGGGCTGGCGGACGCGGTCGCGGTTTAGGTCGTGATAGACGAGGCCGAAGACGCTGGTTTGGGGGCGGTTATCGGAGCCGACGGCGTTGCCGACACGTTGGTCGTTTTCGGGGTGGAGGTCGGGGGTGGTGGCATGGGCTAGGCCGGCCGCGAGGGTGAACAAGCGCCCGTAAGACACGGTGTATTGGCCATTCGCAACGACGGATTGGCCGACCGCGAGGGACGGGAGGCGCAGAGTCCACTGGATGGAGTTATCCTGCGTGAGGGTCGCTCCCGGCGGCGGGCTGTCGAGCGTGACGGCGATAGGAATGGTCCGGAGGGAGAAGTCGGGCCGCGAGAGGAGGGTGATCTCTACGCCGGTGGCGGTCTGTGGACCGAGGTTGGTGATGGTGACCTGGAAGGTGCGCGGTGTGTCGGCCGCGACGGTGGGTGCGGCTCCATTGGGGGCACCATCCGGAGGAGGAACGAGGTCGGCCAACTCGAGGGTGACAGCGATGTCGGCGTGTTGATCGGTGACGGCGATGGCGAGCGGGGTGGCGGTGTTGTTGGCGGGGTTGAGATCGACGGTCTCGGGGAAGGTCGTGATCGCGGTGAGGTGGGCGGTCGAGGCCACGCCGACACCGGTGAGGCGCAGGGTGAGGCGGATGGTCTGGCCGACGCCGAGTCCGGGGCAGTCGAGGGTGCGGGTGGCGGGGTCGTGGCGGGTGCCGGTGGGCCCGGTGAGCGCGGTCTGTTCCGCGCTGATGAAAGCGGGGAGATCGTAGTTCACGTTCACGTAGGCCGCGCCCGCGGTGCCGAGGTTGGTCACGGTGAGGGTGGCGGTGGTGGTGCCGCCCAGGGCGAGGATGCCGAAAAAGTTGGCGGCGGGAGTCCAGGTGACGGCGACGTCGGGTTTGAGCGGGCTAAGCGCGGGCTGGACGGCGAAGTTTAGGTTGCAGATCTGTTGGCCGGCGGGTGCCTCGGTGGTTAAAAACGAGGCGGGGTGGACCTGCTGGTAACCGTTCGGGACGAGAAGGCGGATGGTGTGGCTGCCGGGGGCGAGTCCGGTGAAAGAGTAATAACCGTCGGCGGCGCTTTGCGTGGTGGGTTCGCCGTTGCCGGGTTGGGCATCGCCGTTGAGGTCGGCATAAAGGGTGCAGGTGGGAGGCGTGTCGCCTTCGGTGGTTATCACGCGCCCGGACAGGGCGGAGGTGCCGGGAGCGATCTGGACCACGTAGAAGACAAGCGGCGGAGGAGCCGAGCCGTCGGTGGGCTCGGTATACGTGACGTTCTGGAGGGTGGTGCGTTGCTCGGGGTCGAGGTGGTAGACGACCGGCCATGGGCCGGTGGTGGAGGGAAACTCGAGCCGAACGGTTTCCCCGGCGTTTATCCAAGGGCCGGTGAAGGTGCCATCGGGCCGGGTGGTGACGGTGCCGATCTTGGTTCCGCTCCCTTGCTCGAAGACATCGAAGGACAGCGGCACGGGCGGGGGCGGCAGGCCGGTGGAGTTGATGCCGCCGCGGCCGTTGTTGCTGTCGGCGACCGCCGAGCCGCTGATCGAGCCGCCGGTGAGGTTTGAGTAAGAGAAGCTGGTGGTAAATGTGTCGTCTTCCGGCACAGCATCCTGCACGCTGGACGACTCGATCTTCGCCACCAGCTCCGCAAAGTTTGTGAATTCCAAAATGAAGGAACCCGTGATCTCGACCGAGGTGCCTTGGGCAAGCGCGGCGATGGTGATGGATGAGAGCGTGACGCCGAGGGGGCCATCAATCACTCCTGCGCTGACACCCGCGGGGAGGGGGTCAAACGCAAGGCTGTCTGCGGCGGCGGCCGGATTGGTGAAGGAGACGACGATGTTCGTCGCGTTGGACGGGCCCTGATTCGCGATCTTAATGGTGAAGCGGACGGGCTTGCGCATCTGCGGAGCACCTGTGTCCCAAGCTAGAGCGAACCTCTCGACGGCGAGGTTGCCTGAGATCGAGCCGACGCCCTCAAAGCCGAACGGCCAGATGAGAATCGTCTCTATGCGAGTGAAGGGAAAGGTGTTGGCCGTGGCCTGCACGCCAGTTTTGGCGACTCGAAGGCTGCTGGCGGCGGGCGCGGGGTGGTTGCTGGTGCCGGCGGCGAAGGGAATACCGGGCGCGAAGGAGCCCTCGGCGGGTGCCAGGGTGGGGTCTATCGCGAGGGTGGTGAAGCCGTCCTCTCCGGGGCCGCCGGCGTAGGTGAAGCGCGAGTAGAAGAAGCGGGAGGTGAAGGCGCTCGTGCCGGTGTCGGCCCGCAAGGTGGCGACGAAGCCATCGGAGGCGCCGCCGGCGTTGGCCGCCTGACCGGGTGGGAGGTAATCCGAGAGTGCGGAATCGGGTGCAGGGAGGGCGGAGGAGCCGGTCACGCCGGCGACATGGAAGTAGGGCGACGAGGTGTAGGGATCGGCGATGATGGCTCGCACGGCGTCGGCCCCGGCACCGCCAAAGTAGGTGGCGTAGCCATCTGAGGTGGATCCGCCGGTGAAGGCGTGGATGAAGCCGTCGCTCGCGCCGCCGCCGTAGGAGGGCTGGAGGGCGTCGGAGGGGATGGAGGGGTAATCGGTGCTGGTGGTGGTGCCGACGATGACGGGGCCGATATTGGGAAGGTAGGCGACGTCGTGGGGGGTGTCGTCGCCGGAGCCGCCGATCGTCTTGCTGAACAGGCGTCCGCCGGTGGTGCGGTCGATGGCGTTGAGGAAGGCCTGCTTGCCGCCTTGGTTGGGAGGGGTGAAGCCGCTGTCCCAGAAGTTGGTGTCGGTGGTGGTGCCGGTGATGAGGAAGCCGAAGTTTCCGCCATAGGGGCTGACGCCGAGGATGATCTCCTGATTGGCCACGCCGGGGAAGCGGCGGTGGTAGGCGAGCATGTCGGGGGTGCGGGTGCCGTTGTTGGGGACGACCACAATGAGGCCGTCTACGTCGCCGACCGTGGAGGACTTGGAGAGGGAGCCGGAGGCGCGGGCGATGGGGATGTCGGTCGAGGCGGTGAAGCCGACGAGGGCCCAGGCGTCGTAAAGGGGCAGGTAGGCGAGGTCGGCGAACTGGTCGTCGGCCGAGCCGCCGAGGTAGGAGGCGTAGAGCACGGCGCCGGTGGCGGGGTCGAGCTCGGCGAGGAAGGCGTCGCTGGCGCCGGCGAGGGTGGTCTGCTGGGCACCGGGGGTGACGGGAAAGTCGGTGGAGGTGGTCCAGCCGCCGATGAGGAGTTTGCCGTCGGCGGAGAGGTCGATGCCGTTGCCGTTGTCGGAGGCGGAGCCGCCCAGAGTGGTGAGCCAGACGGTCTGGCCGGTGGCGAGGGAGACGCGGCCGACCACGACGTCGCCGACCACGGTGGCGGAGTTGTCCCCGGCGTAGGCGGCACCCGTGGTGACGGGCAGGTCGGGTGAAGTGGTGACGCCGATGAAATAGAGGTCGGTCGCGCTGGTGATGGTGCGGAGCACGATATCCTGGCCGGCCCCATCGATCAGGACCGGGGTGCCGGGTGTGAGAGCGTGGAGGCGGGGGGCGAGGCCGGAGAGGCAGACCAGAAGCCCGAGCACGGTGGCCAGCCAACGGGTGAAGGCGGAGGGGAGGAAACGCGAGCAGGAGGGCAAGGAACGAAGTTCCGTTTCTTCCGCGTTGGTGAATGAAGGGACGGAATCGGGCGTCATCGTGGGGGTAGACTTTGGGAGATTAGCGGAGGGAAGATCGGGTCAAAACGGAGGAGTGGCTCCGGGAGAAGTCCCGCCGACGACGGGTCGCCGCCCCGGCGAGGCCGAGCAGGCCGAGTGCGAGGCTGGTCTGGGCAGGCTCGGGGATGGCGGTGATCCGCACGCTCAAGCCGGTGCTGTCGGAGAAGTAGTCGCCGTTGTTGCCCACCACGATGTCGAGCAGGTCGCCGCTGTTGAGCGTGAGGGAGTCGGTGAAGGTGGGAGAAGCGACGGTGCTGGCGAAATGGGCGAGCGGGGAGAGGGTGTCGCCGTTGAGCAGGACGTGGCCCGAGGTGTCGCCGCCATCGGCATCGATGAATTGCACGGAAACCGAGTAACTCGCGGTGGTCGGGGCGGTGAAGCGCAGGACGGCGCGCTCCGTGCCGGGACCAGGGTGGAAAAAGAGATCACCGTCCACATCGCGGGCGAGAACCAGAAACTGATCTCCCCCCGTCGCCTGCCACGCCCCTGCCGGAGCAAAGGAGGGAAAGGTGAAAACGTCGAACGCGATAAAAGGGGAACCGAAGGAGGCCGTGTAGCCGTAGGACCAGGGGCCCGAGGGGTTGGTGGGGCCGTATTCGAGCTCGGCATCGAAGGCGATCGCCGAGGCGGGAAGGAAAAACGCCGCGACCAGAGCAGAAGAAACCAGGATTTTTTTACAATTAGGTAAGTTCATCTTGAAACCAATTGGCTATAAAAGAGCCGGGAGGCGGCGACGTTTATTTTGTTAAAAAACCGCAACATCTGGCCGCCGGAGTGGAAAAATGAGTCGCCGTGGCGGGGTATCGCGGTCGGCGCCGAGCCTGGGCCGGTGCGGACGGTGTTTTGTGGCTCCGCCCACGTGGCAGTAGGTTCGGTCTTCGGGGAGCGTCGCCAAGGATTTGCCGAGCCGGCGTCGTATCTGGCGGTGGGGCGCTGCGGGTCGTCTTCGCAGCGGAGGCCTGGGCCAAGCGGGGATTGCCGGCGGTGCTCGACGAGGCCCTCTCCGCGGCACGCGTGAGGCGGCGGTTGGTGCGCGCGAAAGCCCGGGGCGCCGCGACCCCGCGCGCGCATTCGTCTTGAGGTCGGGCGGACGGGAGCCGGGGCGGCCGACGGCGGGAGCGCGTGCGTCCCGCGCGGGGTTCTAGGATCAGCCGTTGAGCACCCAGCCTTCGCGGTAGGTGCGGCCGAGCAGGGCGTTGGCGTCGGGCAGGTTGGTGACGCGCCCCGCCACCGGATCATACTCCACCCGCGCCCCGGCGCGGTAGGCGACCAGGCCGAGCAGCATCTGCTCGATCAGGTTTCCGGCGTATTCGAAATCACACGACGTGCGCCCCACGCCCTTGCAGGCGTCGAACCACTGGCCGACGAAGTCGCCCAGGTTGGGCAGGAGGGTCTCGGGGGTGCGGCGCTCGTAGTAGGTCAGGTCGGCCTTGTCGCCGAAGGGGATGAGCAGGCGGCCGGTGAAGTCGGCGATGAGGAACCCCTTGTCGCCCTTGAACAGCGCGCCGTGGTCGATTTTATTCAGGTCGACGTAGGGGCGCGGGGAGGCGGGCATGGCCCCGCCTTGGAACCAGCTCACGGTGATCGGACCGCGCCAGGCGTTGGCGGGGTGCTCGAAACGCATCTCCAGCTCCACCGGGCTCACCTCGGGGTGGAACGGCTCGCCCTTGGCCTCGGCGGCGGTGGGCAGGGTGGCGTCGATCGCCTTCCACGCGAGGTCCATGGTGTGGCTGCCCATGTCGCCCACCTGGCCGTTGCCGAAGTCCCAATACATGTTCCAGTTGAGGCAATTGTTGCCCGGCGTGCCGGAATAGTAGGCGGGGTTGTAGGGGTGGAAGGGAGACGGACCGAGCCAGAGGTCGTGGTGGAAATGCGCCGGGGGCGAGCCCTCGGCCGGCAGGTAGCCGGGGCGGCGGAGCTGGCGGTTACCCCAGGTGGACACGGTCTTGAGCCGGCCGATGGCGCCGTCGCGGATCAGTTCCGAGACGCGGTTGAAGTTGGGAAAGGCGTGGCGCTGCGTGCCGGTCTGGGTGGCGAGGCGGGTTTTGTTTTTCAGGTAGGTCGAGCGCACCAGGCGGGCCTCCTCGACGGTGTTCGCGATGGGCTTTTCGCAATACACGTGGAGGCCGCGGTTCATCGCCCAGGTGGCGATGAAGGCGTGGGTGTGGTCGGGGGTGCAGATCACCACGCCGTCAAGCGCGAGCGCGCGGTGGTCGTCGAGCAGGCGGCGCCAGTCGACGTAGGTGCGGGCACCGGGACATTTCTCCAGCGCGAAAGCGATGTGCTCCTCGTTTACGTCGCACAGGGCGACAACGTTTTCCCGGGCGAGGGAATCAAAAAAGGCGTGGGCGCGGCCCCAGGTGCCGATGAGGGCGAGGTTGAGTCGCTTGGAAGGGGCGTCGGCGCCAAAGAGGGAGAAGTCGGTCAGGATGAGCGGGGCGACCGCGAGGGCGGAGTGGCGGAGAAAACGGCGGCGGTTCATGGGGTGGGGAGGAGCAGGGAGCGGGGAGCGAGGGGCGGGGAGCGGATGGAGGTTCGACGGGTCTACACGTCGCAAATTTGGAAAGCCTGGCGGAGGGAGGCGAGGGCGTCCGGCCGGCTGGCGGTGAACTCCTGGGCGACGTAGCCCTTGTAGCCGGTTTCGAGGATGGCGCGCATGATGCGCGGGTAGTAGAGCTCCTGGGTCTCGTCGATCTCGTGGCGGCCGGGCACGCCGGCGGTGTGGTAATGCGAAAAGTAGGGGTGGCAGGCCTGGATGGTCGCGCAGATGTCTCCCTCCATGATCTGCATGTGGTAGATGTCGTAGAGTAGTTTGAAGCGTTCGGAGCTGACGCGTTTGACCAACTCCACGCCCCAGGCGGTGCGGTCGCACTGGTAGTCCTTGTGGTTCACCTTGCTGTTCAGCAGCTCCATGCAGAGGTTTACTTTCAGGCGCTCGGCGGTGGGGAGGATGCGGCGCAGGCCGGCGGCGCAGTTTTCCAGGCCTTGTTCGTCATCGAGGCCGGCGCGATTGCCGGAAAAACAGATGAGCAGGCCGTGCCCGGCCTCGGCGGTGGCCGCGAGGCGTTGTTCGTAGGCCGCCACCAGCGTGTCGTGGTGTTCGAGACGATTCCAGGCGCGGGCGATGCCGCCGATGCCGTTGACGTTCGGGGCGGAGACGAGCGAGCAGGCGATGTCGTGACGGCGGAGGACGGGGAAATCGGCCGGCTCGACCAGATCGAGGGCGGAGACGCCCATGGCCTTCAGGGCGACGCAAAACTGCTCGAGGGGTATCTTGCCGAAGCACCAGCGTGACACGCTGTGCCGGATGTTGCCCTTGAGCGGGAGGTCGGCGGGAGGCACGGGGGCGGGGGAGGGCGTGGCGTTGGGATTGGCGAGGAGCGATGCGGCGGCGACGAGCGCGCCGCCGCCGGCGAGGGTGCCGAGGGCGTGACGGCGGGAGACGGGGTGGGGCATGGGAGAAAAGCGATTCGGGCGAACCGGCTTGGGTTGAGTAGTCTGACAACTCTGTCTTGGGCGCGATCCTCCGTTAGGTCGAGAAAATGAAGCGCCGGATGTGAGCGGACCTTTTGTGTGGAGGCTATCCCAAAGCCTAAAGCACAAGGGAAGGAGCGAAAAAACCAACGCGGCAAAGGCGTCCCGCCCCGTGGCGTGCCCGAAAGGTCCGCGAGGAGCGGGGCAACGCCGCCCCCGGTGCATTTCTCGCCCGCCCGGAGGGAAGGGTCCGGAACCACGCCCCCGTCGCGTCGGTCCCGGCCGTATTCATCTTCCCTATACACCTCGGCCGGGACCGCCTTGCGGTCGGCGAGGTCGCGGACCTGGTGTGCTTTAGGTTTTGGGATAGCCTCCAAAGTCCCGCGGCGGTGAACCCCGGCGCCAAGCGAGGCCGGGTGGGTTTAGACCCCATGTTTTTGGGGGCGTATAGCGCGTAGCCTCCGGGGGTCGGAGCGCGATTCCCGCGTTTCGCCGAAAGTCACCATGAACAACATCCAATCACCCTCCCCCACGCAATGCGCCGATGGCAGCGCGTGTGAAGATCAGGTTCGCGACTACGCCTACCATCTTTATGAACAGAGCAACCGCGTCCCGGGTCGGGATGTGGAAAACTGGCTCGAGGCCGCCGCCTGTCTCCGCGCCCGGATACCGGCCCATGAGTCGGGCTCCCGTCTGCATCGCCTCGTCGGGGAGCTGGGCCGGGTCGACGCCACCGCCGGTGCGCCGCTCGCAAGCTCGACCGCCCCCGCGCCGCCAGTCCCGCCGCTCCCCTCCGTTTCCCGGTCCGCCGCCTGTTCCCGTGGTTAACCTCGATACAAACCCATTTATGCTCCATAATCTCAAAGCACTGCACGGCTTCAAACTCGCCGCCACGGATGGCGACATCGGTCACATCAAGGATTTTTATTTCGACGACTACTCCTGGGCCGTCCGTTACCTCGTGGTGGATACGGGTTCCTGGTTGACCGGCCGCCTGGTGCTGATCGCCCCCTACGCCTTCGGTTTTCTCGATCTCGCCAACCGCACCCTTTCCCTGAAGTTGACCAAGGCGCAGATCGAGCACGCGCCCTCGATCGACGCGCACAAGCCGGTCTCCCGGCAATTTGAGCAGGACTATTATTCCTATTACGGCTGGCCGGGCTATTGGTCCGGCGGCGGCTTATGGGGCATGGGCGGCTACCCGGTCTTGTTGCCCGCGCCGAACGCCTTCGACGCGCGCATGGACTATGTGCACCGCGAGGATCCGAACCTGCGCAGCGCGGCCACCGTCACCGGTTACCACATCGAGACCCCGGAGGGCGACGCGGGGCACGTGACGGATTTCAAGGTCGATGACCGCAGTTGGTCGGTGCGCGATCTGGCGGTCGAGGCCGGCCATTGGTATGCCGGCAAAGAGGTGCTCATCACCACGACCAAGGTCGACCGGATCAGCCATCCGGAGTCGAAGGTCCACGTCTCCCTGTCCAAGGAAGACATTCGCCACACGTCCGACCATCACGTGGTCCTGGCCGGTTGTTGAGGCTCGGGAGGGTCACCGGCGGGGCGCATGCCGGCGGCCGCCGGAACACCCGGGGGGCGATGCTCCGAACGACTCCCCGCCCTCGGCTTCAAGCCGGGGACGGGGACAGTTTCGCCCTGAAAAAATCGATGGTGCGGGTCCAGGCCAGCCCGGCGGCGGCGGGATCGAAGCGGGGCGTGCTGTCGTTGTGGAAACCGTGGTTCACGCCGGGGTAAAAGTGGGCCTCGTGGTCCACATCGGCCGCTTTCAGCGCGGCCTCGTAGGCGGGCCAGCCGGCGTTCACGCGCTCGTCGAGCGCGGCGTAGTGGAGGAGGAGGGACGCCTTGATCTTGGGCACCTCGGCCGCCGGGGGTTGACCGCCGTAGAAGGGCACCGCCGCCTTCACGATATCGGGCAGGCGCCACGCGAGGGTGTTGGCCATGCCGCCGCCGAAACAGAAGCCGGTGACGCCGAGCGCACCGTTCGACTCCGGGCGTTGGTGGAGGAAGCGGGCGGCGGCGACGAAGTCCTCCACCACCTTGGCGCGGTCGAGCCTGGACTGCAGGGCGCGGCCCTCGTCGTCGTTGCCCGGGTAACCGCCGAGCGAATACAGGGCGTCGGGTGCGAAGGCGACGAAGCCGGCCACCGCGACCCGGCGGGCGACGTCCTCGACGTAGGGATTGAGCCCGCGATTCTCGTGCACCACCAGGACGACCGGCAGGGGTCGGGTCGCGCCGGCCGGACGGGCGAGCAGCCCGCGTCCCTCCCCGTGGCCGTCGGGCGAGGGGAATTTGAGATACTCGGTCTGGAGGCGACGGTCGTTCGGGTCGACTTGCGTGGCCCACGCGTAATGGGGACTCAGCATGGTCAGCAAGGCGGCGGCGGTGATGCCTCCGACGGCGAACTTGGCCGCGCGCTCAAGAAAACCGCGCCGGTCGAGTTGGCCGTGCGCGTAGAGATCATAGATGTAGAGCAGTTCCTGTTCGAATTCGATGGCGGCGGGACGGGGCGAAGGATTCATGCGGGCGTGGGGCGGGTTGGCGGGGAAGACGCCGA